>NZ_LHVN01000044.1:0-398843 GCF_001269815.1 Pseudomonas sp. P1.31 | reverse complement strand
GGCGTGTCAGACGACATCATCGTTATCTGGCACGCCGCCTTCGCGGGCAAGCCTTGCTCCTACAAAAACATTATGCGGCGGGCTGGTCGAGTTCCAGGCCTACGCCCAATCGGCGGCTCATGCACGGCCAGCGTTTCCACGCTGCGCCGGTGTCCGGGCTGCTGAGTTTTTCGCGGTAGGCTTCTACCGATTCCAGCGCAAAACTTTCGTCGTTGAGCATCTCGTCGATCGCGTGATGCACCGCTTCGTCCAGTTGGTTGGCAAATTCCTCACCGATCAATTGGTGAGCAATCAAGTTGGCGACCGTCATGTCCAAGGGGATCAGTGGCTGGCCGAAATGCTTGATGTACAGGTCGTTGACCTCTTCGACAAAACGGTGCGCCAGATAGGCTTCATCCAGCAGGCTATCCAGGCCAACATGCCCGGCCATGATGGCGGGCGGCTGGAGGAAATACTGCTCGGCGATTTTCAGCACCGGTTTGATCTGCGATTCGATTCCCGCTTCCCTGGCGACTTCATTGGCTGCATCCAGCAGGTCTGGCACTTCATCGATGTAGGCGGCGACAAAACGCGTCAGCACGCCTTGGGCGTCGGCTTCCGGCAGTTGAATGGCCGGGTGTAAATGAGGCAGCTTGCTTTCCAGCTGACGGGTCAGCAGGCCGGTGTCTTTCTCGTGCTGTTGGGCTGTTTGGATCTGCTCGCGCAATGCGGCGGTGTTCATGAAAACTCCAGGGAACAAGGCAATGAATTAGGGAAGACATAAGTTAGCTGGCTTACGAAAATTGCTAAGACGCATTTGTCATAATTATTTCATCCTTGATGCAGCTGCGTTATATCGATTTGCCACCACTCGTCTGCATCCTTCTCCATTCGTGACCTTGAACGCAAGTTCCAGCTGTTTCAGATCATTTACCTCGCCACGTTGCAATTCTCAGCCGCTGACTATACTCGCCAGTGAATGGAGTTAGCTGATGACGCCCGACTGCACCCGCAGCAAGGCCCGGCGATTCAAGTTCGTAGTCTGATGCAGCCGCTCCCTTGCCGCAGGCGAAAGCCGGCGGGATAACAAGAACGATAAGGGGAACCCGCAATGATGCGACATCCACACGTCTGGATGGGCCTCCTGTTGTGGTCGATTTTCAGTCCGGCACACGCCGCATGGACTGTGAATATGGCGCCTGGAGCGACTGAAATCAGTCACGCAGTATTCGACCTGCACATGACCATTTTCTGGATCTGTGTGGTGATCGGGATCATCGTCTTCGGCGCCATGTTCTGGTCGATGATGGTGCACCGCCGTTCTACCGGGCAGGTCGCCGCAAAATTCCACGAAAGCACCACCGTCGAGATTCTCTGGACCGTCGTACCGTTCCTGATTCTGGTAGCGATGGCCGTGCCGGCGACCGCCACCCTGATCAAGATGTACGACACCAGTGAGCCGGATATCGATATCCAGATCACCGGTTATCAGTGGAAGTGGCACTACAAATACCTGGGTCAGGACGTCGAGTTCTTCAGCAACCTGGCCACCCCCGCCGAGCAAATCCACAACAAGGAAGCCAAGGGCGAGCACTACTTGCTCGAGGTCGATAAGCCGTTGGTGCTGCCGACCGGGGCCAAGGTGCGCTTCCTCGTGACCTCCGCCGACGTTATCCACTCGTGGTGGGTGCCGGCCTTCGCGGTCAAACGCGATGCGATTCCGGGGTTCGTCAACGAGGCGTGGACGCGCATCGACAAGCCCGGCATCTACCGTGGCCAGTGCGCCGAACTGTGCGGCAAGGATCACGGCTTCATGCCGATCGTGGTCGAGGTCAAGGAGAAAGCCGACTACGACAAATGGCTCGCCGAGCGCAAAGCCGAAGCCGCGCAGCTTAAAGAGCTGACCAGCAAGGAATGGACCCTCGACGAACTCAAGGAACGCGGCGACAAGATTTATCACACCACTTGCGTGGCCTGTCACCAGGCCGAAGGTCAGGGCCTGCCGCCAATGTTCCCGGCGCTCAAGGGCTCGAAAATCGCCACCGGACCGAAAGAAGGCCACTTGAGCATCGTCTTCCACGGCAAGCCCGGCACCGCCATGGCGGCGTTCGGCAAGCAGCTGTCGGAAGTCGATATCGCAGCGGTCGTGACCTACGAACGTAACGCCTGGGGCAACAACAAGGGCGACATGGTCACGCCAAAAGAAGTGCTGGAGCTGAAACAGGCGGAAAGCAAATGAGCCGGTCTATCGCGTACTTCGTGAACCGGCCGGGGCAGCGCGCCCCGGCCTGCCCCGCCCACTCACGTACAGGAGACCGGCCATGAGCGCAGTCATCGATGACCATGGTCATGCCGACCACGCCCACGGCCCCGCCAAAGGCCTGATGCGCTGGGTGCTGACCACCAACCACAAGGACATCGGCACGCTATACCTGTGGTTTGCGTTCTGCATGTTCCTGCTCGGCGGTACGTTCGCGATGGTGATACGCGCCGAACTGTTCCAGCCGGGGCTGCAAATCGTCGAGCCGGCGTTCTTCAACCAGATGACCACCATGCACGGTCTGGTGATGGTCTTCGGTGCGGTGATGCCGGCCTTCGTCGGCCTCGCCAACTGGATGATCCCGTTGATGATCGGCGCGCCGGACATGGCCCTGCCGCGGATGAACAACTTCAGCTTCTGGCTGTTGCCGGCGGCGTTTCTGATCCTGGTGTCGACCCTGTTCACCCCCGGTGGCGGGCCGAACTTCGGCTGGACGTTCTACGCGCCGCTGTCGACGACGTACGCGCCGGAAAGCGTGACCTTCTTCATCTTCGCCATCCACTTGATGGGCATCAGCTCGATCATGGGCGCGATCAACGTGATCGCGACCATTCTCAACCTGCGCGCCCCCGGCATGACGCTGATGAAAATGCCGCTGTTCGTCTGGACCTGGCTGATCACCGCATTCCTGCTGATCGCGGTGATGCCGGTACTGGCCGGGTGCGTGACGATGATGCTGATGGACATCCACTTCGGCACCAGTTTCTTCAGTGCCGCCGGTGGCGGTGATCCGGTGTTGTTCCAGCATGTGTTCTGGTTCTTCGGGCATCCCGAGGTGTACATCATGATCCTGCCGGCCTTCGGCGCCGTCAGCTCGATCATCCCGACCTTTTCGCGCAAGCCGCTGTTTGGCTACACCTCGATGGTTTATGCGACGGCGAGCATTGCCTTCCTGTCGTTCATTGTCTGGGCGCACCACATGTTCGTGGTCGGCATTCCGTTGGTGGGCGAGTTATTCTTCATGTACGCGACGCTGCTGATCGCGGTGCCGACCGGGGTGAAAGTGTTCAACTGGGCCAGCACCATGTGGCAAGGCTCGCTGACCTTCGAGACGCCGATGCTGTTTGCCGTGGCGTTCGTGATCCTGTTCTCCATCGGCGGTTTCTCCGGGCTGATGCTGGCCATCGCCCCGGCGGACTTCCAGTATCAGGACACCTACTTTGTCGTCGCGCACTTCCACTACGTGCTGGTGCCGGGGGCGATCTTCGGGATCTTCGCGTCGACCTATTACTGGCTGCCGAAATGGACCGGCCACATGTACGACGAAACCCTCGGCAAGCTGCATTTCTGGCTGTCGTTTGTCGGCATGAACCTGACCTTCTTCCCGATGCACTTTGTCGGATTGGCGGGGATGCCACGACGGATTCCGGACTACAACCTGCAATTCGCCGACTTCAACATGGTCTCGTCGATCGGCGCGTTCATGTTCGGCGCGACGCAGATTTTCTTCCTGTTCATCGTGATCAAAACCATACGCGGCGGCCCGCCAGCACCGGCCAAGCCTTGGGATGGCGCGGAAGGTCTGGAGTGGAGCGTGCCGTCACCGGCGCCGTACCACACCTTCACCACACCGCCGGAAGTGAAATGAATATCCAGCCTTTTGTGAAATTGGTGCAGAGGCACAGATCCCCTGTGGATGCTCACAAATCTTCTTTGGATGCACACAAAGCCCCTGTGGATGTTCAAAGATATTTGTTGGATGCAAATAGAGCCCCTGTGGATGCTCACAGATATTCTCTGGATGCACACAGATCCACTGTGGCGAGGGGATTTATCCCCGATGGGCTGCGAAGCAGCCCCAAAACCTGCAACCAAGGTGTATCAGGCACACCCCATGCGCCGGCTTTACGACTGCTGCGCAGCCGGTCGGGGATAAATCCCCTCACCACAAAGGTATTGCCAGGCAACGGTAATCACCGGGGAGGTGGAAGCCATGGCTGATTCGATCTCGATGAAGAAACTCGTCACCCGCCTCCTCGGTGTCGTGGTAGCGATGTTCGTTTTCGGCTTTGCCCTGGTGCCGATCTACGACGTGATGTGCAAAGCCTTCGGCATCAACGGCAAGACCGGTGGGCAGTACGAGGGTGAGCAAGTGGTCGACACTTCGCGCCAGGTGCGCGTGCAGTTTCTGTCGACCAACAACGTCGACATGCCGTGGGATTTTTATCCCAAACATGACGAACTCACCGCCAATCCCGGCGCAGTCAACGAGATGATCTTCATCGCGCGCAATCCCACCGACAAACCGATGAGTGCGCAAGCCGTGCCGAGCATCGCGCCAAGTAACGCGGCGGCGTATTTCCACAAGACCGAATGCTTTTGCTTTACCCAGCAAGTGCTGCAGCCCGGTCAGCAGATCGAGATGCCGGTGCGCTTCATTGTTGACCGCGACATGCCCAAGGATGTGAAGCACCTGACGCTGTCCTACACGCTGTTCGATATCACCGCCCGACATCCGCCAGTGGCTGTAAACACTGGCGGTTGAGCGTGCCCGATAAGGAGAACAATAAATGGCAACTCATGAGCATTATTACGTTCCGCCGCAAAGCAAATGGCCGATCATTGCGACCTTCGGCATGGCGATCACCGTGTACGGCCTGGCCGTCTGGTTCAACGATCTAAAGGCGGCGCGCCCGGAATCCCACGGCCCGTACATCTTTTTCGTCGGTGGCCTGTTGCTGGCGTACATGCTGTTCGGCTGGTTCGGCGCGGTGATCAAGGAAAGCCGCGCGGGACTCTACAGCGCGCAGCTGGATCGCTCGTTTCGCTGGGGCATGAGTTGGTTCATCTTCTCCGAGGTGATGTTCTTCGTCGCCTTCTTCGGTGCGCTGTTTTACGTGCGCCACGTCTCCGGCCCGGCGCTCGGCGGCGAAGGCACCAAAGGCATCGCGCATATGCTCTGGCCGAACTTCCAGTTCACCTGGCCGCTGCTGCACACACCGGATCCGAAACTGTTCCCGCCACCGAAGGACGTCATCAGCCCGTGGGGCCTGCCGCTGATCAACACGATCCTGCTGGTCAGCTCCAGTGTGACCATCACCATCGCCCACCATGCCTTGAAAAAGGGCCATCGCGGCGCGCTGAAAATCTGGCTGGCGATCACCGTGCTGCTCGGTTGCGCGTTTCTCGGTTTCCAGGCTGAGGAATACATTCACGCCTATCACGAACTGGGGCTGACCCTCGGTTCGGGCATTTATGGCGCGACGTTCTTCATGCTCACCGGTTTCCACGGCGCCCACGTGACCATCGGCACGATCATTCTGTTTGTGATGCTGATGCGGATCATGAAGGGCCACTTCGACAACGAGCACCAGTTCGGCTTCGAAGCGGCGAGCTGGTATTGGCACTTCGTCGACGTGGTGTGGATCGGCCTGTTTATCTTCGTTTACGTACTTTAACAACAGCTGCAAGCCACAACAAAAGCTGCAAGCTGCAAGCTTCGAGCTTCAAGGCAAAGCGGTAAGGCTTTTAACTTGTAGCTTGCCGCTTGCCACTTGCAACTAGTGTCTACCACGGTGCATGCGAGACCAATTGGCCGCTGTAAAAGCCCCAGGCGATCAAGCCGACGGTGGCAGCGGCCAATGCCACCCGAACACTCAAGGCGATGACCAGGCGATTGGAACTGCTGTCGTCCTTGACCAGGAAAAACAGGCCGCTGAACAGGCTGATCACCGTGGCAATCAGCATCAGGACGATCGCTGTTTTGAGCATGGGAAGAACTCCGGGGGACAGGCGATGCAATTGAGTATAGCGAGCGCAACGACTGACTTTGTGGCGCGGCCATGAAGCGCTTTCGTCCGGGCGTGATTCCGACCGTGGTGGTGGCGTTATTGCTGCCGCTATTGGTGTCTTTGGGCTTTTGGCAACTGAGCCGGGGCGCCGAGAAAACCGCCCTGCTCGCCAGTTACGCCGAACGTCGCGCGGCCGAGCCGATGGCCAGCACCGAGTTGCCACACACATCCGATCCGGCCTATCGCCGCGTGCATCTGCACGGCCAGTTCGATGCCGCGCACAGCTTGCTGCTGGATAACCGCCAGCGTAACGGCAAGGTCGGCGTCGAGTTGCTGCAACCGTTTCAGGATCAACGCAGCGGTTTGTGGCTGCTGGTCAATCGCGGCTGGTTGCCGTGGCCGGATCGCCGTGTACCGCCGCAATTCACCACGCCCACTGAGGCGTTGAATATCGATGCCTGGGTCTACGTCGCCCCCGGCGCAACTTTTCAGTTGCACGCTGATCCAGTCAGCAGCACCTGGCCACAAACCATCACCGCCGTCGAACCCGCCAAGCTGTGGCAAACCCTCGACCGCGACGGCTTCGCCTACGAATTACGCGCCGAACCCGGCCCGGCCAGCTACGAGGCCGATTGGCCGGTGGTTGCGATGGGCCCGGAAAAACACCTCGGTTACGCCGTGCAGTGGTTCGCCATGGCCACCGCCCTGCTCGGCCTCTACGTCTATTTGGGCTTGCACAACGCAAAGGAGAAACACCATGGGAACGGCCATGAATCCACCCAGCATGTCTGAGGCGAAACCTGCCGCCAGCCGCCGTCGCGGGCGCGTTCAGCTGCTGCTGATCTTGCTCGGCGTGATCGGCCCGATGGTGCTCGCCACCGGCATGTACAAGTTGCAGTTCTGGGTCCCGGACGGACGCAGCTATCACGGTGAACTGATCGGCAACGGCCAGACCCGCGCCGACCTCGGCGTGCAAGCCGATGAGGAGCGCTGGCAGATCCTGGTCACCGCACCGAAGGATTGCGCAGTGGACTGCCAGCAATTGGTGTATCTGGCGCGGCAGATTCAGATCGGCCTCGGTCGCGATGCCGGCCGCGCCAGCCATGCCCTCGCCGTTGCGCAACCGGTCAGCACTGATTACGACGCCAAGCTCAACCGCGAATATCCACAGCTGCAACGCTATCCGCTGGACGCCGCTGTGTTCAGTAAAACCACGGGCGACAAAGCCACGCCGCAACTGTGGATCATCGACCCGCACGGCAATCTCGTGCTGCGTTACGAGCCGAATGTGAAAGGCAAGGATCTGCTCAACGACCTGCGTCACCTGCTGAAACTGTCGAACATCGGATAAGGGCATCGTCATGGCCAAACCTGGATTTCGCCTCGCGCTGTTTGCCACCCTGCTGGCCCTGATTGTGGTGCTGCTCGGCGCGTATACGCGCCTGACCCACGCCGGCCTCGGCTGTCCGGACTGGCCGGGCTGCTACGGGTTTATCAGCGTGCCGAAAAGCGAAGCGCAACTGGCCCATGCCGAACTGCATTACCCCGATTCGCCGGTGGAGGCGCACAAGGGCTGGAACGAGATGATCCACCGCTACTTCGCCGGCACCCTCGGCCTGCTCATTTCGATTCTGGCCGGGCGCGCGTGGGTTAACCGTCGCCATCCGGGGCAGCCATTGAAGCTGCCACTGTTTCTGCTGGCGGTGGTGTTTGCGCAAGCGGCGTTTGGCATGTGGACGGTGACGCTCAAGCTCTGGCCGCAAGTGGTAACCGGGCATTTGCTTGGCGGTTTTGCGACGTTGAGTCTGCTGTTTTTGCTGACCTTGAGATTGTCCGGCGTGTTGCCGGCGCTGACCGTGCCCAAGCGTTTGCAGTATTGGGCGACGGCGGGATTGTTGTTGGTGATTGGCCAGATCGCGCTGGGTGGCTGGGTCAGCTCCAACTACGCGGCGGTGGCGTGTATCGACTTCCCAACCTGCCACGGGCAGTGGTTGCCACCGGCGGATTTCGCCAACGGCTTTCACCTGACTCAACACATCGGCCCGAATTATCTCGGCGGGCAACTCGACAGCGATGCGCGCACGGCGATTCACCTGACTCACCGTATCGGCGCGTTGCTGGTGACGTTGGTGCTGCTCGGTCTCGCCTGGCAACTAAAAGTGGTTGGCATGACGCGGTTGGCCGGTCTGGTTCTCGTCGCCCTCGCGGCGCAGATCACCCTCGGCATCAGCAACGTGTTGTTCCATCTGCCGCTGCCGGTAGCTGTCGCGCATAACGCCGGCGGAGCCGCGTTGTTGCTGACCATGGTGCTGGTCAATTACCACGCGCGCACCAGTCTGGTTCGAGTCAAACAACCGGTGCTCGCGCGCTGGCGCCTGAGCCCGCGTAAACACTCGGCCGCGCCCATCACTATTAAAGGAGAAACGCCGTGGCGATTCTGATTGGCGAACGTCCGCATCAGGCAATCTGGCGTGATTATCTGGAACTGACCAAACCGAAAGTCGTGGTGCTGATGCTGATCACCTCGCTGGTCGGCATGTTCCTCGCGACCCGCGCCGGGGTGCCATGGACGGTGCTGGTGTTCGGCAATCTGGGGATTGCGCTGTGTGCCGGTGGCGCGGCAGCGGTCAATCATGTGGTTGATCGGCGCATTGATGCGGTGATGGCGCGTACGCATAAACGGCCGTTGGCCGAGGGCCGGGTTTCGCCCGCAGCGGCGCTGACCTTTGCGTTGGTTCTGGCGCTGCTCGGTCAGGCGTTGTTGCTGACCTTCACCAATCCGCTGACGGCGTGGCTAACGCTCGCTTCGCTTCTCGGTTACGCGGTGATCTACACCGGTTTCCTCAAACGTGCGACGCCGCAGAACATCGTCATCGGTGGCCTCGCCGGCGCCGCTCCGCCTCTGCTCGGCTGGACTGCCGCCACCGGCCACGTCAGCGCCGAACCGTTGTTGCTGGTGCTGATCATCTTCGCCTGGACGCCGCCGCACTTCTGGGCGCTGGCGATCCATCGCAAAGAGGAATACGCCAAGGCCGACATCCCGATGCTGCCGGTCACCCACGGCGAGCACTACACCAAAGTGCACATTCTGCTGTACACCTTCGCGCTGCTGGCGGTGAGTCTGCTGCCTTACGTGATCCACATGAGCGGCGTGCTCTACCTGATTTGCGCGCTCGCTCTGGGCGCAAGGTTTCTGCAATGGGCCGTGGTGCTGTACCGTGGCACTCGGCCGCACGCGGCGATCAACACCTTCAAGTACTCTATTTGGTACTTGTTTCTGCTGTTCATCGCCCTGCTCGTAGACCACTACTTACTGTTGAACCTATGACTCGAACCCAGAAAACCGTCTTCATCCTCGTCGCCGTGATCGCGCTGATCCTCGGCCTGACCGTCAACAAAGTGCTGAGCGGCAAGGGCCAGGGCGACCCGACTGCGCTGATCGATGCCGGCATTATTCTGCTGCCGCAGAGCAGGAATCTACCGGACGTAACGATGACCGATCAGGACGGCAAACCGGTGGCGATCAATGAGTTGAAAGGTAAGTGGAGTCTGTTGTTCTTCGGCTACACCTTCTGCCCGGACATCTGCCCGACCACCCTCGCACAGCTGCGCCAGATCAAGAGTGAACTGCCGAAAGACGCCGTGGATAAGTTGCAGATCGTGCTGGTCAGCGTTGACCCGAACCGCGATAACCCGAAGCAGTTGAAGCAATATCTGGGCTACTTTGATCCGCAGTTTGTCGGCCTGACGCCGACTTCGATTGAAGAGCTGCAGAAGGTGGCGAATGCGGTGAGTATTCCGTTTATTCCGGCGGATACCAGTAAGCCGAATTACACGGTGGATCACAGCGGTAACCTCGCGGTGATTGGCCCGGATGGCACCCAGCGTGGGTTTATTCGTGCGCCATTGAACAACGCCAAACTGGTTGCGCAACTCCCGGTCATGCTAAACCGCAAATAAGTCACCAATGGACGCACCGAGAACCCTTTGTGGCGAGGGGATTTATCCCCGATGGACGGCGCAGCCGTCCCAATACCCCTGAATGCAGCAAACCAGTTAGCGCGCAAATGCTGCATTTGGGGCTGCTGCGCAGCCCATCGGGGATAAATCCCCTCACCACAAATTTAGTGCTACCGGAGCGGTATTTCAGACACAAAAAAGGGACGCCAGTGGCGTCCCTTTTTTCGTTGCAGCAATCTAAATCAGAACGCCGGCAGCACCGCGCCTTTGTACTTCTCGGTGATGAATTGCTTCACTTCCGGGCTGTGCAGCGCAGCAGCGAGTTTCTTCATCGCCTCACTGTCCTTGTTGTCCGGGCGGGACACAAGGATGTTCACGTACGGCGAGTCATTACCTTCAATCACCAGCGCATCCTTGGACGGATCGAGCTTGGCTTCCAGCGCGTAGTTGGTATTGATCAGCGCCAGGTCAACCTGAGTCAGCACGCGCGGGATGGTCGCGGCTTCCAGTTCACGGATTTTCAGGTCTTTCGGGTTGGTCGCGATGTCTTTGACGGTCGACAGGATGTTGGTCGGATCCTTCAACGTGATCACGCCAGCCTTGGCCAGCAGCAACAGCGCACGGCCGCCGTTGGTGGCGTCGTTCGGGATCACCACGTTGGCGCCGCTTGGCAGGTCTTTCAGATCTTTGATCTTGCTCGAGTAAGCACCCAGCGGCTCCAGGTGCACACCGGTCACGGCGACCAGATTAGTGCCTTTGGCCTTGTTGAACTCATCGAGGTACGGCTGGTGCTGGAAGAAGTTGGCGTCCAGACGCTTTTCGGCGACCTGTACGTTCGGCTGAATGTAGTCGGTGAAGACCTTGACCTTCAGATCCACGCCTTCTTTGGCCAGGGCTGGCTTCACGAACTCGAGGATTTCTGCGTGCGGCACCGGGGTGGCGGCAACGGTCAGGGTTTCGGCGTGGGCCGAGAATGCTGCAACGGCAGCGAAAGCAGCGATCAGTTTTTTCATTCAGCTAACTCCTTATGAGGCGCCCGTCTGGCGCCTGCCAGCGAATGGCCGGCTCATCTGTTCAATACAAAAACCGCTTATTTGCGCGAGAAATGCACGACCAAACGGTCGCCCACCATCTGCAGCACTTGCACCAGAATCAGCAGCAACACCACGGTGACGATCATCACGTCAGTCTGGAAACGCTGGTAGCCGAAACGGATCGCCAGGTCACCCAGACCACCGGCGCCGACCACACCGGCCATTGCCGTGTAGGAAACCAGTGTAATCGCCGTCACCGTAATCGCTGCATAGATGCCCGGACGGGCTTCTGGCAGCAATGCGTTGAGAATGATCTGCCGCGTGGTCGCGCCCATGGCCTGGGTCGCTTCGATGATGCCGCGATCGACTTCACGCAGCGCGGTTTCCACCAGACGCGCGAAGAACGGCGTGGCACCCACCACCAGCGGCGGAATCGCACCGGCCACGCCCAGCGACGTGCCAGTGATCAGCACGGTGAGCGGGATCATCACGATCAACAGAATAATGAACGGCAGCGAACGCAGGATGTTCACCGCCAACGACATGATCGCGTAGAGAACGCGGTTTTCCAGCAACTGGCGCGGGCTGCAGAGAAACAGCAGCACGCCCAGCGGCAGGCCGAGCAACACGGTGAACAGCAGCGAGCCGCCGAGCATCATCATGGTGTCGTTGGTCGCCAGGCCGATTTCCAGCCAGTCGATGTTCTGGAAGAACAGCTTGATGGCTTCTATCGCGGCGTCGTAGTTCTTGATTGCAGCGTCGAACATTTCCATTAACGCAGCACCTCCATGTGGACATCAGCGGCGGTGAAGCGGGCGAAGGCCGCTTCCATGTCGCCACCGGTGACGGCCAGGGTCAATTGCCCGTAGGGGATGTCTTTGATGCGGTCGATACGACCGGCGAGGATGCTGTAGTCGACCCCGGTTTCCCGGGCGACGGTACCGAGCAACGGTGCGTAGGTCGCTTCGCCCTGGAAGGTCAGACGGACGATACGGCCCGGCACGTGCGCGAAATCATCACGCTGCTCGCCTTCATCGACCTGCTCGTCTTCCTGAACAAAACGCTTGGTGGTCGGGTGCTGCGGATGCAGGAACACATCGGCCACCGAACCTTGCTCGACGATCACGCCAGCGTCCATCACCGCTACTTGATCGCAAACACGACGGATCACGTCCATCTCGTGGGTGATCAGGACGATGGTCAGTTTCAGCTCGCGGTTGATCTCGGCCAGCAATTGCAGCACCGAAGCGGTGGTCTGCGGGTCGAGGGCACTGGTGGCTTCGTCGCACAGCAGAATCTTCGGCTTGGTCGCCAGAGCGCGGGCGATGCCGACGCGCTGCTTCTGGCCGCCGGACAATTGCGCCGGGTACTTCTTGGCGTGGTCAGACAAACCAACGCGCGCCAGCAGTTCAGCCACACGCTGATTGATCTCGCTGGTCGACAACTCACCGGCCAGGGTCAGCGGCAACGCAACGTTGTCGGCGACGGTCTTCGAGGCCAACAGGTTGAAGTGCTGGAAGATCATCCCGACTTGCTGACGGAAACGGCGCAGGCCTTTGGCGTCGAGCGCGGTGACTTCTTCACCGTCGACGAAGATCTTGCCGCCGCTGGAATCTTCCAGGCGATTGATCAGACGCAGCAGAGTACTTTTTCCCGCACCGGAATGGCCGATCAGGCCGTAGACCTGACCGTTCTCAATCGAGAGACTGGTCGGGTGCAGCGCGGGAATATCCTTACCGGCGACGCGGTAAGTCTTGTGGACGTTTTGAAACTCGATCACGTAGCGAACCTTGTGGGGCGCGTTAGAAAAGGATCAGCGGTTAGCCGGGCGCGCATTTTAGCCTGTCCGTATAGAGGTTCTTAGCATTTATTTCGCAATTAACCTTCGATTTGGCAATAACAAGATCAAAGGTCATAAAAAAGGAACGCTCCGAGCGCCTCATCAGTCACTAAGTAAGCGACTTGAAAACCCTGGGTGCCGTGCCCGGGAACCACTCAAGAGTCCCCGGCAAACACGGGGTCAACCGAGGAGTTTACGACTGATGAGCAAGAAGCCTACGTCCGACAAAAGCCAGATGGCCGGAACCGATGCCCCGGATCGAGCCAACACCAACGCCAAACTCGACAGCCTGGAGAAATTTCGCTCCGACGCCACTGGCCAAGCCCTGCGCACCAATCAGGGCGTCAAGATTGCTGACAACCAGAACACCCTGAAGGCCGGCCCGCGCGGGCCATCGCTGCTTGAAGACTTCATCATGCGTGAAAAAATCACGCACTTTGACCATGAACGCATCCCGGAGCGCATCGTCCACGCGCGCGGCACTGGCGCCCATGGTTTCTTTCAGGCTTACGAGAACCATTCGACACTGACCAAGGCCGGTTTCCTACAGGATCCGGGGAAAAAGACGCCGGTGTTTGTGCGCTTTTCCACGGTGCAGGGCCCGCGTGGCTCCGGCGACACCGTACGCGACGTGCGCGGTTTCGCGGTGAAGTTCTTCACCGATGAAGGCAACTTCGACCTGGTCGGCAACAACATGCCGGTCTTCTTCATTCAGGACGCGATCAAGTTTCCCGACTTCGTCCACGCAGTGAAACCCGAGCCGCACAATGAAATCCCTACCGGTGGCTCTGCCCACGACACCTTCTGGGATTTCGTCTCGCTGGTGCCGGAATCGGCGCACATGGTTATCTGGGCGATGTCCGACCGGGCGATCCCGAAAAGCCTGCGCAGCATGCAAGGCTTCGGCGTGCACACCTTCCGGCTGATCAACGCCGAAGGCAAATCGCGCTTCGTCAAATTCCACTGGCGCCCGACTGCCGGCACTTGCTCGCTGGTCTGGGACGAGGCGCAGAAGCTCGCCGGTAAAGACACCGACTACCATCGCCGCGACCTCTGGGAAGCGATCGAGATGGGCGACTACCCTGAATGGGAGCTTGGTGTGCAGATCATCGAGGAGGAAAACGAGCACGACTTCGATTTCGACATCCTCGACCCGACCAAGCTGATCCCCGAAGAAATCGTGCCGATCACGCCGCTGGGCAAAATGACCTTGAACCGTAACCCGGACAACTTCTTCGCCGAGACCGAGCAGGTTGCGTTCTGCCCTGGCCACATCGTGCCGGGCATCGACTTCTCCAATGACCCGCTGCTGCAAGGTCGGTTGTTTTCCTACACCGATACGCAAATCAGCCGACTCGGTGGGCCGAACTTTCATGAGCTGCCGATCAACCGCCCGGTCGCGCCCTTCCACAATGGCCAGCGCGATGCGCAGCACCGTACGGTGATCGACAAGGGTCGTGCCTCTTACGAGCCGAACTCGATTGATGGCGGCTGGCCGAAAGAAACCCCGCCTGCCGCGCAGAACGGTGGTTTTGAAAGTTATCCAGAGCGTATCGACGCGAACAAGATCCGCCAGCGCAGCGAGTCGTTCAGCGATCACTTCTCTCAGGCAACGTTGTTCTTCAACAGCATGAGCGACCACGAGAAAGAGCACATCATCGCGGCCTATAGCTTCGAGCTGGGCAAGGTTGAACGCGAGTTCATCCGCGCGCGCGAGGTGAACGAGATTCTGGCCAACATTGATCTGGAACTGGCCAAACGCGTCGCGGCCAACCTGGGTCTGCCTGCGCCTACCAAAGGCACGGTGGATGCGCGCAAGGTGTCGTTCGATCACTCGCCAGCGCTGAGCCAGGCGAATCTGCTGCCAGAGAACATTAAAACCCGCAAAGTGGCGATTCTTGCTGCCAACGGCGTCGATGGTGCGGCGATTGATGCGATGAAGAAGGCATTGGCGGCGGAAGGTGCGCACGCCAAATTGCTCGGCCCGACTTCGGCGCCGGTGAAAACTGCGGACGGAAAAATGTTGCCTGTGGATGCTTCGATGGAAGGCATGCCGTCGGTGATTTTCGATGCGGTGTTTGTGCCGGGCGGCGCGGCGTCGGTCAAAGCGTTGAGCGGTGACGGCGTGGCGTTGCACTACGTGCTGGAGGCTTACAAGCATTTGAAGGCGATTGCATTGCAGGGTGATGCCAAGCAATTGCAGGATCTGCTGAAACTGGAAGCGGATGCCGGGTTGTTGCAAGGCAAGGATGTACCGGGGCTGACCAAGCCGTTCTTTGCTGCGATTGGGCAGCATCGGGTTTGGGCTCGTGAGCCTAAGGCCAAGGCCATTCCAGCTTAAGATCTTCGTTGGTTGAAAGGACGCTTTCGCGAGCAAGCTCGCTCCCACAAGGGTTCTCCTATAAACACAAATTTTGTGTTCACTGGAGATCCCTGTGGGAGCGAGCTTGCTCGCGAAGCTTTTTAAGGTTTACGCGGACTAAGAACCATCTGCGCCGGCACGGTGCGCACGATCTGCTTCTCGATCTTCAGATCAAAATCCGGGTTGAGCTTCTTGACCCGCTTGGTCAGCAACGTCGACAACCAAGGATAGTCATTCGTCCGTGGTGCCTGAATCGTCACCCCACACTCATAATTCACCACATCGGCGGCGATCGCATCCAGTTGGCGGCGAAGTTTGTGGCTATCGGTGATGTTCAGCGCAACCGTGGTGCTCTCGGCGGTCGGATCGATCACCTTGGCTTTCGGCTTGGCCTCAGCGGCCAGCAGCGCTGCTTCAGCCTTCTCCAGCTCAGCCTTGCGCGCTTCAGTAATCGCGCCGTTGACGCCACCGGTCAGCGCCGGCGCTTTCGGCATCAGCACGCGGGCACGGCTCAGCGCCGTAGCGGCGGCATTCACATCACCCTTCTGCAACACAATCTGGCTGCGACGCAGATACGCTTCGGCCAATTGCCGCTGGTATTGCTCAAGGGATTGATCGTTTGGGGTTTCTTTCTGCAAAGCGGCCAATTGGTCTTCAGCGGTGGCCAGTTCGCTGCTGGCCAGGCTTTGCTCCAGCTGTGCGATGGCCGTAGCCCGCGCATCGGGGGCTTCAACCACCGGTGGAGTACTTTGGCAGGCGCCCAGCAGCACTGAAAATGCGACAAGGAGCAGATAACGGGAGGCGAACGGCTTCATTCCTGCGACTCTCTATTTGCGCAAAAAGCGGCCAAGTCTACACCCCACGACGGGGCAGAACAAAACTCAGCAGAAACAGTGCGGCCGCCGTCACAACGATTGACGGGCCTGCCGGGGTGTCCTTGAACCATGACAAAGCAAGGCCGCCACACACCGCGACCATACCCAGCAGGCTCGCTCCGACCGCCATTTGCTCCGGCGATCGGGCGTGACGCTGTGCCGCAGCCGCCGGAATGATCAGCAGTGAAGTAATCAGCAACACACCGACGATTTTCATCGCCACCGCGATCACCACCGCAATCAACAACATCAGCGCCATGCGCAGACCTGCAACCGGCAGGCCTTCGACCTTGGCCAGCTCTTCATGCACGGTGATCGCCAGCAATGGCCGCCACAATGTCACCAGCAACACCAGCACCGCCGCGCTGCCGCCGAGGATCCACGCCAGATCAATCGGGCTGATCGCCAGCAGGTCGCCGAACAGATAAGCCATCAGGTCGATCCGCACTTCATGCATGAAGCTTAGTACCACCAGGCCGAGAGAGAGCGTGCTGGGTGCGAGAATTCCCAAAAGCGTGTCAGACGCCAGCGGTTGGCGCTGTTGCAAAGTCACCAAAAGCACCGCCAGCAGCAGGCAGCCTACGGTGACCGCGACCGTCGGGCTGACATCCAGCAAAAAGCCCAGCGCCACACCGAGCAACGCGGCATGGGACAGGGTGTCGCCGAAATAGGCCATGCGCCGCCAGACCACGAACGAACCCAGCGGACCTGCAACGATCGCCAGCGCCAGACCTGCAAGCAGGGCATACAACAGAAAATCAGCCATGCTTGCAGTTGTCTCCATGAACGTGAGGTTGGCCAATCACCGGCCCTTTGACCACCGAACCGTGCAGGTCGTGAGCGTGGTCGTGATGGTGGTGATAGACCGCCAGGCTCTGCGCGTTCTTGCCGAACAGCTCGACAAACGCCGGATCGCCGCTGACCTGCTCGGGATGCCCGGAGCAGCAGACGTGACGGTTGAGGCAGACCACCTGGTCGGTGGTGCTCATCACCAGATGCAAATCGTGGGACACCATCAACACGCCGCAACCATGGCGATCGCGCAGACGGGTAATCAGGCTGTACAACTCGGCTTGCCCAGCGACGTCGACGCCTTGCACCGGCTCGTCGAGCACCAGCAATTCCGGCTCGCGCAGCAATGCCCGCGCCAGCAATACGCGCTGCATTTCACCGCCGGAAACACTTTGCACCGGGCTGTCGATGACGTGCTCGGCGCCGACTTCTTTCAACGCGGCCAGCGCACGCGGACGGTCAACGCCCGGCACCAGCCGTAGAAAGCGCAGCACCGACAGCGGCAAGGTCGGATCGACGTGGAGTTTTTGCGGCATATAGCCGACGCGCAGCTTCGGCTTGCGCCAGACGCTGCCGCTGTTCGGCTTCAACAGCCCGAGCACGGCGCGCACCAGCGTGGTCTTGCCGGCGCCGTTGGGGCCGATCAGTGTAACGATCTGCCCCGGCTCGACGCTCAGCTCGATGTTGTCCAGCACAGTCTGCCCGGCAAACGTGACGGCGACCTGTTCCAGACGGATCAGCGCATTGCTCATCAAGCCCCCTGGCAACCGGAGCACAGACCGACGACTTCGACGGTCTGCGCTTCGACGATGAAACCAACGTCTTTGGCGCTGTTGATGATCGCGTCGCTGATCACTTTTTGCTCAAGTTCGATGGCGGCGTGGCATTCGCGGCAAATCAAGAACTGGCCCTGATGCGCGTGCTCCGGATGGACGCAGCCTACGAAGGCGTTCAGCGAAGAGATGCGGTGCACCAGGCCGTTTTCCAGGAGGAAATCCAGCGCGCGATACACGGTTGGCGGCGCGGCGCGACGGCCGTCCTGCTCGCTGAGCACGGCGAGAATGTCGTAGGCGCCCAGCGGCTTGTGGCTTTGCCACACCAATTCCAGCACCCGGCGGCGCAACGCGGTCAGGCGCAAGCCTTTCTGGGCGCACAAGGTATCGGCCTCGGACAAAGCGCTGTGCACGCAATGTGAGTGGTCGTGGGGACGGCTGGCAATCGGTGTAATAGGCATGGGCGGCGACGAGTTTTGATAGAGACGTTATTATGTTACCCGTTCTCGCCTCCTTGAGTGGTCATCGTGTCCCGACTTTTTTCTGTTTTTGTGGCTTTTGTCGCCAGTTTTCTGCTGATCGGTTCGGCTCAGGCCGAGGTCAAAGTCCTCACCAGCATCAAGCCGTTGCAGCTGATTGCAGCGGCCGTGCAGGACGGTGTGGCGATTCCCGAAGTGCTGCTGCCGCCGGGTGCCTCGCCGCACAATTACGCGCTGCGGCCATCCGACGTACGGAAGGTGCAATCGGTCGATCTGCTCTACTGGATCGGCCCGGACATGGAAGGATTCCTGCCGCGCGTGCTGAACGGTCGTACGCTGCCGAGCGTGGCGGTGCAGGATCTGCCGGGGATGAAGCTGCGGCGTTTTGCTGAAGACAGCCACTCCCACGCCGAAGAGGCCGACGAGCATGATCACGATCATCGCCCGGGCACACTGGATGCGCATTTGTGGCTGTCGCCGGTGAATGCGCGAGTGATCGCCGACAAGATGGCCGCAGACCTCAGCGCTGCCGACCCGGCGAATGCCGAGCGCTATCAGAGCAATGCCAAGGCGTTTGATGAGCGTCTGGATGCACTGGATCAGCGTTTGAAGCAGCGTCTGGCCAGCGTTGAAGGCAAGCCGTACTTCGTCTTTCACGAAGCGTTTGATTACTTTGAAGAGGCTTACGGCCTGAAACACACCGGGGTGTTCAGCGTGGCCGCCGAAGTGCAACCGGGCGCGCAGCATGTCGCGGCGATGCGCAAGCGTTTGCAGGAAGTCGGCAAAACCTGTGTGTTCAGCGAGCCGCCGTTGCGTCCGCGTCTGGCGGAGACGCTGGTGGCGGGTTTGCCGGTGAAACTGGCTGAGCTGGATGCGTTGGGCGGGTACACCCCGGCGACGGCTGAGGGGTATGAGCAGGTGTTGGAAAAGTTGGGTAATGATTTGGCCGGGTGCCTGGAATCTCTGTAAACCCATAGAAAAAGATCGCAGCCTTCGGCAGCTCCTACAGGTGATTCCATGTAGGAGCTGCCGAAGGCTGCGATCTTTTGATCTTAAAGCGCGAAAGGCAAAGGTGTATGAACCTGCTGCCGCTGCGCCAAGCGCTGCTCAAATTCCCGCGGATCGTGAATCAACACATCCTGCCCGGCAAACTGCTCAGCCGCGATCAACCGCGACAGCCAGAACCGCACACACGCCACGCGCAGCATCGTTGGCCACAACTCAGCCTCCGCCGCCGTGAACGGCCGTAGCGCCGCATAAGCGCCAAGAAACGCGCGGGCACGCGGGCCATCGATCAAACCTTCTTCGTCCGAACACCAGTCGTTCAAGGCAATCGCCACGTCGTACAGCATCGGCCCTGAGCAGGCGTTGTAGAAGTCGATCAGCCCGGTCAGGTGCGTGCCTTCGAACATCGCGTTATCGCGAAACAAATCCGCATGAATGTTCGCCCGAGGCAACGCGAGAATCTTCTCTTTGCGCTCGCTGATTTCATCCAGCGCCTTTTGCAGCAAGGCCCGTGGCTCATCGCTCAGGTGCGAGAGAAACGCGTTGCCCTCTTCCAGCATCCAGTCGAGGCCACGATCGGTCTTGCGCTTGATCATGCGCTCGCCCTGCGTCGCCAGGTGCAGATGCGCCTGCAATTCGCCGACCTGCACGCAATGCTGGGCATTGGCGACTTTGATGTGTTTGCCCGACAGGCGCGGTTGCAGCAGCGCCGGTTTGCCTTTCAGCTCACGTAACGCCACGCCGTCTGTGGTGCGAAGTGCGTACGGCACCGGCAGATCAGCTTCGTGGAGCACGTCGAGCAGGTCGATGAAGAACGGCATCTCCTGCACCGGGCCGCGCTCGACCAGGGTCAGGACAAATTCGCCCTGCTCCAGGCTGATAAAGAAATTGGTGTTTTCGCTGCCGGCGGCGATCCCCTGGAAATCAAGCAGACGGCCTAGCCCGTAAGGGGCGAGAAAGGTTTCCAGCTCGGGCCGAGCCAGGGGCGTGAACACAGACATGTTTTAACTGCCAGTACGGGCGCCGCCAATTGCGGCGCCGGGTGAATTAAAAACTTACTTCCATTCGAAAATCTTCCATGACGGAATCAGCATATCCGGCTGATCCGAGCGGATGAAGTTGGCATCCGTCCCGTCGGCACGCACCAGAAAGTACGGCGGAAAGCCTTTCTGGGTCACTTTGATCGCATAGAGGAAACCGTTCTGGCGGTACTCCTGAATGGTCTTGTCGCCTTCCGTGCGGATGGTAACTTCCGGCTCCCCTGTCGGTGCATCATCCGCCGCTATCGCGGCCAACGGTGAGGCAGCAATCAGACCGACCAGCAGCAAGCGATTTAACGTACGCATGATAACCTTGTCCCTTTGTCGTCAACGGTCCCGCTATTCTAGCGCCGGACCCGCCGAAAAGGTTGATCCTGCTCATGAGCCAAGCCCCCCTCGTCCTGGTGGACGGTTCGTCTTACCTGTACCGCGCCTTTCACGCGCTGCCACCACTGACCACTTCCAAAGGCCTGCCGACCGGTGCGGTCAAAGGCGTGCTGAACATGCTCAAGAGTCTGCGCAAGCAGTACCCGGATAGCCCGTTCGCCGTGGTGTTCGACGCCAAGGGTGGGACATTTCGCGATGAGATGTACGCCGAATACAAAGCCAATCGCCCAAGCATGCCCGACGACATGCGCGTGCAGATCGAGCCGCTGCACCAGAGCGTGATCGCCCTCGGTTTCCCGCTGCTGTGCGTGGAAGGCGTCGAGGCTGATGACGTGATCGGCACCCTCGCCCGCAGCAGCGCGGCGGCGGATCGTCCGGTGATCATCTCCACTGGCGACAAGGACATGGCGCAACTGGTCGATGGCCACATTACCTTGGTCAACACCATGTCCGGTAGCTCGATGGACGTGGAAGGCGTGAAGGAGAAATTCGGCGTCGCACCGGAGCAGATCATCGATTATCTGGCGCTGATGGGCGATTCGTCCGACAACATTCCAGGCGTTCCGGGCATCGGCCCGAAGACCGCTTCCGGCTTGCTGGTCGGCGTCAACGGTGGCCTCACCGAGTTGTACGCCAATCTCGACATCGTCCCGACCCTGCCGATTCGCGGCGCGAAAACCCTGCCGGCCAAGCTCGAAGAGCACAAGGAGATGGCATTCCTCTCCTATCAACTGGCGACGATCAAGATCGATGTGCCGCTGGACGTCGAACTCGACGATCTGCAAATGGGCGCAGAAGACCCGGCCAAGCTCTACGAGCTGTACTCGCTGCTGGAATTCAAAAGCTGGATCAATGATCTGGATCGCGACGCCAAACGTCTGGAATTGAGCGCGGCCAGCGAGCCTGCGTCGGCTGGCGATCTGTTCAGCGCGCCAGACATCGAAACTCCTGCTGCTCCGACCGAAGCGGCGTACGAAACCATCCTCGATCAGGCACGTTTCGACGTCTGGCTGGAAAAACTCAACAACGCCAAGCTGTTCGCCTTCGACACCGAAACCACCGGCATCGATGCGCAGCAGGCGCAATTGGTCGGCCTGTCGTTCGCCGTGCAGGCCAACGAGGCCGCGTACATTCCGCTGACCCACTCCTACATCGGCGTGCCAGAGCAGCTGGATCGCGACACCGTGCTGCGTGCACTCAAGCCGATTCTGGAAGATCCGAGCAAGCTCAAGGTCGGCCAGCACGCCAAGTTCGACATGAATATCCTGGCCAACTGCGCCATCGGTGGTGATCAGAGCCAAGGCATCACCGTGCGCGGCATCGCCTTCGACACGATGCTTGAGTCCTACGTGCTCAACTCCACCGCGACGCGCCACGACATGGACAGCCTCGCGCAGAAGTATCTGGATCACACCACCGTGAGCTTCCAGGACATCGCCGGCAAAGGCGCCAAGCAGCTGACTTTCGACCAGATCGCGCTGGAACAGGCCGGCCCGTACGCCGCCGAAGACGCCGACATCACCCTGCGTCTGCACCAGACTCTGTTCGAAAAACTCAGCGCGATCCCGAGTCTGGCCAGCGTGCTGACCGACATCGAAATCCCGTTGGTGCCGGTGCTGGCGCGCATCGAACGCCAGGGCGCGTTCGTTGACGCGGAGCTGCTCGGCATCCAAAGCATCGAGTTGGGCAACAAAATGGTCGCGCTGGAGCGCGAAGCGTTCGAGATCGCCGGGGAAGAATTCAACCTCGGCTCGCCAAAGCAGTTGGGCGTGATTCTCTACGAGAAACTCGGTCTGCCAGTGCTGAAGAAGACCGCCAAGGGCCAGCCGTCCACCGCTGAAGAAGTGTTGGCGAAACTCGCCGAAGACGATCACCGCTTGCCGAAGGTGCTGATGGAGCACCGCTCGATGAGCAAGCTGAAAAGCACTTACACCGATCGCCTGCCGGAGCAGATCAACCCGCGTACCGGGCGTATCCACACTTCGTATCATCAGGCGGTAGCGTCGACCGGTCGCTTGTCCTCCAGCGATCCCAACCTGCAGAACATTCCGGTGCGCACCGCTGAAGGTCGTCGTATCCGTCAGGCGTTCGTCGCGCCGAAAGGCTACAAACTGCTGGCGGCGGACTATTCGCAGATCGAGCTGCGGATCATGGCGCACCTGTCCAAGGACGAAGGCCTGATGAACGCCTTCCGCAACAATCTTGACGTGCACACCGCGACCGCTGCCGAAGTGTTCAAGGTCGAACTGCACGAAGTCAGCTCCGATCAGCGCCGTGGCGCCAAGGCGATCAACTTCGGCCTGATCTACGGCATGGGCGCGCAGAAGCTCGGCAAGGACATCGGCGTCGACACCAAGACTGCCAAGGCTTACATCGACACCTACTTCGCCCGCTATCCGGGGGTTCGCGAGTACATGGATCGCACCCGCGCGCAGGCGGCGGATCAGGGTTATGTCGAGACGTTCTTTGGCCGTCGTCTGTATTTGCCGGAGATCAACTCGAACAAGCCGCAGGAACGCGCTGCCGCCGAACGCACGGCGATCAACGCGCCGATGCAGGGCACCGCTGCCGATATCATCAAGAAAGCCATGGTGGCTGTTGATGAATGGCTGGCGACGTCCGGGCTGGACGCTCGCGTCATCCTGCAGGTACACGATGAATTGGTGCTGGAGGTTCGCGAGGATCTGGTCGAGCAGGTCAGCGCCGAAATCCGCGTGCACATGAGCGAAGCGGCGAAACTGGATGTACCGCTGCTGGTCGAAGTGGGTGTGGGCAACAATTGGGATGAGGCTCACTGAGCCAGTTGATGTCGGTCGCCGCGACATAGCGTCGCGGCAAACCCGATAAATCCTGCTTATTTCGAAAAGCGCTTGGGGTTATTCCAAAGCTTTTCGAAAATAATCTGAACTAATCTGGAAGATCACTACTCAGAGTTACTGAATGGCTGGTGAAGCCCTTCAATGCTCCTATGTTGTGTTAAGTGTTGGCAGATATCTGAACCCCGCCCTAGCGGTTCGGAACTTAAACCCCGGAATTTCTCCCTCCCCAATGAAATCCGGGGCTTTTTTTGCCCAAAATTTGTCTGTAGCGCGTTCATGCTGCGTTGAAAGCGCAGCTCAAATGCTCATTTAGTTTCCCTAAACTCCGCTTTTCACTGCCCTTTCGCCTTGCCTGAACACACTACAAACAAATTTCCATATCCCGACTTACTCGGCTGCCGTCTCGGCGCCTTTGTCTGCCAGTTCCATCCAGCCGGCCAATACAGTGTAGGCCTCTTCCAGGCCCATGCGTTTTGGTGCAGAGAAGAGCTGGATGGTGACCAGATCACCCCAGCCTTTGCGAATTTCCGACTGCACTTTGAGCAGGGTGTTTTTGGCTGCGCCGTAGGTCAGTTTGTCGGCCTTGGTCAGCAGGATGTGCATCGGCATGCCGGCCGCAACGGCCCAGTCGAGCATGAGCAGGTCGAAGTCGGTCATTGGATGACGGATGTCCATCATCAAAATCAAACCCTTCAAACTCTCGCGGCCACCGAGGTAAGCCTCAAGGTGACGCTGCCAGTGCATCTTCAGCGGGATCGGTACTTTTGCATAACCGTAGCCCGGCAGGTCGACCAGACGGCGATCTTCGTCTAGCTTGAAGAAGTTCAACAGCTGTGTGCGACCCGGCGTTTTCGAGGTGCGCGCCAGGCTGGCGTGAGTCAATGTGTTCAGTGCGCTGGATTTGCCGGCGTTGGAACGGCCGGCAAACGCGACTTCGAAGCCTTCGTCGTCAGGGCATTGATCGACTTTGGCGGCACTGAGCATGAACGTGGACTGTTGGCACAGGCCGAGGATGGGATTCTTGAGTTGCATGGGATTTCCGATGTGGGCGGCGCCGGGATTGGGCGCGGAACGCGGTGTCGCTTCCGTTTCAGTGACGCCAGTATATAATGCCGCAGATTTTGTGTGTGCTTTGTCCCAGCGAAGGATGAAGTTCACGAGAGCGACAGACTTTGATTGCGCATTAGAACGCAGAACGCTCTCAACCCTGAAAAGGTCGTTTTATGACGAAATGGCTGCTGGCTGCCGGAGTCTTGATGCCGCTTTACAGCGCACAGGCTACACAGGATCCGGAAGCTGTGTACAACCGTGTTTGTGGTGCCTGTCATTCCGGCCAACTACCCATGGCGCCCAAAAGAGGCGATCAGGAAGCTTGGACGCCGAGGTTGGCGAAAGGTATGGAGACGCTGGTGCAACACGTGACCCAGGGTTTCAAGGCGATGCCGCCGCGTGGTTTGTGCATGGACTGCAGTGCCGAGGATTACCAAGCCATCATCCTTTGGATGAGCGAGTAAACCCGGTCCATAACTTAACCCTTAGCCGTAGTTGGATTAGCTGATGAACAAATTGATCGTGAGTCTGCTGTTGACCGTGGGAATCTCAGGCTTCGCCCATGCTGCCGGTGATGCCGCAGCGGGCCAGGCAAAAGCGGCCGTTTGCGGAGCCTGCCATGGCCCGGACGGCAACAGCATGGCGCCAAACTTTCCAAAACTGGCCGGTCAAGGTGAACGCTACCTGACCAAGCAACTGCACGACATCAAATCGGGCAAGCGCACCGTTCTGGAAATGACCGGGCTGCTGACCAACCTGAGCGATCAGGATCTGGCCGACATCGCCGCCTACTTCGCCAGCCAGAAAGGCAGCGTCGGCGCCGCCGATCCGAAGATCGTCGCTCGCGGTGAAGCGCTGTTCCGTGGCGGCAACCTCGCCAAAGGCCTGCCAGCCTGCACCGGTTGCCACTCGCCGAATGGCGCTGGCAACGCCGCTGCCGGCTTCCCGCACCTGGGTGGCCAACACGCTCAATACATCGCCAAGCAGCTGACCGATTTCCGCAAGGAAGAAGGCGGCCGTACCAACGACGGCGACACCATGACCATGCAGACCATCGCCAAGCGCTTGAGCGACGAAGATATCGCAGCGGTCTCCAGCTACATTCAGGGTCTGCACTAAGCGCCGGGGCGAGCGTTGGATGAAGGCTGAAGATCAAAAGATCGCAGCCTTCGGCAGCTCCTACGGGGGGGTTGCGTGATTCATTGCAGGCGTTGATATCTCCGGCAATGTTAACGCTCGATTAATCCGTCGCAGCAAGTATAAAAAGGGTGGCTTTGGCCGCCCTTTTTTGTGGCCGCTGCCGTTACACTACAGAACTCATGCCCGCCAGGATCTGTCTGAAAACAGGTCGCGCGAGGCGACCAAAATTGTCCAGGAGTAAAGCATGCGTAATCTGATCATCAGCGCCGCTCTCGTCGCTGCCAGCCTGTTCGGCGTCACCGCCCAAGCCGCCGAAGCCCCAGCCGCCCCTTACGTGGAACTGGCCAACCCGGTACCGGTTGCAGAGCCTGGCAAGATCGAAGTGGTCGAGCTGTTCTGGTACGGCTGCCCGCACTGCTACGCCTTTGAGCCAGTGATCAACCCGTGGGTTGAAAAACTGCCGTCCGACGTCAACTTCGTACGTATCCCGGCGATGTTCGGCGGCCCGTGGGACGCTCACGGCCAAATGTTCCTGACCCTGGAAGCCATGGGTGTCGAGCACAAGGTTCACGCGGCGGTTTTCGAAGCCATCCAGAAACAACACAAGAAGCTGACCGACAAGAACGACATGGCTGACTTCCTCGCCACTCAAGGCGTGGACAAGGACAAGTTCCTCGCCACTTTCGACTCGTTCGCCATCAAAGGTCAGATCGTAAAAGCTCGCGAACTGGCCAAGAAGTATGAAATCACTGGCGTTCCAACAATGATCGTCAACGGCAAGTACCGCTTTGACATCGGCTCTGCCGGTGGTGCCGAACAAGCGCTGCAACTGGCTGACCAACTGGTCGCCAAAGAGCGAGCGGCAACCAAGGCTGCAGCCAACTAAGCGCCGCCCCCGCCATGCGCCGCTGGAAGTCTGAACGCATCGTTGGCCTGCATGATCCGCAGGTCAACGAGCATCACCTGGAGTCCACGGGCCTGCCCGCAGACCAACGTCTGCGCCTGCTCAGTTTCAATATCCAGGTGGGCATCAGCACCGAGCGCTATCGGCATTACCTGACCCGTAGCTGGCAGCACCTGCTGCCGCACAACGGTCGCTCAGGCAATCTGCAAAAGATCGGCGACTTGCTCGGCGACTTCGATCTGGTCGCCTTGCAGGAAGCCGATGGCGGCAGCCTGCGTTCGGGTTACGTCAATCAGGTCGAACACCTGGCCCAGCTCGGCGCCTTCCCTTACTGGTATCAACAACTCAATCGCAACCTTGGCCGACTGGCCCAGCACAGCAATGGCGTGCTCAGTCGTCTGAAGCCGTCGGCGATTGAAGATCACCCGCTGCCCGGCCCGAAAGGTCGCGGCGCAATTCTGCTGCGTTTCGGCGAAGGCCCGGAAGCGCTGGTGGTGGTGATGATGCATCTGGCCCTCGGCGCGCGAACCCGCAGCCTGCAACTGGCCTATATTCGTGAACTGATCGGTGGCTACAAACACCAGGTGTTGATGGGCGACATGAACACCCACGCCAGCGATCTGCTACAACATTCTCCGTTACGCGATCTCGGCCTGCTGGCCCCGCAGGTGGAAGCGACATTCCCCAGCTGGCGTCCTCAGCGTTGCCTTGATCATATTTTGCTCAGCCCGACCCTGACCCTGGAAAAGGTCGAAGTGCTGGCGCATCCCATTTCCGATCACCTGCCGGTCGCGGTAGAGATTCGTCTGCCGGGTTCGCTCACGGCTGATGCATTGCCCGCGTTGAGTCCTGCCCCTCGCGGAACCCCTGAATGAGCGACGAAGCCCAGCGCTGGAAAGAGAAATACCTCAAAAGCATCGAACAACAGGACAAACTCGAACGCCGCTGGGCCGCCAGGCTCGACCTGCTGCGGCGCGGGCTGGTGCGTAGCACATTGGCGGCTGAAGGCACCGACAAGGTCGTTGATCAGTGCATGAAAGAGATGCGCGACGTGGTGCGCACCGACGACATGGACGCCGGCCTCGCCGCCCTGCTGCCGCGTCTGGAAAAAGCCGTGCTCGACTCCGAGCAACGCCGCGAAACCCGCATCGATCAGGTCAGCACCGCGCTGACAGCGCTGGTGACGCAACTGCAAGCCTTGCCGCTGCCTCGCGAAGTCGCGCAACCGTTGAAAAAATTCGCCAAGCAACTGGATGGCCGCGTCGGTTCGGCGCGGGAGATGCCGTTGCTGCTGAGTGAGCTCAGTGGTTTGCAGGGTAAAGCGTTGAGTCAGCTGGACGCGCCTGCTGAACCTGAGCGGCCGGGATTGTTGCAGCGTCTGTTTGGTGGTCGTGACAGCGATGAAGCGCCGGCAACAGAAGCGCCCGCCCCGGTTCAGGTTGCTCAACCGGTCGCTGCACCCGAGCCGATTGCGCCTACCGCAACCATTGAACCGGTAAAAGCTGCGCCTCCGATCCAGGAAGCCCCTTGCGTTGCGATCACTGAAACACCCGCTACGGCGATTCAGGCAGAACCGGACGTCTTCGCCTTCGTACCGCCAACCGTCGCCAGCGAAGCCGTCAGCGCTCCAGCCGAAGTCATCGCCGTCGAGCCGGAACCGCAGGTCATTGCCGCCCCTGCCCCCCACGTTGCCTTCAACCCCGACGAACTGATCCACCACAGCGATCCGTCCCAGCTGATCCTCGACAGCCTGCCGCTGCCCGAACCCATCGCCCAGGCACTGGCCGCGATCGACCCGGAACAACCCGAGCAAGACATTCTTTTTTCTCTGCCGGACACCCCGGAGCCGTCCTACAGCTCCGTGGCCAAACACATCGAAGACACCCTGATCGGCCTGCTCGACGACCTGACCCTGCCCGAACGCCATCGCCCGCAAGCCGAGGCGATGCGCGAGCGGCTCAAGCACGGTCTGAACTGGTACGAACTGATCCCGATCCTCGATGATCTGGCGACTTTGATGCTGGCGATCACCGACAGCGGCCAGCACGAATTCGAAGCCTATCTGCAACAACTCAACGAACGCCTTGAAGCGTTCCAGAGCAATCTGCAAGCCGCCAGTGACGGCCATGCCGATAACAGCTCGGCGGCGCGGGCGATGGACACGCAAATCCGTGAGCAGGTCGACGGTTTGCAGACCAGCGTGCAGGAGGCGGCGGATCTGGATGACCTCAAGCAAGTGCTGGAGAATCATCTGGAAGGCCTGCTCGGCACCATGGATCAGCACCAGAAGCAGCGCGACGCCCGCGAGCAGGAAGTGGCGACGCGGCTCAAAGGCCTGTCCGAGCGCGTGGCGCACATGGAACAGGAAGCCCAAGGCTTCCGCGAACACCTTGAGGAACAACGCCAGAAAGCCCTGATCGACCCGCTCACCGGTCTGCCCAACCGCGCCGCGTGGAGCGAACGCCTTGAGCATGAAATCAAGCAGTGGCAGCAGCACGGCAACACCCTGAGCCTGGCGATGCTCGATCTCGATCACTTCAAGCGCATCAACGACAACTACGGCCACTTGGCCGGCGACAAGGTGCTGAAGATCATCGCCACTGTGTTGCGCAAACGCCTGCGCGCTTCCGATTTCATTGCCCGTTTTGGCGGTGAAGAGTTTGTGCTGTTGCTGCCGGCTACGCCGCCAGCGCTCGGCGCGAAACTGTTGGAAACGCTGCGCGCAGCGATCGAGGCCTGCCCGTTCCACTTCAAGGGCGAACGCGTGACCATCACCATTTCCATGGGACTGGCATCGTTCAAGGCTGGAGAACACAGCGATCTGGTGCTGAAAAGAGCCGATCAGGCGCTGTACCGGGCGAAAAACGCAGGACGCAATCGGGTCGAGCTCGGCTGAGCAATTTGTTCCATTTTGTTTAAATCCGCCCGCTGACCGTCGAGACGCAAGGCAGTACGTTACACTGTTGCATTACTGTCTTGCGTGTATTGCCCTCAGCCATGAATTTTTTTTCCCTCCTCGCGTCGCTGCTCGTTCTGGCCGGTTGTGCCAGCGCCCCGCGTTACGACACCAGCCACCCTTCGGCCAATTACGACAGCCGCATTCAGTTCGTGATCGTCCATTACACCTCGGCTTCGCTGGAGCGTTCGCTGCAATTGCTGACCCACGGCGAAGTCAGCAGCCATTACCTGATCAGCGATGACAAGAACGCGACCGTCTACAAGCTGATGGATGAAAACCAGCGCGCCTGGCACGCCGGCGAAAGCCAATGGCAGGGCCGCACCTGGCTCAACTCCAGCTCGATCGGCATCGAAATCGTTAACCCGGGCTTCAAAGACACGCCAACCGGCCGCCTCTGGTATCCGTACAGCGAAGCGCAGATCCAAGGGCTGATCGCCCTGCTCAAAGACATCAGCAAACGCAACGGCATCAGCCCGCGCCACATCATCGGCCACAGCGACATCGCGCCGTTGCGCAAACTCGATCCGGGCCCGCTGTTCCCGTGGAAGCGTCTGGCGGCCGAAGGCCTTGGCCTGTGGCCCAATGAACAAGCGGTGGCTCGCCAGGAGGCGCTGTTCAACAGCGGCGAACTGCCAAGCATCAGCTGGTTCCAGGGGCAACTTGCGCACCTTGGTTACGACACACCGCAGACCGGCGAACTCGACGTCGCCACCCGTCACGTCCTCGCCGCATTCCAGATGCACTACCGCCCTTCGCGCTTCGATGGCACCCCGGACGCGCAAACGGCAGCGTTGTTGTTGGTACTTAATCAGACAAAATAATGACGCCCGCCCGACGGTCAGGGCGAAATCGCAATCAGCAGCTATAACTCATTGGTAATTCTTCGGATATTCCATATGGTTGCTAACCGAGAGACGCTGCGAAGCTGGTTTTATCGCCCCTGGTTTTTGGCGACGATCGCGGCTGTCCTCAGTGCCAGCCTGCTGATCGCCGGCGGTATGTTCTTTGCGATGCATCAGGTCGAGCAAAGCGAAAGCCGGGAAATGAACGCGCAAGGCGAACGTTTCCTCGCCCGCCTCGAACAATTGTTCGGCCAGTTGCGTGAAAGTCTCGACGACCTCGAAGCACAGCCGTTGCGCAGTTGTAACGGCGACATGATTGCCACCCTGCAGCAAGTCACCTTCAACTATCGCTTCGTCTATGAAGCCGCCTACAGCGATGGCACCCGAACCTGTTCCAACCGTCCGCGTCAGGAAGGTTTGACGGTTGCTCGCCAACCCGACATCAAAGGCCCGACCTACAGCTATTGGCTGAACACCACCACCGAGCCCGATGAAAACCGTGCGGCGCTTATGCTCGGGCGCGGCAATTTTCGCGTGGCCACTTCGCGCGGACATTTGACCGACATGGTCGACCTGTCGCCCGGCAGCAGCCTGCTGGTGGTGCTCGATCACGGCACGCGGGCAATTCCGGTACTCGGCACAGAGCAGGCCTGGCCGCCAACCGAGCACTGGCCACCGAAAAACCGCGAGGCGCTGCAAGTCACGCAAACTCGCCTTGTCTACCGCATGCCCACCGACAACCCGGAATATCAACTGGTGCTGATCTCGCCGCGCAGCGGCATGCACATTCCCGCCGTCTGGTGGTGGATGGTGCCAGCCTGCCTCTTGCTCGGCGCACTGGCCGGGTTCCTGGTGTTTTTGCTGGTGCGCCAGCGTCAGTCGATAGACGCCGAGCTGCACGGCGCGATTCGCCGTGGCGAGTTGCAGGTGCTCTATCAGCCGATCTTCGACCTCGACAGTCGCAACTGCGTCGGCGCTGAAGCCTTGCTGCGTTGGCGGCGCCCGGACGGCACGCTGACCAGCCCTGACCTGTTTATCCCGATGGCGGAGAACACTGGGCAGATCAGGCAGATGACCGACTTCGTTCTCCAGCGTTTGCTGGAGCAACTCGGTCAGCTCCTGCGCGCCAACCCACAGCTGTACATCTCGGTGAACCTCGCAGCGTGCGATGTGATGGTGCCGCGCATCGGCCAGGTCATGGCGCGCCTGCTGACATTGCATCGGGTGGCCGCGCGGCAGATTGCCTTCGAAGTGACTGAACGTGGTTTGATCGATGTGGTGGTCGCGCGGGAAAATCTGCAAGCCCTGCGCGACGTCGGGCACCAAGTGCTGATCGACGATTTCGGCACCGGCTATTGCAGCCTCGCCTACCTGCAAACCCTGCCGGTGGACTGCCTGAAAATCGACAAAGCCTTTATCGACGCGCTCGGCCATGACGCCGCCAGCAGCGGCGTTGCCCCGCACATCATTCACATGGCGCAGGCACTGGATCTGAAGGTGATTGCCGAAGGCATTGAACTGGAATCGCAAGCCGAGTTGCTCAGCAGCGAAGGAGTGAAATTTGGTCAGGGCTGGCTGTTCGCCCATGCCTTGAGCGCGGTGCAGTTTATCGAACTGATCACCCGAGGCCGACGACTCGCTGGCCGTCGCATGGACGACGAAGCCTAGACTGCCAACGCCATGTAGAACTGCGTGCCCTGCCCCGGCCGCGAATACACGCCCATGCGCCCGCCATGTAACTGCACGATTTCCTTGCACAGCGCCAGACCAAGCCCGGCGCCGCCCTTCTTGCGCCCGACCTGCACGAACGGTTCGAAGATCCGCCCCTGCTGGCCGTAGGCAATCCCTTCGCCGTTGTCTTCGACGCTGATGATCACCCGCTCGCCATGCCGACGGGCCTGCAAACGGATCTGGCCGTCGCGGGCGGTATGGCGCAAGGCGTTGTCGATCAGGTTGTCGAGCACGCGATCGAGTTGCGCCTGATCGGCTTGCAAACGCGGCAACGGGCCTTGCAACTCGACATTGAGGGCAATGCCCTTCGCCGCCGCTGAATCGGCGAACCGCAGCTGCGCCTGCTCGAGCAAATCTTCGATTGAGCATGGTGCCAGCGTGAGTTTCTGCAAACCGTTCTGGTAGCGCGAAAAGTTGAGCAAGTCGTTGATCAACTGCATCAGGCGCTGCATTTCTTCGTTCACGGTGTCGAGCAGATCAGCCTCGCGCGACTCCGGCGGAAATTTCGCCCGTTCGCGGAACAGGCCGAACGCCATGTGCATGCCGGTGACCGGCGTGCGCAATTCGTGGGAAGCGCGCAAGACGAACTCACTGCGCACCCGCTCGAACGCACGCTGCTCGGTGACGTCGTGCAGCACCATCACCGCGCCGAGGATATGCCCTTGGGTGTGGCTGACCGGTGTCAGGCTGTATGTCAGCAGACGCGATTCGCCATCGACCTCGATACTCAAATCTTCCGGTGCGCGCTCCAGCGTGCCGCCGCGCAGCACCAGTTGCAGCTGAGCGTCCAGCTCAGGCCTTCCGAGCGCGGTGCCGAGGCCTTGGCCGAGACGATCGTCCTCCCAGCCCAATTGGCGCTGCGCCACCGGGTTGAGGTGTTCCAGATGGCCTTGGCGGTCGATCATCAACAAGCCGTCGTCGATGCTGTCGAGCACCGCCTGCAAACGTTGCTGACCGGCGAGCAACTCGTCGACGTTGGTCGCTTGATGTTCGCGCAGTGCTTCGGCCATCAGCCCGAAACGCCGGGACAACAGGTTCACTTCCATCGCCGAGGAAATCGGCAGGGTCACTTCAAAGTTGCCCTGCCCGATGTTGTCGGCGGCTTTCGCCAACACTTCGATTGGCGCACCGAAGCGTCGCGCAATGCCGTGAGCGGTGACGAAACCAATGATCAACACCGCCAGCCCGACCAGCCCCAGCAGGCCGGCAACCAGCAACGCCCGTTCGCGGGCGGCGTGTTGCACGGCATTAATGTTGTCCAGCGCATGCTTGTGCTCGGTGATCAAACCGTTGCGCAGCGCATTGAAGCGTTCCCTGAAGTTGGCATTGCTGCTCAACGCGGTCGCCGGGTCACGGGACAGGTCAAACGCCTGCAGAAAACTTATGTAATCCGCTTTGGCCTGGCTGAAACCGTACTGGCGATCATCGTCACCGCGTTCCTGGGCGATGCCTTCATCGAGCAGCTCGAAGTAATGCTGTTTGGACGCTTCGAACGCGGCGTCATCCGGCTTTTCGGCCAACATGAGGATCAGTTGATCACCCAGCGTTTGCCGCATCTTCAGGCCCAGATCAAGGGTGACGAAGTTGTTGCGCAACAGCGCTTCCTGCGAGCCGGCCATCTGCATCACGCTGACCAGCCCGAGCAGAAGCCCGAGCAACGCCACGGTGATCAAGGCGGAAATGCTCAGGAACAACCGTGTGCGCAACTTCATCGCCAGTTTCATCGCCCGGCACTCACAGGTTGTACTGCTTGCGCTTGCGATACAGGGTCGAGGCGTCGATGCCGAGGGTTTTCGCTGCTTGATCCAAGGTGCCGGCGGTGGCGAGAACCGCGCCGATGTGGGCTTTTTCCAACTCATCCAGGCTCAGCGCGGCGCCAACCCGTGGTGCGTTGTTGGCTGGCTGCTCGGCCATGCCGAGGTGGCTGATTTCCACGCGTTCCTGCGGGCAGATGATGCTTGCCCGCTCGACCACGTTGCGCAGTTCACGAATGTTGCCCGGCCAGCGGTAACCCAGCAGTGCTTCACGGGCCTCGTCGCTGAAACCGCGTGCAGGACGCGCGTACTCTTTAACGAAGCGCGCCAGGAAGCGATCGGCCAAGGTCAGGATGTCCTCGGCGCGCTCACGCAGCGGCGGCAAGTGCAGGGTAATGACGTTGAGGCGATAGAGCAGGTCTTCACGGAAGCGACCGTCGCGCACCATGTCTTCCAGATTGAGGTTGGTCGCCGCGAGAATTCGTACATCGGCGCGACGGGTAACCGGATCCCCTACCCGCTCGTATTCCTTGTCTTGAATAAAACGTAGCAATTTTGGTTGCAACGTCAGTGGAAAATCGCCGATCTCGTCGAGAAACAGCGTGCCGCCGTCAGCTTGATTGACGCGACCCAGCGTGCTTTCACTGGCACCGGTAAACGCGCCGCGACTGTGACCGAACAGCTCGCTTTCCATCAATTCCGCGGTCAGCGACGGGCAGTTGATGGTGACGCAGGATTTCTTCTCGCGTTTGCTCCAGCCGTGAATGGCGCGAGCCAGTTCACCTTTACCGGTACCGGACTCGCCGAGGATAAGAATGTTGGCGTCGGTGCCCGCGACCTGACGTGCAGTTTCCAGTACGACTTTCATCGCCGGGCTGTGGGAATCGAGCCCGTCCTTTGGCTTGCGGATCTCGCCTTCGAGGGCTTCGAGGCGCGCCGACAATTGGCGCACTTCCAGTTGTTTGGCGGTGGCCAGACGCAACTGATCAGGGCTGCACGGTTTGACCAGATAGTCGGCAGCACCGGCCTGGATCGCGTCCACAGCGGTATCAACAGCCGAATGCGCGGTGACGATCACCACGCGCATCCACGGCGCCTGAATGCGCATTTGCGCGAGTACATCGAGGCCGTTGTCTTCACCCAGACGCAAATCGAGGAAGCACAAGTCGAAGACCTGGCGTTGCAGCAGCGCGTCGGCCTGAGCGGCGCTGTTGGCCGTGGCCACCGTATAGCCTTCGTCTTCGAGGCAATAACGGAAGGTTCGCAGGATGGCGGATTCATCATCCACCAGCAGAATGCGGCCTTGTTGCTCAGTGGCAGATTCCATTTTTCCTACGCTCCATAAAGATTGGTCTTGGGTTAGTCCCGGAAAAATCGGGCAAGTTGCATGGTTGATTCTGAACGATGCGAGCCATAGGAGGGTAGCTCTCTCCAGCCTTCAGGGCCAATACGTTGATTTTGTTGATTTTTTAAACAAACAGCGATTTGCAGGGGATTCCCTGCGTCCTTTTCTGACATCCAAGACCTCCACTCAATTCCATAAGAATGAATTCTCCTACGAAATAATCGTGCGGTTTGCACGACCGTGGAAGAGCCATCGTGCAGGATGCGTCGCGAAAGATTTTCAGATCGATCGTAACCTATTGTTTTTATTGGTTTTTTAATCAACTAAAAAACTGGCATGCAGTCTGCAATATCTCTATCAGCCCGGGCAGATCAGATCTGCCCTAACCGAATAAGAGAGTGAGGAACCCAGGATGACTCGCCAACGTGCCGCCCAAGTGCGTATCTCGCCACTGCATATCCAGCAAGGTCTGTTTGGCGTACTTGCGCTGCTGATCACCCTGATCGCTTGCCAGCAATACCTGCGCTGGGAAAACGCCCAGCAGCCAGAGGCACCGCTGATCTCGATGCAGCACGCGACACAGAGCCATTTCAGCGCTGTCAGCAGCGCCCAGGAAGACAGCGCGCCGATGCGCATGATGTCAGTCGACCAGGCGGAGCCACTGGATCAGCTGCCACGCGAAGAGCGCTGGGTTTTCTGATCGATCTGATTTTACAAATTCGGGCGCGCAGCGCCGGAACACGCCACACCCCTAAATAGAGAAGTAAGGAGAATCACCATGTTGAGCTGGGCAATTACATTCTTGATCATTGCCATCATCGCTGCAGTACTGGGCTTCGGTGGTATCGCGGGCACCGCCACGGGTATCGCCAAGATTCTCTTTGTCGTGTTCCTGGTGATGTTCATCGCTTCCTTCTTCTTTGGCCGTCGCGGCCGAGGTTAACGATGAATGCTTTAAAAGCATTGGCAGCCGCCCTGCTTCTGGGCGGTAGTGCCATGGCGATGGCGGCCAACGACGGCCAGACGCGGGTCAACGAACTGCTTAGTTCCGACCCGCAGTATCGGGAAACGTGGGAAGGCGTGGTGAAGAAGGAAGAGCGCCTGCCGGAATGGGTGATGAACCTCTCCGGTACACCTGACCAACAGATGAATGCCGTCACCGAAGATGGCGACAAGTACCTGGTCGGGCCGCTCTGCGAATCGCAGGACAAGTGCCTGAACCACCGCTTGATCGTCGCGTTCAGTTTCGACAAGAAAGATGCATACGCCATGCTCGTCGATGTGCCCGAAGGACTGCCGGCCGACAAGTCGCCCACGCGACATGCCACTTACCGCTTCCTCGGCAAACCCGATCAAGGCATGCAGGATCTGCTGATGGAAACCCTGAAGAAAGATCCGAACTGGTATTGAACATGAAGGCAGCAGCCCTGCTGCCTTCCTTTGCACCGAGCCGAGGAGGCTCGGCGCATGACCAAGGGGCCGGGACGTTCTGACTGTTACAGGGTCGGAGTGACCTACGGGTACAGGGAGTGCCTGCGAGAGGGCCGGGTCAGGGCACGTCAAAGCTGCGACGCAGGTTCGCCAACCCCCAGTGGTTCGACGGACTTGCGCTGAGCTTCATCCTCAGCAAAAAACCATCAAAACATTGATCCAGAGCGACCTGCTCATGCTTTTTAGCGACCAGACTGTGCGCGAAAACATTACGCGGTGTTTCCGGGCGACCGTATATCGAGAAAGAAGACTTCTATTCAAGAGGACTTCTAGTCTTCCTGCGTAGGCTTTTTCCTCAAATTTCCGTCTATTTTTCCTGATTAAAAAACCACCAACCCAGGCTGTGATGGCCGGTTCACGGCAGTTATGCCGGCCGAAATGTCGCAATCGAACCGGTTGGGACGCCAGTTTCATTTAAAAAAGCTCATGCCGATTCGGCATAGGGTAGGCGTTTACGGCATTAGACGGCGCAACCTTGCATCGGAATAGTTGCGCCTTTTTTCGCCTGCCGGAGAGCCGTAAATACGCGCTTCGGGGCACCTTATACGGAGGCAGATGCACAGACTTTTCCGCTAAAAAGCGTTCCAGTTCCTGCATGTGCCTGAGTCAAACGCAAGTAAGGGTAAAGATAATGAAGAAGGCAAAACTCAGCCTCGCCTGGCAGATCCTCATCGGTCTGGTTTTGGGGATTGCAATTGGGGCGTTGCTCAACCACTTCAGTGCCGAAAAGGCCTGGTGGATCAGCAATGTCTTGCAACCGGCAGGCGATATCTTTATCCGTCTGATCAAGATGATCGTGATTCCGATCGTCATCTCTTCCCTGATCGTCGGCATTGCTGGCGTGGGCGACGCCAAGAAACTCGGGCGTATCGGCCTGAAAACCATCATCTACTTCGAAATCGTCACGACCATCGCGATCGTTGTCGGCTTGCTGTTGGCCAACGTGTTCCATCCGGGTGCCGGCATCGACATGAGCACGCTGGGCACAGTGGACATCTCCAAGTACCAGGCGACTGCCGCCGAGGTACAGCATGAACACGCGTTCATCGAGACCATCCTTAACCTGATCCCGTCGAACATCTTCGCGGCCATGGCTCGCGGCGAAATGCTGCCGATCATCTTCTTCTCCGTACTGTTCGGTCTCGGTCTGTCGAGCCTGCAGTCGGATCTGCGCGAGCCGCTGGTGAAGATGTTCCAGGGCGTCTCGGAAAGCATGTTCAAAGTCACCCACATGATCATGAACTATGCGCCGATCGGCGTATTCGCTCTGATCGCGGTGACCGTGGCCAACTTCGGTTTCGCCTCGCTGGTGCCGCTGGCGAAACTGGTGATCCTGGTTTACTTCGCCATCGCTTTCTTCGCCTTCGTGGTGTTGGGCCTGATCGCCAAGATGTTCGGTTTCTCGGTGTTCAAGCTGATGCGCATCTTCAAGGATGAGCTGGTGCTGGCCTACTCCACCGCTTCTTCGGAAACCGTGCTGCCGCGCGTGATCGAGAAGATGGAAGCCTACGGCGCACCGAAAGCCATCTGCAGCTTCGTGGTACCGACCGGTTACTCGTTCAACCTCGACGGCTCGACTCTGTATCAGTCGATCGCGGCAATCTTCATCGCGCAGCTGTATGGCATCGACTTGTCGATCAGCCAGCAACTGTTGCTGGTGCTGACCCTGATGGTCACCTCCAAAGGCATCGCCGGTGTACCGGGCGTGTCCTTCGTGGTGCTGCTGGCTACCTTGGGCAGCGTCGGTATTCCGCTGGAAGGTCTGGCGTTCATCGCCGGTGTCGACCGCGTCATGGACATGGCCCGTACCGCACTGAACGTGATCGGTAACGCACTGGCCGTGCTGGTTATCTCGCGCTGGGAAGGCATGTACGACGACGCCAAGGGCGAGCGCTACTGGAACTCCCTGCCACACTGGCGCACCAAGACCAAACTGCCAGCGGGCGAAATCTCCAAGAACTGATTGCTGAACACTGTGGGATTGGCTTTTTGTGGGAGTGGGCTTGCTCACGAATGCGGTGGGTCAGTCAGCAGAGATGTTTCTGACGGGACGCCTTCGCGAGCAAGCCCGCTCCCACAGTGACCGAGTCAGGCTTACAAACAAACCCCGGAGAAATCCGGGGTTTGTCGTTTCTGGCCACGCCGTTATCATTCGCGGCATTCTTCGGGGGATTTGACTGATGCTTAATGGCCTGTGGCTTGGCTTCTTCATCGTGGCAGCCGTGTCGGCGCTGGCGCAGTGGCTGATCGGCGGCAACGCCGGGATCTTTGCGGCGATGGTGGAGAGCATTTTCGCCATGGCCAAGCTCTCGGTCGAAGTCATGGTGCTGCTGTTCGGCACCCTCACCCTGTGGCTGGGCTTCCTGCGCATCGCCGAAAAGGCCGGAATCGTCGACTGGTTGGCGAAAGTCCTCGGCCCGCTGTTTCTGCGGCTGATGCCGGAAGTTCCGGCCGGCCACCCTGCCCTTGGCCTGATCACCCTGAACTTCGCCGCCAACGGTTTGGGCCTCGACAACGCCGCCACGCCCATCGGCCTGAAAGCCATGAAGGCGCTGCAGGAGCTCAATCCCAGCGCCACCATCGCCAGTAACGCGCAAATCCTCTTCCTGGTGCTCAACGCCTCCTCCCTGACCCTGCTGCCGGTGACGATCTTCATGTACCGCGCCCAGCAAGGCGCGCCGGATCCGACGCTGGTGTTCCTGCCGATCCTGCTGGCGACCAGTTGCTCGACGATTGTCGGCTTCCTCTCGGTAGCATTCATGCAGCGCCTGCGGATCTGGGATCCGGTGGTGTTGGCATATCTGATTCCCGGTGCGCTGATCCTCGGCGGCTTTATGGCGTTACTGGGCACGCTGTCGGCGACGGCTTTGGCGGGATTGTCGTCGATCCTCGGCAATCTCACGCTGTTCGGATTGATCATGTTGTTTCTGATCATCGGCGCGTTGAGGAAAGTGAAGGTTTACGAAGCGTTTGTTGAAGGCGCCAAAGAAGGTTTCGACGTTGCGAAGAATCTGCTGCCGTATCTGGTGGCGATGCTCTGCGCGGTGGGCGTGCTGCGTGCTTCCGGGGCGCTGGATTTTGGTCTGGACGGTATTCGACATCTGGTCGAATGGGCCGGTTGGGACACGCGGTTTGTCGATGCGCTGCCGACGGCGATGGTCAAACCGTTCTCCGGCAGTGCGGCACGGGCGATGTTGATCGAGACGATGAAAACCTCGGGCGTCGACAGCTTCCCGGCGTTGGTCGCGGCGACGATTCAGGGCAGTACCGAAACGACGTTCTATGTGCTGGCGGTGTATTTCGGCGCGGTGGGGATCCAGCGCGCAAGGCATGCGGTGGGGTGTGCGTTGCTGGCGGAGTTTGCCGGCGTAGTTGGCGCGATCTTCGTCTGCTACTGGTTCTTCGGCTAACCACTAATCCCATTGTGGGAGCGAGCTTGCTCGCGAATGCGTCCGGTCAGTCAACATCATCGCTGAATGACCCACCGCATTCGCGAGCAAGCTCGCTCCCACAGGGTTTGTGTGTTGGGCTTAGGGTTTTGGGGGCGCGAGTTTCTGGCCTTGGTCGACGGCCCAGGCCACGACTTTCGCGGTCAAGCGATCACTGGCCTGGCCAAACCCGGCGACCACCGCCGGCACCTGCACATCTCTCAGCGGCTGGCGCTCTTCAAAGCGGCGACTGGCGAGAATCCGTTGGTCATAACCGCGCACCAGCAACGCATCAACCCGCACCACGACACTGGCCTGCGTGCCCTGATACTCGGTCTGAAACGCCTGCAAACTCCCGCCCAGTTCCAGATCTGCAGCAAAGTTGCTGTCATCCGTGCTCAGCAACGTCACCCGTCCATCACGCTGAAAGCCGTCGAGCAGGCGATTACGCACCAGCACCGGCGCCGGATCGCTCCAGCGCGAAGCCTTGTAACTGCTGATCACATCGCCCTGCGGAATCACCGCAATGTTCGAGCGGTTCAGCGCTTCGCTGGACTGCAATTTATTCAAGCGTAACGACCAGGTCTGAGCCGCCGCCGAACGGGTCGAGGCGGGCGCCTGTGCGGCTGGCAAGCGATACACATCCGACGGTTCGGACTTGGGCAGGATCGAGCACGCACTGATCAAGGTGAAGCCAACGAGGAGGGCGAGGCGAGTCAACTTCATGGCGTGAATTCCTTGTTCTTGTCACGGCCCAGCAAATAGCCGCTGGGGTTGGCCTCAAGGCGTTGCGAGATGGCGCGCAGCGAGGTCAGCGTCTCACGCAGTTCGCGGATCGCCGGGGCCAGGCCATTGAGGCCCTGCATGCCGTTGTCGAGGGAGTTTTCGTTTTTGTTGAGCAGGGCGCTGATCGTCGTGGTGCTTTGCTCCAGCGACTTCATCGCCTGCTCGGCGCTGCCCAGCGCTTGTTTGCCCTGATCGTTGAGCAAGGCGTTGGCGTTGCGCATCAGCAGCGAAGTTTGCTCAAGCATGCTGCCAGCCTGTTTGCCGACCGTCGCCAGTTGCTGCATCGCCTGTTTGATGTCGCCGCGCTGATCGTTGATCGTCCCGGTGGTCTGCTCAAGGTGGGCGAGGGTTTTGCTGACGCGCTCAACGTTCTCTGGGGAAAACATCTGATTGGCGTTCTGCAGCAGCGCGCTGATGCCGGTCATCAAATCGTTGCTGTCATTGAGCAAACGCGAGATCGGCGAAGGCGAGGCGACGATCAGCGGCAGCTTACCGTCATGCCCACGCAGTTTCGCGCTCTGCGGCGTGCCACCGCTGAGCTGGATGATCGACGTGCCAGTGATCCCGGCCAGCGCCAGTTTCGCCTGGGTGTCTTCTTTGACCGGGGTGTCACCGGCCAGACGAATTCGCGCCAGCACCCGGCGTGGATCCTGCGGATCGAGGCGCAGGCTGATCACGTCGCCGACCTTGATCCCGCTGTACTGCACCGAACTGCCTTTGGACAAACCGCTAACCGCCTCGTTGAAGACGATTTCGTAATCCTTGAATTCGGTGTCGACGCTGGACTTGGCCAGGAACAGACCGAAGAGCAGGGCGCCTGCCACCACAATCACGGTGAACAGGCCGATCAACACATGATGCGCTCGGGTTTCCATGTCAGACCTCGTTGAGCAATTTGGCGGCGTCCAGCGCCGAGCGGCCGCGCGGGCCGTGGAAGTATTCGTGAATCCAGGCGTCGTCGGTCTCCGAAACGACGTCGATCGGGCCGGCGACCAGCACTTTCTTCTGCGCCAGCACCGCCACGCGGTCGGTGATGGTGTAGAGCGTGTCGAGGTCGTGGGTCACCAGAAACACGCTAAGGCCGAGCGCATCGCGCAGGGTCAGGATTAATTGGTCGAATTGCGCCGCACCAATCGGATCGAGGCCGGCGGTGGGTTCATCGAGAAACAGAATGTCCGGATCCAGCGCCAAGGCCCGGGCCAGAGCGGCGCGCTTGATCATGCCGCCGGACAGCGACGAAGGATATTTATCCGCTGCCGACAATGGCAACCCGGCCAGCGCCAGCTTCACGGCGGCCAAGTGTTCGGCGTCGTTGCGGCTGAGGCCAGCGTGTTCAATGAGGGGCAGGGCGACGTTCTCGGTCACCGTCAGCGAGGAAAACAGCGCGCCCTTCTGGAACAAGACGCCGAAGCGTCGTTCAACCATCGAACGCTCGTGCTCCGACAGACTCGGCAGGTTCTTGCCGAACACTTTGACGATACCTTCGCTGGGCCGACGCAGGCCAACAATGCTGCGCAGCAAAACCGATTTGCCGCTGCCGGAACCGCCTACCACGGCGAGGATTTCGCCTTTGTACAAATCCAGATCGAGGTTTTCGTGCACGCTCTGGCTACCGAAGCGATTGCACAGGCCACGGACTTCGATCACCGCCTCCGAGGGCGCGCGGGGTAGACGACTCACCAGCCCATCTCCATGAAGAACAGTGCGGCGACCGCGTCGAGCACGATCACCACGAAAATCGACTGCACCACGGCAGACGTCGTGTGGGCGCCGACCGACTCGGCGCTGCCGCTGACCTTGAAGCCTTCCAGGCAACCAATCGCGGCAATGATGAAGGCGAAGATCGGCGCTTTTACCAAGCCGACCAGAAAGTGCTGCACGCCGATGTCCGACTGCAACAGCGTCAGGAACATCGCCGGCGAGATATCCAGCGACACCGCGCACACCACGCCGCCGCCGATGATCCCGCAGAGCATCGCCAGAAAGGTCAACATCGGCAGCGCCACCAGCATCGCCAGCACGCGCGGCACCACCAGCAGCTCCATCGGGTCGAGGCCGAGGGTGCGGATCGCGTCGATTTCTTCGTTGGCCTTCATCGAGCCGATCTGCGCGGTGAAGGCACTGGCGGTGCGCCCGGCCATGAGGATCGCGGTGAGCAGCACGCCAAATTCACGCAGGAACGAGAAACCGACCAGATCCACGGTAAAAATCGTCGCGCCGAAACTGGCCAGCACCGTCGCGCCGAGGAACGCCACCACCGCGCCGACCAGAAAGGTCAGCAACGCCACGATCGGTGCGGCGTCGAGGCCGGTCTGTTCGATGTGCGCAATCATTGGCGTGATGCGCCAGCGCTTGGGCCGGAACAGGTTGCGAGCGATGGTTTCCAGAATCAGGCCGACGAAGCCGAGCAGTTGCAGGGTGTCCTGCCAGACCGTATCGACCGCACGACCAATGCGCGTGAGCAATTGCACGCTGACGCTGATTTCCGCTTCCTTTATCGGTACGCAGAAGTCGGTCATGGAGCGATACACGGTTTGCAGCAGCGCACGGTCGGCGGTGGAAATCGTGCAATCAGGGTGCTCGGCAGATTTACCGAGGCGCTCGGAGCCGAGCAGCTCGACCAGCAGCGAAGCGCCAGCGGTATCGAGGGCGCCGAGGCTGTTGAGGTCAATCGGGGTGTTGGCGTCGTATTGGCCGTGGAGCTTTTCGCTGAGGGTCTTGAGCTCGGCGTAATGGGCAAGCGTCCAGTCCCCGGTCACGCGCAGGCGGGCAGGGCTGATCGACGTGTCCAGTTGGGCATTGCCGCTGATCGAACTGCTGGTCATAAGCTCCGTGCTTTTCGGCTGATTACGCTGGGATAGGTAATAGCACGAACCGGACTACTTTTCTTTGATCGCTGTGCTGTCGGTGATTTCGAAGCGCAGCACGCCGATCACTTGGCCATCCTCGGTCAACACGCGCACCTGCCATTTGCCCGCAGGGTTGCCGGGGAAATTCTGCTTGTGCGTCCACGCCCGGTAGCCTTCCTTGCGCCCGCCATGGATGTCGAGCGGGATGCGATCGACCTCTTTGCCGTTGAACTGCCAGACGTGATAAATGCGCTCATCGAGCCCGCGTGGCGCGTTGATCGCGGTGTAGGCGTAGAGGCCATCGCCACGAATCTGCTCGGCGCTGACCGTGTCGAGGCTGGCGCCGGGGGTTCGATCCTGCAATTGCGTGCTGATCGCCACGTCGGTCATCCACAGCGTCGCCGGCGGCACCCACGAACGCAGCACCCAACCGACGCCGCCGATGCCGACGGTGATGCACAGAATCGCCAGCGCGTTGCGCACCGTGCGGATCGGGAAGATCGACGCCAGACTCGGGAACGACAACAGCACGGCAATGCCCAGCGCCCACTTGAAACTCTGCGAGGTGGTCAGGTGCATGATCACCGGCAACGCGGTGAGCAGGGCGGCGAACAGGGTCAGGGTGTGCAACGCGAGGAACGCCCAGCGCCGTGGCGCCAGCCATTTGTAGTAGAGCGGATCGACGATCGAGATCAGTGCCGCGACGCTGAGCAGTCCGGTGAAAACCAACTGACCGCTGTTCCACGTCGTGGTGATGAAGAAGAACGGCAGGACGAAAAACAGGCTTTCCTGGTGGATCATTTGCGTTGCGTAACGCAGCAACGGCTGGGGAATTTCGCGTTTGAAGATGCGGGTGAACAGGCCGGTGAGGGTGTTTTCCAGCATCAGCCAGATCCAGCTGAGCAGCATGATCACCGTGATCCAGCTTGCCAGCCCCTGCTGACGATCGACCATGATGAAACTGCCGACCCCGGAGATGAAACCACCGAGCGCAATGACCCCGGGATAGCGCTTCATCAGTTCGAGAATGCGCTGGATCAAGAGCTGTATTTTCGGCATGTCGGGGTTCACAACGCTGTAGGAAAAATCCCGGAAAGGTTACCGCCGCCTAGCCCCTGTGGCGAGGGGATTTATCCCCGTTCGGCGGCGCAGCCGTCGTAAATCCTGCGAATGCGGTTTGCCTGAATGAATGGGGTTGCAGGGTTTGGGGCTGCTTCGCAGCCCATCGGGGATAAATCCCCTCGCCACAAGGACCTCATCATCACAACATGGGTATTCCATGTAGGAGCTGCCGAAGGCTGCGATCTTTTGATCTTCAACCCCGCTTACGATGCAAACGCCAGCCGATCAGGATCAATAGCACCAAGCCCAAGCCACCCGCACTCAACCACAACACCTGATCATCACTGATCAACGGCTTTTCAATCCGCAAATACCCCGGCTGCAACAGCAACTCACGCATGGCCTTATTCGCCGCTTCCAGCGTCACGCCCTGCAGCTCGCGCGCCGGGTTGGCGAAGCGGCCGTCCTCGTAATCGCTCAGGGCACTCCAGTAATAATCCGCCATCGCGCTATTACCCTGCACCGCCCACGCCTGGTGGGCGATGGATGCCTGTTTGATGCGGGCAAAAGTCGCCGGGTCGAGACCGTTTTTCAGCAGGTCGGCCTTGAGGTCTTCGAGCACCTGGATGGCTTCGTCGACGTCATCGCGATCAAGATCAGCGTTCAGGCTCATGAAGCCAACACCACCAAACACTTCACGCTCAGCCCACGGCCCGTACGACAAACCGTGGTTGAGGCGGATCTGCCGGTACAGCGCCCAGTCCAGATAATCCTTGAGGATGTCGAACGTCTCGTCGTACTGATCGTCAATCACCGGCTCCGGCACCAGCCAGTGCAGCTTGGCGCTGTCGCCGATGAAACCACGGGTGAGGGTGCGTTCATGGGCGGCGCTGGTGCGGATGTCCGGCAATGGGCGATGTTCGCTCGGCTCAACCGCTTCGAGTGCGCCCCAGGCGCGTTCGAGATAGGCCGGCAGCAGTTTGTCGAGTTCACCGACGACGATCAGGGTCATGTTGTTCGGCGCGTACCAGGCTTTGCGCACCTTCTCCAGTTGCTCTTGGGTCAGGTGGCCGACCTCGGCGCGTTGCGGGCATTTCAGGCCCAGTTCGACGGCCAGCTGATTGCTCGCGGTGTGGCCGAGATCCTGGCGATCGAGGAAGCGTTGCAGACGCGTGTAATGGCCGCCGTCCTCGCGCTCGACCACGCGTTTGGCGGCGTTGATCGCGTTTTCGTCGATGCGCGTTTGCGTGAGTAGATCGAGCAATAGGTCGAGCACCTTGCGCTGGTTCTTCGCCGGGGCCTCGATGACGAACGTGGTGTCGGCGTTGCTGGTGAAGGCGTTCCAGTCACCGCCCAGTGCCTGCATGCGTTCCTCTAAACCACCTTCGCCCGTGGCGTCGATGCCGCTGAACAGCAGATGCTCGAGCAGGTGCGGCAGCTCTTTGTCGTCGCAATCGAAATCATCGAGGCCGACGCCGACCACCAAGCGGATCGCCACATGCCCGCGTTCCGTGCCGGGTTTGAGCAGCAACTGCAAACCGTTGGGCAGCGCATAGCCTTCGACCTGAAAGCGATCCAGGGCGAAGACGGGCAGGGAACCGAGCAACAGACAGGCGAACAACAGGCAACGCATAACAGGCTTCCATACGGCTGATTTGGAGATCCGTGTCGTCAGTCAGGGCCCCATCGCGAGCAGGCTCACTCCTACATTTGGAATGCGTCCCCCTGTAGGAGTGAGCCTGCTCGCGATAGCGGCCTGAAGGCTGAATCAATGTAACTGACTAAACCCAGCCGTAAAACGTTCAAGGCGAATGCGTGATGTCGGCAATATCATCCGACGCCAGCGCTCCGGTGTCCGCCGTTTCCAGCACCACATACGCACTGCCGCAAAACAGCGAATTCAAACGCTTCATGTCGGCAATCAACTCCAGGTGCAGCGAACTGGTTTCAATACTCTGCACGATCTTGCGTTGCAAACGGCTGACATGCGCGTGGGCCAAACGCCGTTCCTGCGCGCGGAAGCGGCGTTTTTCACGCAGCAATTGGCGAGCACTTTCACGGTCGCCGCTGAGGAATACCGACAGCCCCAAACGCAGGTTGGAGATCAATTGCTGCTGCAGCCCGGCCAGATCCTCCAGACCTTCTTCGGAGAACGAGCGACGCTGCGAGGTTTTCTGCTGCTGGATCTTGCGCAGCATGCGTTCGATCAGATCACTGGCGAGTTTCAGGTTGATCGCCAGTTCGATGATCTCGGCCCAGCGTCGACTGTCTTGCTCGCCGAGGTCTTCGCGCGGCATCTGCGCCAGGTAGAGCTTGATCGCGCTGTACAGCGATTCGATGTCGTCGGTCTGCCGGCGGATTTCCTGAGTGACGGCGGTTTGCTTGCCGCGCAGCACATCGAGGGTGGCGTCGAGCATGTTCTCCAGCAGATCGCCCATGCGCAGGGTTTCCCGCGCGGCGTTGGCCAGCGCCAGACTCGGTGTGACCAGCGCGGTGGCGTCGAGGTGACGCGGTTTGGCGGTGCCGTTGAGCTCCGGCCGCTCCGGCAGCAGCCAGGCGCAGAGTCGCGCCATCGGGCCGACGCTCGGCAACAGAATCAGACAGCGCGCGGTGTTGTAGAGCAGGTGGAAGCCAATGACCATTTCCTGCGGGCTGAAATCGAGGCTGTCGATCCAGTGCACCAGCGGGTCGAGCACCGGGATGATCAGCAGCAGGCCGATCAGTTTGTACAAAAGACTGCCCAGCGCCACTTGCCGGCCAGCGGCGTTCTGCATGCTGGTGCTCATGAATGCCAGCACGCCGCTGCCGATGTTGGCGCCGATCACTAGACCGATCGCTACCGGCAGGCTGATCACCGCTGCGCCGGCCAGCGTCGCGGTGAGCAGCACGGCGGCGAGGCTGGAGTAGGAAATCATCGCGAACAACGCGCCGACCAAGGCGTCGAGGAGGATGTCGCCGGTCAGCGAGGCGAAAATCACCTTCACGCCCTGAGCGTGGGTGATCGGCGCGGCGGCCTCGACGATCAGTTGCAGCGCGAGAATGATCAGCCCGAGACCGATCGACACCCGCCCCATTTGCCCGAGCCGCGTCTGTTTGCGCGACAGAAAGAAAATCACCCCGAGAAAAATCAGCAGCGGCGACAGCCACGACAGGTCGAAGGTCAGCACTCGCGCCATCAGCGCGGTACCGACGTCGGCGCCAAGCATGGTCGCCAGCGCCGGGGTCAGCGCCATCAGGCCCTGACCGACAAAGGAGGTGACGAGCATGGCGGTGGCGTTGCTGCTCTGCACCATGGCGGTCACGAGGATGCCGGCCACGAACGCGAGCCAGCGCTTGGACATGTTCTGGCCAATCACATGGCGCAGATTGGTGCCGTACACCCGCAGGATGCCGGTTCGAACGATGTGCGTGCCCCAGATCAGCAGGGCGACGGCGGAAAGCAGATTGAGCAGGGTGAGCATGCAGACCCCCTGTAATAGCAGTGCCCCAAAGGAGCAAGTTGACGGTACCGCGCGGTTTCTACGTTTTTGATACTTAAGCTGTAGTTGGCTAACGGACTGGGCGCCAGCATTGCACAGCTAAAGTGTTGATTGAAACAAAAGTGTCATGAAAATGGGTTCATCCACCTCTCAGATTTCCAATCCACCAATGATCCTGTGGCGAGGGGATTTATCCCCGATGGGTCGCGCAGCGGCCCCCGTTGTTTAAGCCAAAAGTAGGGGACTGCTGCGCAGTCCATCGGGGATAAATCCCCTCGCCACAGGTTTTTGCGGGTAAAAAAAGTCTGGATATCACCCAAAACAAATGTGGGAGCGAGCTTGCTCGCGAAGGCGGAGTGTCAGCCAACATTGCTGTCGGCTGACACTCCGCCTTCGCGAGCAAGCCCGCTCCCACAAGGGTGTTGCGGGTTACTGGCCCGGGATGTCCTTGCGCAGTTTCACCGGGTCTTGCTGCTTTTTCTTGCGGGCAATCGCGCCGCGCAGCTTGATGTTGATCGCCTCAACCGCCAGCGAGAAGCCCATGGCGAAGTAGACGTAGCCTTTCGGCACATGCACGTCGAACGACTCGGCAATCAGCACAGTACCGACCACTAGCAGGAACGACAGCGCCAGCATCTTCAGCGACGGGTGCTTGTCGATGAACTCGCTGATCTTGCCCGACGCCAGCATCATCACCAGCACCGCCACAACAATCGCCGCGACCATCACCGGTACATGGGAAACCATGCCGACAGCAGTGATCACCGAATCCAGCGAGAAGACGATGTCGATAATCGCAATCTGAATGATGGTGTAGAGGAAGTTGCCGCCCTTGCCGCCGGGGGTGTCCTCGCTTTCGTCTTCACCTTCCAGCGCGTGATACATCTCCTGCGAGCTCTTCCACAGCAGGAACAGACCACCGAAGAACAGGATCAGGTCGCGACCGGAAATGCCCTGGCCGAACACTTCGAACAGGTCGGCGGTGAGGCGCATGACCCAAGTGATCGACAGCAGCAACAGGATCCGCGTGATCATGGCCAGGCCAAGACCGAAGATCCGGGTGCGCTGCTGCATGTGCTTGGGCATGCGGCTGACCAGGATCGAAATCATGATGATGTTATCGATGCCGAGGACGATTTCCAGGGCGGTCAGGGTGAAGAAGGCAACCCAGATTTCGGGGTTGGTCAGCCATTCCATGTGTATTCCTTTAAGCGTGTGTTAAACCAAGACGCCAGCAAGCAGCTGGCGTGTTGGTGAGTTGATGCCGTTACAAAGTGCTGAACAGCGGGAAAGTCCCCAACAGCAATGCCGCCACAAGTATGCACATGCAGACCAGCACTGCCCACTTCAGGGTGAAACGTTGATGGTCACCGAACTCGATACCGGCCAAAGCCACCAGCAAGTAAGTCGACGGCACCAGCGGACTGAGCAAGTGGACGGGCTGACCGACGATCGAGGCACGTGCCATTTCCACCGCGGTGATGCCGTAATGGCTGGCCGCTTCGGACAACACCGGCAACACACCGTAGTAGAACGCGTCGTTCGACATGAAGAACGTGAACGGCATGCTCACCAGCGCCGTGATCACCGCCAGGTACGGGCCGAGGAAATCCGGAATCACTGCCAACAGGCTTTTCGACATGGCGTCGACCATGCCGGTTCCGGAGAGGATACCGGTGAAGATACCCGCAGCGAAAATCAGACTGACCACCGACAGCACACTACCGGCGTGGGCCGCGACACGATCCTTCTGCATTTGCAGGCAAGGGTAGTTGACGATCATCGCGATACTGAACGCCACCATGAACAGCACCGGCAGCGGCAACAGGCCGGCGATCAGCGTGCACATCAACACCAACGTCAGCAGACCGTTGAACCAGATCAGCTTCGGACGACGGGCATCCGGGAACTGCGAGACGCTGATTTCGCTGTGATCCATTTCATCGCCGATCAGATGCAACTCACCGAGGCGCGCACGCTCACGTTTGCCGTAAAAGTAGGCAATGATCAGGATCGCCACCACACCGGCGGCCATGGCCGGAATCATCGGCACGAAAATGTCCGACGGATCGACATGCAGCGCACTGGCCGCACGGGCGGTCGGGCCGCCCCACGGCGTCATATTCATCACGCCGCCAGCGAGAATGATCAGACCGGCCATGATCCGCGGGCTCATGCCGATGCGGCTGTACAGCGGCAGCATGGCGGCCACGCAGATCATGTAAGTGGTCGCGCCGTCACCATCGAGGGAAACCACGAGCGCCAGGACGGCGGTACCGACCGAAACTTTCAGCGGGTCGCCCTTGACCAGTTTGAGGATCTTGCGCACGGCCGGGTCGAACAGGCCGGAGTCGATCATCAGGGCGAAATACAGAATGGCGAACATCAGCATCACGCCGGTCGGCGCCAGCTTGGTGATGCCTTCGAGCATCATCGGGCCGATCTTCGGCGCAAAACCACCGAACAGAGCGAACAGAATCGGGATCACGATCAGAGCGATCAGCGCGGACAGGCGCTTGGTCATGATCAGGAACATGAACGTGATGACCATGGCGAAGCCAAGGAAAGTCAGCATGGGAATACTCCAGGCGTAGCGCGGCTAGTGAGGTGAGCGGATCGGCGAGGGATCAGCGCAGAACGGCAAGCACGAGGCGTACGGGCGGAGTTACAGCGAGGAGGCGGGCTATAGAGGACATCAGAATCACCATTGTTGTTGTTAATTGGGCCGCGCGAGCGAGACATCACACGCATTGGCCAACCGGTCTGTTGCCGGAAGTGGAGGCGATCCTAATCGCGGAAGCTTTCAGCTACCTTTCGCTGGTGAAAGCTTTGAATGAACGGTCAACCGGTCGTCGGATGCGAACTTGAGTCAATAAACACGGGAAGGAGGGCGTTCAACATGAGCCAATTGCACAGCGGCGGCTGCCATTGCGGAAACATTCGTTATCAGTTCAGCGGGCCGTTGCATGACATCGCTCACTGCCATTGTTCAATCTGCCGCAAGGTCAGCGGCGGGATTGTCACGACGTGGATCACCGTGCCGGCGGCAAATTTCCAATGGCTCGCCGGGACGCCGTCGCGGTATGACTCGTCGCCAAGTTGCGCGCGGTATTTTTGCCCGACCTGTGGCGCGCAACTGGCGTTGGTCACATTGCTCAGCCCCGAGAGCATCGACGTGACCATCGCCACGCTGGATCAGCCAGAGCTGGCGCCGGCCGAACGGCATATCTGGACGGACAGCCAATTGCCGTGGCTGCATCTGGACGAACATCTACCGGGTGAAGCCGAAGAAACGCTTTGATTAGAAAACAGACAGATTCAGCGGGCGAATCGCGCCCATCCAGATCGCGTGTTCCGTGTGGTCGAGCAAGTCATTCCCCGTGTCCGGGTGCAGAAACACCACCAGGCCTTTGCGATTCAGCGCCAGCCACGGCAGCACATCGGCAATCAGCCCGGGGCCGAAGGCCAGTTGGCAGCTCCAGTCCGGGTGCGGGCCGACCGGGCGTTCGTGGACGCGGCCCATTTTCAACGGAAACAACTGCGCGGCCTGCTCGCACAATGTCCGCGCTTGCTCAATGGTGCTGGCGTCGAAATAGACGTGGGCGTGATAACCCTTGATCGCTTGCATCTGAAAGCCTCTGAATCGATTCGAACCCTCGGCGTTACCCGTATGTCACACGCCATACAAGGGATAACAAAAGGGATCAGCCATGAAAAATGCCGAAACCCCGGCGGTTAAAGTGGTGGTCTATGGTGCCATGAGTAGCCTGGGCGGTGCGTTGATGGCTGAGTTGCTGCGTCGCCAGCACGAAGTCATCGCCATCCTCGACGACCTCACCGCGCTTGCGCCGCGTCCGGGTCTACGTACGAAAAGCGGTGATCTGTTCGATTCCGAGCGGGTTAATCAAAGTGTGGCAGGCAGTTCGGCGGTCATCTGTTTATTGGATGCGCCGGGGTTGCCGTTCAGTAGCGACCACGTTGAACGCTCAGTGGTGCTCGGGCCGGTGGAGCAGGTACTTGCCGTAGATGCTTTGGTCGATGGCCTGCAAGCGGCGAATGTTTCGCGACTGTTTTTGGTAGGAGAGTTCTCGGTGCTCGACGAACCGGAACTGGACGATCGCCTGCAACGCCACGCCGCCGAGGAAATCCGTGAAGCGCTGCAAAGCAGCCCGCTGCAGTGGACGCTGGTCAATGCGCCGCATGGCGTGGCCGGGCTGACGATTGAGCATTTCAGTCAGGTTGGCGGCAATCTGGAACCGGGATTGGCTGAGCCGCTGGAAAGACTGAATCGCGTGGCGGTGGGCATTGCTGATGAGCTGCGGCTGAATTTGCATGTGGGTCAGCATGTGAACTTTGTCGCCGCCGATGGCATAACGGATCAATAGCCAGGATCGCGTTAAAGTTCGCAGTTCTTCATTGGGACGACCGATCGCTCCGCGGTCGGCGTTCCCGTCGGACTTGCCCATAACTTCGGAACCGTCGAGTAGTGCAGCATAACCATCAAGCCTCCCACAGCCGCGCAGATCCACCATAAAACAAAACCGCCATAAGCGCCGTATAACCATGTTCCCAAGCCAGGGCCATATAACGAATGCCCAAGCCAGGCGGCGCTGAATATGCCCAGATACTTTCCTCTTTGGCGCCCGTGCGAGCGGTTCATGACCGATAGTGTCCAGACGGGTATCAGCAATAACTCGGCAGCGGTGAGAATCAGCATCGTCAACACAGCCCAGATGATATGGCTGCCCATGTTCAAAACAAGAAATGCTCCACTGAGTAGCAGACCTCCAAGACGCGAGGCGATAACCACGCCATGGCGTTCGATCATTCGACTCACGGGTAATTGCAGCACTACTACGAGCAAAGCGTTCATTGAAAACAGATACGCGATCCAATGTGCACCAGCCTCGGTGTGTTCACTGATAAAAATCCCGAAAGTGCCGTACATCTGATCGAAGATGCCCAACGCCAATAACTGACCAAGTATGAAGACAAGAAAAAAGCCATCTCGCCAAGGGGAGCTTCCTCCGTCCGAGGCATTGGCGTTGTCCACCGTCTGTAAATCCGCCGACCGCCACAATTTCGCGGAGTGTCTAAGGGCGAAACCGAGCAAGAAAAAGCTGCCGAACAGGTTCAGCAACCCCTGAAGAAAAAACACGTATTCGTAGCCAAAACCGACCAGCACCCCCGCCATAATTCCGGCGAGCGCTACGCCCATATTGAATACAACTCGATGCAGTCCCTGCACACGCACTTGTAGCGCTTGCGGGCTGCCCTCCATCACCAGACGCAAATTGGCTGGCCGGAATGCACCGTCAAAGATGCCCACGAGAGGAACCACGACAAGTAACAGTCCGAGGGGTGGCATCAACGCCAGTGAGGCAGCGAATACGCCACTTAACATAAGCGAAATACCCGTGGCCCATTGCGAATTCAGGCGCTCCGAAAGAACCCCTCCAACGTAGGCGCCAACAATGCATCCACCGCCATAGGCCGCCATAAGCCAGGCGATGGTAGAGAACGAATACCCGTAAACCTCAAGGAAGTACAACGGCAAAAACAATTTGACGATACCGCCGGCACTATTGAGCAAAGTCGCTAGCAGCTGAAGTTGTACTACTCGAGGCAGGGTTCGGATCATTGGATTTGCCGTTATTAAGGTAGCGAGTTATTTAGAGTGCCTTCATGGCGATGTATCGATAAACGTACCGATGAAAATCAGAGCACTCCGTAGTACTTCTCCCCTCGCTACGACCTTCAACGATAAATGTGATTTTTTATGGAGTGAACTAATCGGCTTATCCCACTCGCTAAAGAAGAAGGTTCATGTTCAATGAAGTCACTAGACCGCAATAGACGGTAGAGATAACCCGCTTAGCGATTCGGCGCTGCTCGCCTGCTCCTCCATCAACCAATCCACAAACTGCTGAATCAACACCCCACGCCGTTTGCGCTGCGGCAATACCACGTAATACCCCAGCCGCGACAGCGTCGTTTCAGCAATCGGCCGACACAACAAACCCTGACTCAGCAAGTTATCCACAAGGTGCCGCCAGCCAATCGCCACGCCTTGCCCGCCAATCGCCGCTTGGATCAACAGCGTGTAATTGTCGAAACGCAACTGCCCCGGCGCCGGCGGCGTGGAGATGCCTAACTCGCGAAACAAGCCGCTCCAGTCAAACCAGTTACTGCTGTTTTCGCCACGCAGGTGCAGCAGCGGCAACTCAAGCAACGCCTGAGCGGGCAAGGGCAGGGCGCGTTCCTTGAGCAATTGCGGGCTGCACACCGGGAATACTTCTTCACTGAACAACCAATGGCTCTCGCCCTGCTTGAAGCGCCCGTCGCCAAACAGGATCGCCACGTCGATGTCGGTGCGCAGCATGTTGTGGTTGCGTTCGCTGGTGACCAGGCTGACGTCGACGTGGGGATTGGCCTCATGGAAGCGGTGCAGACGCGGCATCAGCCAGTACGCGGCGAAGGCGAAATCGGTGGCAACTTGCAGCACTTCATGTTGTTGCTGTGCGCTGATTGCGCTCAATCCTGCGTCGATATTCTGCAAACCCAAGCTAACTTGCTCGAAAAGGATCGCACCGACTTCGGTTAACTCGATGCCTCGGTAGATGCGATCAAACAGCCGCGTGCCGAGCTGTTCCTCCAGCCGCTTGATCTGCTGACTGATCGCCGGTTGCGTGGTGCCCAACTCGACCGCCGCCGCAGTAAAACTGCGATGACGAGCGGCGGCTTCGAAGGCGCGCAGCAGGTCGAGCGACAGATCGCCCAAAGCATCATACATAAGCTGTGCTTATCCTAGTCATTGCCCGGTACGGGCTTTACCCGACACAGCATGGACTCCATGCTCGATCGCAGCAATGTCGCATAAATATTCACTATGGAATGCCGCGATCACATGAAGCGCAAGAATATTCTTTTCATCATGGCCGATCAGATGGCCGCGCCAATGTTGCCGTTCTACGGCCCTTCGTCGATCAAACTGCCAAATCTTTCCCGCCTCGCCGCCCAAGGCGTGGTGTTCGATGCCGCTTATTGCAACAGCCCGTTGTGCGCGCCGTCGCGTTTCACCCTGGTCAGTGGCCAGTTGCCGAGCAAGATCGGCGCTTACGACAACGCTGCCGATTTCCCTGCCGATGTGCCGACCTACGCCCACTACTTGCGCCGTCTCGGCTACCGTACGGCGCTGTCGGGCAAGATGCATTTCTGCGGCCCGGATCAGTTGCACGGGTATGAAGAGCGCCTGACCAGCGACATTTATCCGGCCGATTACGGTTGGTCAGTGAACTGGGATGAGCCGGACGTGCGGCCGACCTGGTATCACAACATGTCCTCGGTATTGCAGGCCGGGCCGTGCGTGCGCACCAACCAACTCGATTTCGATGAAGAGGTGGTGTTCAAGGCGCAGCAGTACCTGTTCGATCATATCCGCGAAGATGGCGGTCAGCCGTTTTGCCTGACGGTATCGATGACTCACCCACACGATCCGTACACGATTCCCAAGGCGTTCTGGGATTTATACGACGATGCCGATATCCCTTTGCCTACAACCCCGGGTCAACACGAGCTCGATCCGCACTCGCAGCGCCTGCTCAAGGTTTATGACCTTTGGGATAAACCGCTGCCTGTGGATAAGATCCGCGATGCGCGTCGGGCATATTTCGGGGCATGCAGTTATATAGACGCCAACGTCGGCAAACTTCTGCAAACCCTCGAAGAAACGGGGCTGATCGATGACACCATCATTGTGTTCTCGGGCGACCACGGCGATATGCTCGGCGAGAAAGGCCTCTGGTACAAAATGCACTGGTACGAAATGGCCGCCCGCGTGCCGCTGTTGATCAGTGCGCCGGGCCAATTCGCTTCGGGCCGGGTCAGCGCTGCCGTGTCGACTGCCGATTTGCTGCCAACCTTCGTTGAACTGGCCGGCGGCACCCTGGAGCCGGGCTTGCCACTGGATGGCCGCTCGCTGGTCTCGCATCTGCAAGGGCAGGGCGGTCACGACGAAGTGTTCGGCGAATACATGGCCGAAGGCACCGTCAGCCCGTTGATGATGATCCGTCGCGGCGCCTACAAATTTATCTACAGTGAAAGCGACCCTTGCCTACTCTTCGACGTAAGCAACGACCCGCGCGAACTGGAAGAACTCAGTCAATCGCCGCAACATCGCCAGCTGTTCGACGATTTTCTCGCCGAAGCGCGGGCCAAATGGGACATTCCGGCGATTCACCAAGAGGTGCTCGCCAGCCAGCGCCGCCGCCGTTTTGTCGCCGACGCACTAACGATCGGCAAGCTGAAGAGCTGGGACCACCAGCCGCTGGTTGACGCCAGTCAGCAGTACATGCGCAACCACATCGACCTCGATGATCTGGAACGCAAAGCACGTTATCCACAACCCTGCCAAAACCAATAATGTTAAGGGGAAGTCCATGCGTAAGTTATCCACAGTTGTGACGGTTGGCCTGCTCGCGCTGAGCAGCGCTGCGGCCTTCGCCGAGCAGAGTTGCGACACGGTGAAAATGGCCGACCCGGGCTGGAGCGACATCGCCGCGACCAACGCGATCACCGGGTTTCTGCTGGACGGCATGGGCTACAAGGCCAAAGTCGACACCCTCGCGGTGCCGATCACCTTTGGCGGGTTGAAGGACGGCCAGGTGGATGTCTTCCTCGGTAATTGGATGCCGGCGCAGCAGGGCTTCTACGACAAGTTCGTCGCTACCGGTGACGTCACGCAATTGGCGAAAAACCTCGACGGCACCGAATTCACCCTCGCCGTGCCGGACTACGTGTGGGACGCGGGTGTGCATAACTTTGCCGATCTGAATAAGTATGCCGACAAGTTTGATCGCAAGATTTACGGCATCGGCTCGGGTGCGCCGGCGAACATCTCGTTGCAGGAAATCATCAAGAAGAACGACTTCGACATGGGGCAGTGGAAGCTGATCGAGTCCAGCGAACAGGCGATGCTGGCCGAAGTGTCGCGGGCGGTGAAGAAACAGAAATTCGTCACCTTCCTTGGCTGGACGCCGCACCCGATGAACGTGCAGTTGAAGATGCATTACCTGAAAGGAGGCGAGAAGTACTTTGGCGACACCGGCAGCGTGTTTACGTTGACGCGTAAGGGCTATGCCGAGGCATGTCCGAATGTGGGTAAATTGCTGACCAATCTGTCGTTCACGCAGGAGATGGAGAACAGCATCATGGCTGAGGTGGTGAACAAGAAGATCACTAATGCCGCGGCGGCGAAGGCGTGGATCAAGGCGAATCCGGCGGTGTTGGACAAGTGGCTGGACGGGGTGAAGACGGTAGACGGGAAGGATGCGTTGGCGGCAGTAAAAGCGAAGCTTTGATTTGTGGGGTGATCGTTCCCACGCTCCGCGTGGGAATGCAGCCCGGGACGCTCCGCGTCCCATTCAAAGCCGAACGCGGAGCGTCCGTTGAGGCGTTCCCACGCAGAGCGTGGGAACGATCAGCGTAACGGGCTGATACCCTAGCTAAAAATTTCAACCGCGAGGATCCATGGCCTTCCCCAGCCGCCACTCTCTCTTCCCCTTCCTCACCTGGCTCCCGCGGCAATCCCGCGCCAGCGTAGGACGGGATCTGATCGTCGGCCTCAGCGGCGCAATTCTCGCGTTACCCCAGTCGATTGCCTACGCACTGATTGCCGGTCTCCCACCCGAATACGGTCTCTACGCTGCGATCATTCCGGTGTTGATCGCCTGCCTGTGGGGCTCATCGTGGCACCTGATCTGCGGACCGACCGCCGCTATTTCCATCGTGCTGTTCGCCAGCGTCAGCCCTTTGGCCGTGCCGGCGTCGCAGGACTACATCACCCTCATTCTTCTACTGACCTTCCTCGCCGGAATTTTCCAGTGGCTGCTCGGCCTGCTGCGCTTCGGCGCGCTGGTGAATTTCGTCTCGCATTCAGTGGTGCTCGGCTTCACCCTCGGTGCGGCGGTGGTGATCGCCATTGGCCAATTGCCGAACCTGTTGGGGCTGGAGTTATCGGCGAAAGCCACGGCGCTGGCGAGTCTGATGGATCTGCTGCAACACCTCAGGGCTGTGGATAAACCTTCACTCGTTCTCGGCGTGGCCACAGTGGTGGTCGGCGTGTTGCTGAAACAATTGCTGCCGCGCTGGCCGACGCTGTTGATCACGCTGGTGCTCGCCAGTCTGCTGGTGTGGCTGTGGCCGGCAATGTTTGGCCATGTGCATCTGGTCAGCGCCTTCGTCGGGCGCTTGCCGCCGTTCAGTGCGTTGCCACTGGATGTGGATTTGATCCTGCGCTTGCTGCCGAGCGCCGTGGCGGTGGGCATGCTCGGGCTGGTCACCAGCCTGTCGATTGCCCGCTCGATTTCCGCACGGTCGCAGCAGTTGCTCGACGCCAATCAGGAAGTCCGCGCGCAGGGTTTATCGAATATTGTCGGGGCGTTTTTTTCCGGGTCGTTGTCGGCCGGATCGTTTACCCGCTCGGGATTGAGTTATGAGGCGGGCGCCTGTTCGCCACTGGCCGGGGTGTTTTCGGCGATCTGGGTGGCGCTGTTTGCAATTTTCGGTGCGGGGCTGATTTCACACATTCCGATTCCCGCCATGGCCGGCAGCATTCTGTTGATTGCCTGGGGACTGGTCGATCATCGCGGCATCCGCGCATTGCTGCGGGTCAGCCGTGCCGAGTTCGTGGTCATGGCGCTGACCTGCCTCGCGACATTGTTACTGGAATTGCAGACGGCGATTTATGCCGGGGTGCTGGCGTCGCTGTTCTTCTATCTCAAGCGCACCTCGCAGCCGCGCGTGCAGCATTGGCGTGACGGTGAGGATGATGTGTTGCGGGTTGGCGGCTCGATCTTTTTCGGCGCCAGCCATTACCTGCAAGTGCGCTTGCAGCGGATGCACGGCGCGCGGGTGGTGATCGAGGCGCAGCAGATCAACTTCATCGATTATTCGGGGGTGGAGATGCTGCATCAGGAGGCGCGGCGCTTGTTGAGCCAGAATCGTAGTTTGACCTTGCGCCGGGCGCGGCCGCAGGTGGTGGAGGAGTTGAGGAAGCTTGAGGGGCCTGAGAAATGTCCGATCCGGTTTGAGGATTGATCTGATAGCACCGCATAACCCTGTAGGAGTGAGCCTGCTCGCGATAGCGGAGTGTCAGAAAAACCCTATCAACTGACACTCCGCTATCGCGAGCAGGCTCACTCCTACAAGGATTATTGCGCTAGTTGGCGGCGCAGTTCGGCCAATACTGGCGCCGTATCGGGACGCACACCCCGCCACAAAAAGAACGCCTCGGCGGCCTGCTCGGCCAGCATCCCCAACCCATCCATCGACACCGCCGCGCCATGCTCGCTGGCCCAGCGGCAGAACGCCGTCGGTTCCTTGCCGTACATCATGTCGTAACACAGGGTTTTGCCCGGTTCGATCAGGCTCGGCGCAATCGGCGGTACATCACCGGTCAGGCTCGCCGACGTCGCATTGATGATCACGTCCACCGGCTCGCGCAGCCAGTCAAACCCGCTCGCCGACACAGGCCCCAGATCGCAGAACAACTCGGCCAGCAACTCAGCCTTGTCCACCGTGCGATTGGCGATGATCACCGAGGCCGGTTTCTCCGCCAACAACGGTTCGAGCGCCCCGCGCACCGCGCCGCCCGCACCGAGCAGCAAAATTCGTTTGCCGGTCAGGCTGAACCCGGCGTTTACCGTCAGATCCCGCACCAGTCCGGCGCCGTCAGTGTTGTCGCCGAGCAATGAACCGTCGGCGAGTTTGCTCAAGGTGTTCACCGCGCCAGCACGCTGTGCTCGCGCGGTGAGGCTGTTGGCCAGACGGTAGGCGTCTTCCTTGAACGGCACGGTCACATTGGCGCCGCGACCTTGTACGAAAAAGGCTTCAGCACAGCCGGAAAAATCGTCGAGCGGCGCCAGCAGGGTGCTGTAGTCGAGGCTCTGGCCGGTCTGTTCGGCGAACAATTTGTGAATCATCGGCGATTTGCTGTGGCCGATCGGGTTACCGAAAACGACGTAACGATCCATCAGAAATCCTCAGGCTTCGGCCAACCAGTCGCGGTCTTGCAGGAAGTACTCGGTCAGGCGCGCTTCTTCGCTGCCCGGTTCAGCCTTCCAGTCATAGCCCCAGCGCACTTGTGGTGGCAGCGACATCAGGATCGACTCGGTACGTCCGCCCGATTGCAGGCCGAACAACGTGCCACGGTCATAAACCAGGTTGAACTCGACGTAGCGCCCACGGCGGAATTCCTGAAATTCGCGCTGCTGCGCGGTGAACGCAGCGTTTTTGCGGCGCTGCACAATCGGCAGATAAGCATCGATGTAGGCGTCGCCGATGGCGCGCATGAAAGCGAAGCTGGTGTCGAAGTCCCACTCGTTCAAGTCATCGAAGAACAGCCCGCCGATGCCGCGCGGTTCGTGGCGGTGCTTGATGTGGAAGTAGGTGTCGCACCAGGCCTTGTAGCGCGGATAAACGTCGGTGCCGAATGGCGCGCAGGCTTGCTCGGCGACCCGATGCCAGTGGATGCAGTCTTCTTCGTTGCCGTAATACGGAGTCAGGTCGAAGCCGCCACCGAACCACCAGACCGGCTCTTCGCCTTCTTTCTCGGCGATGAAAAAACGCACATTGGCGTGAGACGTCGGCACATGCGGGTTGTGCGGGTGGATCACCAGCGACACGCCGAGGGCCTCGAAACCGCGACCGGCCAATTCCGGGCGATGGGCGCTGGCCGATGGCGGCAGACCGCTGCCGAAAACGTGGGAAAAGTTGACGCCGCCCTTTTCGATCAGCGTGCCATTCTCGATCACGCGGGTGCGACCGCCACCGCCGGCAGGCCGGGTCCAGGCGTCTTCGACGAAGCGCGTGCCGCCGTCTTCGCTTTCGAGTGCGGCGCAGATGCGGTCTTGCAGGTCGAGCAGATAGGCCTTTACGGCGTCGGTGCGGGTCGTCATGGCTTCACCTTGAATCGGGCGGCGCCCCGCAGGCGGGCGACGCAAATGGGCGCGTAGCATACCACCGCAGAACAGCGCGCCGCAGTTGACGAAGATCAAGCATGGGAGTTGGATAGGGGGTTCACGAAAGACCCAAGGAGAGCAGGCAGATGGCAAAGCGTATCCAGTTCCGCGCCCACGGCGGCCCCGAAGTGCTCGAATTTGTTGATTACGAACCCGCCGCACCCGGCCCGAATCAAGTGCGCGTGGCGAACAAGGCGATTGGCCTGAATTTCATCGACACCTATTACCGCAGCGGTCTGTATGCGCCGCCAGCCTTGCCGTCCGGCCTCGGCGCCGAAGGTGCAGGCGTAGTTGATGCGGTCGGCAGCGGCGTCACCCGTTTCAAGGCCGGTGATCGCGTGGCCTACGGCAGCGGCCCTTTGGGCGCTTACAGCGAGTTGCACGTTTTGCCTGAAGCCAATCTGGTGAAACTGCCGGATGAAATCAGTTTCGAAACCGCCGCCGGCGTGATGCTCAAGGGCCTCACCGTGCAGTACCTGCTGCGCCAGACCTATGAATTGAAGGGTGGCGAAACCATTTTGTTCCACGCCGCTGCTGGTGGTGTCGGTTCGCTGGCCTGCCAATGGGCCAAGGCGCTGGGCGTAAAGTTGATCGGCACCGTCAGCTCGAAAGAGAAGGCTGAGCTGGCCAAGGCCAATGGCGCTTGGGCGACCATCGATTACAGCCACGAAAACGTTGCCGAACGCGTGCTGGCGTTGACCGATGGCAAGAAAGTCCCGGTGGTTTACGACGGTGTGGGCAAGGACACGTGGCTGACGTCGCTGGACAGCGTTGCACCGCGTGGTCTGCTGGTGAGTTTCGGTAATGCGTCGGGCGCGGTGGACGGCGTGAATCTGGGGATTCTTGCGGCGAAGGGTTCGCTGTACGTGACCCGGCCGACGTTGGCGACTTATGCCAATAACGCGGAGAACTTGCAGCGGATGGCGGATGAGCTGTTTGAGATGATCATCAGCGGCAAGATCAAGGTGGATATCAGCCAGCGTTATTCGTTGGCTGAGGCGGCCAAGGCGCAGACTGAGTTGTCGGCTCGACGCACGACAGGTTCGACAATTCTGTTGCCTTGACGGGCCCCATCGCGAGCAGGCTCACTCCTACAGGGGAACGCATTCCAAATGTAGGAGTGAGCCTGCTCGCGATGGAAGCGACGCGGTCTTAAGCCGGGCGCACAATGTTGCCCGTGGCCAAATCACGAATCAGGCTCGGGTTCTTGCGCCCACCCAATTCCCCGCCCAACACCAGATCAATCTGCCCACGGAAATACTGTTCAACACGCAACCGCGTGCGCGCTGCCGGGCGCCCTTGCGGGTTGGCCGAGGTCGAAATCAACGGGCCGACCATCGAGCACAGATCACGCACCTGCGGATGATCGCTAACGCGCAGCGCCACCGTGTCGTGCACACCCGTCACCCATTCCGGCAACAAGCCCTGATGTGGCACCAGCCAGGTGTTCGGCCCCGGCCAGGTGCTGGCCATGCGATCGAGCCACTCTTGCGGGAAGTCTTCGAACAGGAAGTCGAACTGGCGGATGTTGTCGGCGACCAGAATCAGGCCCTTATTGACCGAGCGATTCTTGATCGCCAGCAGCCGATCCACCGCTTCTTCATTCCACGGGTCGCAACCCAGGCCCCAGACGGCTTCGGTTGGATAGGCAATCACCGCCCCGGCGCGAATCTCTCGTGCGGCTTGTTGCACACGCCAACTGTTGACCATGAAAAAACTCTCCACAAACAGGTTTCGCGCAGTTTACCGATCTTCCTTGTAAAACCTAGCTCACCCGCGCAAACCAGCGGCCGTTTTCACTCACCGCGCGGCCATCCATTTCCAGTTCGGTCAGCGCTGCCAGCACTTTCGGTAACGCCCAGCCGCTGCTGTCGGCCAGACCTTCGCTGGTATGCGGCGCGGCGTGCAGCAACATCAGCAGTGGATGATCGACTTTCGGCGTGTCTGCGGCTAGCGGCAAACGCTGCCAGCCGCGCAGGGCTTCGAGAATGTGCTCGATGGTTTCCACGAGCACCGCGCCATCGCGAATCAACTGGTGACAACCGCGCGCGCCGGGGTGATGAATCGAGCCGGGAATCGCGTAAACCTCGCGCCCCTGTTCCGCTGCCAGCCGCGCCGTGATCAAGGATCCGCTAGCAACGCTGGCCTCGACCACCAGAACGCCAAGGGACAAACCGCTGATGATCCGGTTGCGCCGGGGGAAGTTGCTCGCGGTCGGCCCGGCGTCCAGCGGAAACTCCGAAAGCACCGCACTGCCGGACGCGATCATCGCGTCGCAGAGGCGTCGATTGCGCTGTGGATAAAAGTTTTCCAGCCCGGTGCCGAGCACCCCGACGGTCAGCCCGCCGACATCCAGCGCGGCTTGATGCGCAGCAGCATCAATGCCCAGCGCCAGACCGCTGGTGATGACAAAACCGGCCCCGGCGAGGCTGCGGGAAAACGCCGCCGCCGTGTCCATTCCCGGACGCGAAGCGCGGCGGCTGCCGACCATCGCCAACTGCGGTTTCTCCAGAATCAGTGGATCACCCGCGACAAACAGCAGCGGCGGCGGATCAGGAATCTGCGCCAGCAGTGCCGGGTAATCCGGCTGATCCCACATCAGCAAATGATGCTCCGGCCGCTCTAGCCAGCGCATTGCGTGGCTGGCGCCATCGCGCACTTGCGGGCAACGGCGCGCTTCGGCACTCGCCGCCGGCATTCCCAGCGAACGCCAGGCACTCGCGGGCGCGCTGATGGCTTTTGAGGCCGAGCCAAAGGCTTCGAGCAATTTGCTAAAACGCTTCGGGCCGATTTCCGGCAAGCGGTGCAGGCGCAGGCGCGCTTCCAGTTCTGCCGGGGAAACCGGCGCGGAGGCAGACATCATCATGGATCATCCTTGATCGTTATAAGCTCCGAACCATTCGGAACAAGCTGTGGATAACTCTGTTGGTAACTTGTGAAGCAAGCTTACGGATTTCGCACCTTGTCGAGCACCGCCAGCGAGCGCGATGCGTTAAGGACGAGGCCGTAACTGAGTTTGTCGTAGGTGCGGAACACCATCAGCAACCCGGCGCGTTCGTCGGGAATTTTCAGCGGTTGGCCAGTGATACGGTCGCGCACGGTTTCGCCGGTTTTCATGACCTCCAGCACGTTGCCTTCGACCAATCCGTCGCGTTTGCCCTTGTTCAGGGTGACCACGTCCATCACGCCGATCTGAGTGACGCCGCGTGGCACGTCGATGATCACGCCGTTGATCTGGGTAGCGGGTGCGCTGGGCATGAACGTCGAGTTGATTGAACGCTCTTCGCCGCTGAACAAACGGTCGCCGAGGCGCACTTCCTGCGTGGTGCGTTGCAGGGCGAGGGTGGCAACGTCACCTTCGGTCGCGACGATTTCACCGCCGCCGATGTCGTCGGCGTTGATGCCGAGGAACTCCTTGGTCTGCGGATCGGTGTAGACCTTGCCCTGGCGGAAGATGCCGTAGACCGGTTGATTCGGGTCGAAATGGCCGCGCGCGTAGATGCGGTCGCCTGTGCCGCTGAGCACACGCTCGGCATCGCCGGCGACGATATACGGCGCCTTGTCGAAATCTTCGGCCTTGTCGACGATGCGGTTGCTCAGCAGAAAACTGTTGATCGATTTCAGCGGAATGCTCGGAATCGCCTCGGCCACCGGGCTGGTGCGAATCCGAGGCGAGAGTTTGATGGTGCCGCGCGACTCGCCGCGATTGAGCGTCAGACGCGGCTGGCCATTGACGTAGCTGAGCGTCAGCGTGTCGCCGGGATAGATCAGGTTGGGGTTCTCAATTTGCGGATTGGCCCGCCACAACTGCGGCCATTGCCAGGGCTCGCGCAGGTATTTGCCGGAAATGTCCCAGAGTGTGTCACCCGTAACCACCGTGTATTGCTGTGGAAAACCATCCCTGAGTTGCACTTGCCCTTGCGCTACGCCGGCCGAAGCCAGCAACAGCAGGGCGAGTAGTGTTTTCCTCATGCAGTGAATCCCTTTATCATGTGCGTTCGCGTGAACCGTCAGAGCCCCCGTGGCTCGCTTGAGCAAAATGCACAAGCTACGCTTCACAAACGGTAGCCTGCATCTTCGGACCTGCCAGGCCATCGACCCGACTTTACTCAACACGTGCAGCAATCAAAGCCTATGGCCATTTTAGACATCCTCGAATTTCCGGACCCGCGTCTGCGCACTATCGCCAAACCTGTGGCTGTAGTGGACGACGAAGTGCGTCAGTTGGTCGACGACATGTTTGAAACAATGTATGAAGCGCCGGGCATCGGCCTCGCCGCGACCCAGGTCAACGTGCACAAACGTATCGTCGTGATGGACCTTTCCGAAGACCGTACCGAGCCCCGGGTGTTCATCAACCCCGAGTTCGAATCGCTGACCGAAGAAATGGAGCAATACCAGGAAGGCTGCCTCTCGGTACCGGGTTTCTACGAAAACGTCGACCGCCCGCAGAAGGTCAAGATCAAGGCGCTGGACCGCGACGGCAAGCCCTATGAACTGATCGCCGAAGGCCTGCTCGCGGTGTGCATCCAGCACGAATGCGACCACCTCAACGGCAAATTGTTCGTCGATTACCTGTCCACGCTCAAACGCGACCGGATCAAGAAGAAACTGGAAAAGCTCCACCGCCAGAACGCTTGATGCCCCTCCTTCAAAGGCTTGCTGCGGCAAGCCTTTTTCTTTTCAAGAGACGCCTTCCATGACTGAGCCACTGCGCATCGTTTTTGCCGGTACCCCGGAATTTGCCGCCGAACACCTCAAGGCCCTGCTGAGCAGCCCTTACGAGATCGTTGCGGTCTACACCCAACCGGATCGTCCGGCCGGTCGCGGGCAAAAACTGATGCCGAGCCCGGTCAAACAGCTCGCGCTGGAAAATAATATCCAGGTGTTGCAGCCGCCGACGTTGCGCAACGCTGACGCTCAAGCCGAGCTGGCCGCGCTGAATCCGGATTTGCTGGTGGTGGTCGCCTACGGCCTGATCCTGCCGCAAGTGGTGCTGGATATTCCGCGCCTGGGTTGCATCAACAGTCACGCCTCGTTGCTGCCACGCTGGCGCGGTGCGGCACCGATTCAGCGCGCCGTCGAACACGGTGATGCCGAAAGCGGCGTGACCGTGATGCGCATGGAAGCCGGCCTCGACACCGGGCCGATGCTGCTCAAGGTCGTCACGCCGATCACTGGCGAAGACACTGGCGGCTCCTTGCATGATCGCCTCGCCGAGATGGGCCCGCCGGCCGTGGTGCAAGCGATTGCCGGTCTGGCCGCAGGCACGCTGGAAGGCGAAGTGCAGAACGATGAACTCGCCACTTACGCGCACAAATTGAACAAAGACGAAGCACGCATCGACTGGAGCCGTCCGGCGGTTGAACTGGAGCGACTGGTGCGCGCCTTCAATCCATGGCCGATCACCCACAGCACTCTCAACGGTGAAGCGCTGAAAGTGCTGGCGGCGACCATTGCCGAAGGCAACGGCGCGCCGGGTGAAATCCTCAGCGCCAGCAAGGACGGCCTGGTCGTCGCGTGCGGCGAACAGGCGCTGTGCCTGACCCGCCTGCAGTTGCCCGGCGGTAAAGCGCTGAACTTCAGCGATCTGTTCAACAGCCGTCGCGAGAAATTCGCTGTCGGTACGGTGCTCGGCGCAGCGGTGGACGCGCAATGAACCCGCGTCTGGCCGCCGCCAAGGCACTCGCCGCCGTGCTCAGCGGCAAAGCTTCGCTGAACAGTTCACTGCCGACACAACTCGACAAGGTCGAGGATCGCGATCGCGGTTTCACTCAGGATCTGGCGTTCGGCACCGCGCGCTGGCAGCCGCGCCTGTCGGCACTGGCGGAAAAACTTCTGCAGAAGCCGTTCAAAACCGCCGACGCCGATGTCGAGGCGTTGCTGCTGGTCGGCCTCTACCAATTGCTCTACACCCGCGTGCCGGCCCATGCCGCCATCGGCGAAACCGTGGGTTGCGCCGACAAGCTGAAAAAACCTTGGGCCAAAGGCCTGCTCAACGCGGTGTTGCGTAATGCTCAGCGCGAAAGCGAAACGATTTTTGCCGAACTGGAACGTGATCCGGTGGTGCGTACCGCTCACCCGCGCTGGCTGCAGAAATCCCTCAAAGCGTTTTGGCCGGAGCAGTGGGAAGCCATCTGCGAAGCGAACAACGCGCATCCGCCGATGATCCTCCGGGTCAACCGCCGCCATCACAGCCGCGACGCTTACCTCGGTCTGCTGACTGAGGCCAGCATTGCTGCGACACCGTGCGTGTACAGCCGCGACGGCATCATCCTCGAAGCCGCCGCCGACGTGCGTAGCCTGCCGGGTTTTGCCGAAGGCTGGATCAGCGTGCAGGACGAAGCGGCGCAACTGGCCGCCGACCTGCTCGACCTGGCGCCAGGCCAACGCGTGCTCGACGCCTGCTGCGCGCCGGGTGGCAAGACATGCCATATCCTCGAAGCCGAAGCGGCGCTGGCCGGCGTGGTCGCGGTGGATCTGGAAGCCAAGCGACTGGTGCGCGTGAAGGAAAACCTTGAGCGCCTCGGCCTCAACGCCGAACTGATCGCCGCTGACGGTCGCGACACCGAAAAATGGTGGGACGGCAAACCGTTCCAGCGCATCCTGCTCGACGCGCCGTGCTCGGCCACCGGCGTGATCCGTCGCCATCCGGACATCAAGCTGACTCGTCAGCCGGACGACATCGTCGCCCTCGCGCAACTGCAAGGCGAGCTGCTCGACGCCATGTGGAAAACCCTCGAAGTCGGCGGCATTCTGCTTTACGCCACCTGCTCGACGCTGCCGACCGAGAACACCGAAGTCATCGCCGCGTTTCTTGAGCGCACACCGGGCGCCCGCGAACTGGATCTGGCCACCACGGCCGGGATCAAACAGCCGCATGGTCGCCAATTGCTGGCCCAGCAGGGCGGGCATGACGGGTTCTACTACGCCAAGCTGATCAAGATCGCTGCCGCACGCGGCTAAATGGATTCAATGGAGTGACTGGATGAAAATCATCATCCTCGGGGCAGGGCAGGTCGGCGGTTCGCTGGCTGAGCACCTCGCCAGCGAAGCCAACGACATCACCGTGGTCGACACCGACGGCGAACGCCTGCGCGACCTCGGCGATCGTCTCGACATCCGTACCATTCAGGGCCGAGGCTCGTTACCGACGGTGCTGCGTCAGGCCGGCGCGGACGACGCCGACATGCTGGTGGCGGTGACCAACAGCGACGAAACCAACATGGTCGCCTGTCAGGTCGCCCACACGTTGTTTCACACGCCGACGAAAATCGCCCGAGTGCGCGAAGCCTCGTACCTGACGCGCGAAGAGCAGTTGTTCCAGAACGAAGCGATTCCGGTCGACGTGCTGATCAGCCCCGAGCAAGTGGTGACCAATTACATCAAGCGCCTGATCGAATATCCGGGCGCGTTGCAAGTGATCGACTTCGCCGGAGGTCAGGCGCAACTGGTCGCGGTGCGCGCCTATTACGGCGGGCCGCTGGTCGGTCAGCAACTGCGCCAGTTGCGTGAACACATGCCGAATGTCGAAACCCGCGTCGCAGCGATTTTCCGTCGTGACCGGCCGATCTTGCCGCAGGGCGACACGGTGATCGAGGCCGACGATGAAGTCTTCTTCATCGCCGCGCGTGAGAATATTCGCGCAGTGATGAGCGAAATGCGCCGTCTCGACGAAACCTACAAACGCATCGTCATTGCTGGCGGCGGGCAGATCGGTGAGCGCCTGGCCGAGGCCATCGAAAGCCGTTATCAGGTGAAAATCATCGAGATGAACCCGGCGCGCTGCCGCTACCTCTCCGACACCCTCGACAGCACCGTGGTGCTGCAGGGCAGCGCATCCGACCGCGATTTGCTGCTGGAAGAGAACATCGCCGACGCCGACATTTTCCTCGCGCTGACCAACGATGACGAAGCCAACATCATGTCGTCGCTGCTGGCGAAACGGCTGGGGGCGAAGAAGGTCATGACGATCATCAACAACCCGGCCTACGTCGACCTGATTCAGGGCGGCGACATCGACATCGCCATCAGCCCGCAACTGGCGACCATCGGCACGTTGCTGGCGCACGTACGCCGTGGCGATATCGTCAGCGTGCACTCACTGCGTCGCGGTGCGGCGGAAGCGATCGAGGCGATTGCCCACGGTGATGCGAAATCGAGCAAGGTCATCGGCAAGCCGATCGAGAAGATCGGCCTGCCGCCGGGCACCACGATTGGCGCGGTAATCCGCAACGAACAAGTGATCATCGCCCACGACGACACGGTGATCGAGGCGGGCGACCATGTGATTCTGTTCCTTGTGGATAAAAAGCATATTCGCGATGTGGAGAAGCTGTTTCATGTGGGGCTGAGCTTTTTCTGAGGTTGATCGTTCCCACGCTCCGCGTGGGAATGCAGCCCGGGACGCTCTGCGTCCCAAGAGCGGACGCAGAGCGTCCATTGAGGCATTCCCACGCGGAGCGTGGGAACGATCACTGAAGCGAGGGTGCAAAAATGCTCGAATCCCTGGAAAAAATGCTCGCCAAGGGTGTGGATAACTCTCTGCTGCGCTTCGGCCTGGGCAAGGGCTATCTGGATCTGGGCGAAAACGGCAAAGCCGCCGAACATTTCCAGCGCTGCGTCGGCTTCGATCCGAAGTATTCCGCCGCGTGGAAACTGTTGGGCAAGGCGCAACTGGCGCTGGGCGACACTGCCGCCGCGCGTCAGGCATGGGAACAAGGTCTGGAAGCCGCTCGCGCCCATGGCGACAAGCAGGCCGAGAAGGAAATGACGGTGTTTTTGAAGAAACTCGATCGTCAGGCGCAGTGACGTTCTACAAGTAGCGCAAGCCGATGCCTTCGGCGTCGACCGTTACCACTTCCATTCGCACGCGTGGCGCGCCTGTGGGTAAATCCTGCACCTGGCCGTAAACCACCGCACCTTTGGGCAACGACGCCAGGCTCGGATGCTGCACATACACCCCGGTCGGCGATAGGTTGCGGGTTTGCCCGAGGCATTCGCCGAAGCTGTCGTGGGTGATTTTGATGCGGAAGGATTTGCGGTGTTCGGACATCTTGGTGCGCCCTTTTTTGAACGGTTCTGTGGATAACCTCAAGCAGGATCAAAAGATCGCAGCCTGCGGCAGCTCCTACAAGTTATCCACAGAGTGTGCCAACTTCGTCAGTACCAGCGTTCTTCACCGGGTGGACGCTTTTTGAAGCGTTTCATGCTCCACATGTACTGGCTTGGGTACGCGGCGACGTAGCGCTCGACGACTTTGCTCATTGCTGCGCAGGATTCGGCGGTATCGGTGCTGTACATGGCTTCGGGCGCGGCTTCGAGGATCACTTTGTAACCAGACCCGTCGGGCAGGCGCAGCGCATGCAGGAACACGCCGACGGCTTTGCCACCGGCCAACATGTTCGGCACGAATTTGCTGGTCAGCGCCTGCGTGGCGAAGAACGGCACGAAGATCCCGGCGGATTCGGCCGGTTCCGGGTCAGCGGGGATGCCCACTGCACCACCTTTGCGCACTTCCTTGATCACGCTGAGAATGCCTTCCTTGGTGGAGGCGGCGACCTTGTTGCCCAGTTGCACGCGCTGTTTGCGCAGCAATTCGTCCACAGCTTTGAGCTTCGGCGGGCGATAGAAAATGATCGGTTTGCACTGACTGCAATAGAAGTGGTTGAGCACTTCCCAGTTGCCGAGGTGGCTGGTGATGCCGACCACGCCTTTGCCCGAGGCCAAAGCGTCTTTCAGCACGTCGAGGCCTTCGACTTCGCGCACCAGATCGATCGAACGCTGCGCCGGCCAGATCCACGCGCAGGCGCTTTCGGTCAGCGACTTGCCGATGTCTTTCAGGCTCTGCCCGACCAGACGCTCACGTTCGGCCGGATCCATCTGTGGAAAACATTTGGCGAGGTTGATCCGCACCACGTCGCGGGAGCGGTTGGGGGTTTTCCACATGATCCAGCCGATCGCCGAACCCACGGCCTGCACGGCCCGCCATGGCAGCAGGGCAAACAGCCGCAGAGCGCCTACCAGCAAGGCGCCTTTAAACTTTTCCACAGGTCACTCCTGATCTTGTGCGGTGCGCGAGGCGGCCATTCTAACCGGCGTTGACGAGCTGCGCGTAGCGGTCGCAGTCGCGGGTGTGATCCATGACCATGCCCGAAGCCTGCATCAGCGCGTAGCAAATGGTCGGGCCGACGAACGTGAAACCGGCCTTTTTCAGGGCTTTGCTCATCGCCAGTGCTTCGGGGGTGATCGCCGGGACTTCGCTGCGATCCTTGAAATGATTGATGATCGGTTGGTCGTTGACGAACGACCAGAGGAAGGTCACCGGATCCTCCAGCGCCAGCCAGGCCTGGGCATTGCGGCGGGCGGCGTTGAGTTTGAGGCGGTTGCGGATGATCCCCGGATCGAGCATCAATTCGTCGATTTCGGCGTCGCTCATCTGCGCCACGCGCTGCACGTCGAAGCCGAACAGCACCTCGCGATAACGCTCGCGTTTGCGCAGCACGGTGATCCACGACAGGCCAGCCTGGAACCCTTCGAGCAAAAGCAACTCGAACAAACCCTGCGCATCGCGTAGCGGCGTGCCCCACTCCTGATCGTGATAAGCCATGTACAGCGGATCTTCGGTACACCAAAAGCAGCGTGGCATAAGGCTCCAGGGGGTGGAGGTGCGACTGAATCGGGTATACTCCCGCTCTTTAAATCGCAGCCCAAGAAACAGGTGAATTTCGTGAGCCAGCCTACGCCAGCCGTGCGTACCTTCCAAGACTTGATCCTCGCGCTCCAGCAATACTGGGCCGAGCAAGGTTGCGTGGTACTTCAGCCCTACGATATGGAAGTAGGCGCCGGCACTTTCCACACCGCGACCTTCCTCCGTGCCATCGGCCCGGAAACCTGGAACGCCGCTTACGTGCAGCCAAGCCGCCGTCCGACTGACGGCCGTTACGGCGAAAACCCGAACCGTCTGCAGCACTACTATCAGTTCCAGGTCGTGCTGAAGCCGAACCCGGACAACTTCCAGGAACTGTACCTGGGCTCCCTCAAGCATGTCGGCCTCGATCCACTGGTTCACGACATCCGCTTCGTCGAAGACAACTGGGAATCGCCGACCCTCGGCGCCTGGGGTCTGGGCTGGGAAGTCTGGCTGAACGGTATGGAAGTGACGCAGTTCACTTACTTCCAACAGGCGGGCGGCATCGAGTGCTACCCGGTGACCGGAGAGATCACATACGGTCTTGAGCGTCTGGCCATGTACCTGCAAGGCGTGGATTCGGTCTACGACCTGGTCTGGGCTGACGGCCCGATGGGCAAAGTCACCTACGGCGACGTGTTCCACCAGAACGAAGTGGAGCAGTCCACTTACAACTTCGAACACGCCAACGTCGACAAACTGTTCGAACTGTTCGACTTCTATGAAAGCGAAGCCAAGCGCCTGATCGAACTCGACCAGCCGCTGCCGTTGCCGAGCTACGAAATGGTGTTGAAGGCCTCGCACACCTTCAACCTGCTGGATGCGCGCCGGGCGATCTCGGTGACCGCGCGTCAGCAATACATTCTGCGCGTACGCACCCTGGCGCGTTCCGTTGCGCAAGCCTACCTGCTGGCGCGCGCCAAGCTGGGCTTCCCGATGGCGACCCCGGATCTGCGTGACGAAGTACTGGCCAAGCTGGAGGCAGCACAATGAGTGCGCAAGATTTTCTGGTTGAACTGGGCACTGAAGAACTGCCACCGAAAGCCCTGAACACCCTGGCTGACGCGTTCCTCGCCGGTATCGACAAGGGCCTGCAAGCCGCTGGCCTGAGCTACGAGACTAAAACCGTCTACGCCGCGCCGCGTCGTCTGGCTGTGCTGATCACCGCGCTGGCTACCCAGCAACCGGATCGCAGCATCAACCTCGACGGCCCGCCACGTCAGGCGGCGTTCGACGCTGAAGGTAATCCAACGCAAGCAGCACTGGGTTTCGCGAAGAAGTGCGGCGTTGATCTGAGCGAAATCGATCAGAGCGGCCCGAAACTGCGTTACAGCCAGAGCATCGCCGGCAAGCCGACCGCGAGCCTGCTGCCGACCATCGTCGAAGATTCGCTGAACGACCTGCCGATCCCGAAACGCATGCGTTGGGGTGCGCGCAAGGAAGAGTTCGTGCGTCCGACCCAATGGCTGGTGATGCTGCTCGGTGACCAGGTCATCGACTGCACCATCCTCGCGCAGAAGGCCGGCCGTGATTCCCGTGGTCACCGCTTCCATCACCCGGAAAGCGTGCGCATCGGTTCGCCGTCGAGCTACCTCGCCGACCTGCGTGCCGCTTACGTGCTGGCCGACGCCAACGAGCGTCGCGAGATCATCAGCAAGCGCACCGAAGAGCTGGCCACCCGTCAGGAAGGCACGGCAATCGTGCCGCCGGCACTGCTCGACGAAGTCACCGCGCTGGTTGAATGGCCGGTGCCGCTGGTGTGCTCGTTCGAGGAACGTTTCCTCGACGTGCCGCAAGAAGCGCTGATCACCACCATGCAGGACAACCAGAAGTACTTCTGCCTGCTGGATGCCGACGGCAAGTTGCTGCCACGTTTCATCACTGTGGCCAACATCGAAAGCAAAGACCCGCAACAGATCATCGCCGGTAACGAGAAAGTGGTTCGCCCACGTCTGACCGACGCCGAGTTCTTCTTCAAGCAAGACAAGAAGCAGAAACTCGAAGCCTTCAACGATCGCCTGAAGAACGTGGTGTTCCAGGAAAAACTCGGCAGCGTCTACGACAAGGCCGAGCGCGTATCTAAACTGGCTGCGTACATCGCCGCACGCATTGGCGGCAACGCTTCGTGGGCTGCTCGCGCTGGCCTGCTGTCGAAGTGCGACCTGGCCACCGAAATGGTTGGCGAGTTCCCGGAGATGCAAGGTGTCGCCGGTTACTACTACGCCCTCAATGACGGCGAGCCGGAAGACGTCGCGCTGGCGCTGAACGAGCAATACATGCCACGCGGTGCCGGTGCTGAACTGCCAGCCACCCTGACCGGTGCCGCCGTTGCGATCGCTGACAAGCTCGACACCCTGGTCGGTATCTTCGGTATCGGCATGCTGCCAACGGGCAGCAAAGACCCGTATGCCCTGCGCCGTGCGGCACTCGGCGTGCTGCGTATCCTCATCGAGAAGAAGCTCGATCTGGACCTGAACGACGCTGTGGCTTTCGCCGTGAATGCGTTCGGTACCAAGGTCAAGGCTGCCGGCCTCAACGAGTCCGTGCTGGAATTCATCTTCGACCGCCTGCGTGCGCGTTATGAAGACGAAGGCGTTGAAGTCGCTACTTACCTGTCGGTACGTGCCCTGAAGCCGGGTTCGGCGCTGGACTTCGATCAGCGTGTGCAAGCGGTGCAGGCCTTCCGCAAACTGCCGGAAGCAGCAGCGCTGGCGGCGGTGAACAAGCGTGTATCGAACCTGTTGAGCAAACTCGAAGGCGCAGTACCGACCGAGGTACAAGCGAAGTACTTCGACAACGCCAACGAGTTCTCGCTGTACTCGGCGATCCAGCAAGCGGATCAAGCGGTACAACCGATGGCTGCGGCGCGTCAGTACAACGAATCGCTGGCACGCCTGGCGGCATTGCGTGAGCCGGTGGATGCGTTCTTCGACGCGGTGATGGTCAATGCCGACGACGCCAATGTGCGGGCCAACCGTTACGCGCTGCTGGCGCGTCTGCGTGGTCTGTTCCTCGGCGTTGCCGACATTTCGCTGCTGGGTTGAGGGATTGCTGTTGAAACTGCTGATTCTCGATCGGGACGGAGTGATCAATTACGACTCCGACGCTTACATCAAGTCAGTGGCGGAGTGGATTCCGTTGCCCGGCTCGATCGAAGCGATTGCGCAGTTGAGCAAGGCCGGCTGGACGGTGGCGGTGGCCACCAACCAGTCGGGCATTGCTCGCGGCTATTACGACCTCGCCACCCTCGATGCCATGCACGCACGCTTGCGTGAGCTGGTCGCGGAGCAGGGCGGTGAAGTCGGGCTGATCGTGTATTGCCCGCATGGGCCCGACGAAGGCTGCGATTGCCGCAAGCCGAAGCCGGGGATGTTGAAAACCATCGCGGCGCATTACGACGTCGAGCTGAGCAATGTCTGGTTCGTCGGCGACAGCCTTGGTGACCTGGAGGCTGCCAAAGCCGTCGATTCACAGCCAATTTTGGTAAAGACCGGAAAAGGCGAAAAGACTCAGGGCAAAACCCTGCCGGTTGGCACTCTGATTTTTGACGATCTGGCGGCGATTGCCGCAGAACTTATCCACAACTAGAGTACTTCTGAAGTTCCTGACCAGGGATTGATCGGGAGTGCGCTTGAACACTCGGGCATTGCCCCGTCACGGTAAACGTCACTATGTCGATACTGCGGGCCATCAGGATTTTTCTCTTTTACCTGCTGCTGGGCACCACCTCCCTGCTGTGGTGCAGCTTGAGTTTTTTCATCGCGCCGTTTCTGCCGTTCAAGGCGCGTTATCGTTTTATCAACGTGTACTGGTGCCGTTGCGCCTTGTGGTTGACCAAGGTATTTCTCGGTATCCGTTACGAAATCAAAGGCGCGGAAAACGTGCCTGACCGGCCCTGCGTGATTCAATCGAACCACCAGAGCACTTGGGAGACGTTCTTTCTCTCCGCTTATTTCTCGCCGTTGAGCCAAGTGCTCAAGCGTGAATTGTTATTCGTGCCGTTCTTCGGCTGGGCCATGGCCATGTTGCGGCCGATCGCGATTGACCGCGACAACCCGAAAGCAGCACTGAAACAAGTCGCCGCGAAAGGTGACGAGCTGCTCAAGGACAACGTTTGGGTGCTGATCTTTCCGGAAGGCACACGCGTGCCGTTTGGCACTGTCGGCAAGTTCTCCCGCAGTGGTAGCGCTTTGGCGGTGAATGCGGCGCTTCCGGTACTGCCGATTGCACACAATGCCGGCAAATTCTGGCCGAAAGTCGGCTGGGGTAAAAAGTCCGGCGTGATCACTGTGGTCATCGGCGAACCGATGTACGCCGAAGGCACAGGCCCGCGCGCCATTGCCGAGTTGAACGACCGGGTGCAAGCCTGGAACGAGAAGACTCAACGCGAAATGGGCTCACTGCCGCCGGCCCCGCAGGCACCAGTCGCCAACGATCAAATCGCTGTCTGAGATTTTGTGGATAACCTGTGTACGGTTTGTTTGAAAAGGCTTGAATATTGAGATTAAGTAATTGATTTACTTATATATTTCTCAAGCTCATAAAAGACCGTAAAAGGTGCATAAGTTTTTTTCCGATGTAAAAAAACCGGCTGATATAGCCGGTTTTTTTGTGCCTGATTATTCGTGAATCAGCGGTAACTCCAGCAGGAACGTGGTGCCTTGATCCACCACGCTGCGGCATTCGATTTTACCGCCATGGTGATCAACCACCGCTTTGACCATCGACAGGCCCAGCCCCACACCATCGATGCCTTGGGCGGAGGAAAAACGGCGGTACTGACTGAACAGATCCGGCAATTCATCGGCGGCGATGCCTTTGCCTTGATCGATCAATTCACAGTGCAACCATTCCTCACGGCAACGGACGCGCAGGATGATCGTGGTGTCGGCCGGGCTGTACTTGATCGCGTTTTCCAGCAGGTTGAACAGCGCGCGGGTCAGCAAGCCTTGATCGGCATTGATCAGACGTTCCTGCGACTCTTCATCCATGTCATGCAGCAGCTCGATGCGTTTCTGCTGGGCAATGGGCAACGCTTGATCCAGCACGTCGAGCACCAGCATCGCGAACAACGTCGGTTGAAATTGGTAAGTCTCAGACTCAGCTCGCGCCAGCAGAACAAAACCGTCGGTCAGATCCAGCGCGCGGCGCACCTGACGTTCGATCTGTTCGAACAACGGCGCATCAGCCCCGGCCTGATGGCGATGCACATCCACCAAAGCGAGGATCGCCGAGTGCGGCGCGCGCAGGTCGTGGGACAGAAAGCGCAGCAATACGCTGCGTTGTTCTTCCGCCGCGCGCTCAGCGCTGAGGTCGGTGAGGCTCAACAGCCAGCCAATCGGCGTGTCACCGTCCACCGGCAGCAGGGCGGCACGTTCCAGGCGCAGGCTGCGTTCCTTGTGGTCACGGAATTCCAGCAGCGGAAGGCCGGATAACGCTGGACGTGGCTCTGTGGATAATTCCGGATAGCCGAGGCGGGCGAGTTGATCGAGGACGTCGTCGCCCACTAATGCAGTATCGAACAACGCGCGGGCCTTGCGATTGCCCAGCAGGATCTGCCCCTTGGGATCGCTGATCAGTGTGGCGACCGGCAAGTATTCCAAACCGTCTGCGATGAAGCGTCGAGTATCGCGGGTGCGGCTCATGGCTTGCTCCAAGGCCATGATCTGCCCCTGCAAACGATCGGCGCCGGTGAATTGCGTGCGACGGCGTTCGGGGAAAACCTTCGGCTCTCCATCCAGCCGCGTCAGCTCCCAGCCGAAATAAGTCAGCACCACACTCAGACGCCGCCAGTTCCAGATCAGATAGCCGAACAACATGCCCAACACCGCCGGCGTCGGCGACCACCAGCGACGCATCTCCGCCAGCCCGGCGCTGGTCAGCAGCACGCCGGCCATGCCAACCAACGTTATCCACAACGCCCAGCGCGGACGCCACAACAGCAAACCAAGTACGCACGCCACCAGCCCAACCGAAAGCATCGCCCCCATGACGGGAGCCGCACCGTGCAGGTTGATCTGCGCGCGATACGACAACAGCGCAGTCAGCGGCAACAGCACTAGACTTATCCACAACCACTCGCGCACCAGCTGTCGAAACAGGCGCTGCACTTGGCTGGGCTCGCGGCTTTCGCGCCGGCGATTAGTGTTCATTTGGAAAAACGGCAGGGCAGGGTGAATGGTTTCATGGGCCACAGGTCTGAGACGTAGACCCGAAGAATCATAGCGGACGTCGACCAACGGCGGGCTGCTTACTTTCACTGCGAGGGCCGAGCGACTATGGTTGTCCGCCACTGCCCAAGCAACAAGGAATAACCGCGAATGCGCGTTGCGATTCTGGACGACGAACCCGCCGAACTGCGCCGGGTCGAGCAAACCCTGCAGCAAATGGCCGATGCCGGCGAACAGCCGTGGTCACTGCACAGCTTCGAACGCGGTGAAGACCTGCTGCGCCAACTGCGCCGGGAAACCTTCGACCTGCTGATCCTCGACTGGCAACTGCCCGACCTCACCGGCCTGGCCCTGCTGCGCTGGACCCGCGAACACATGGAAGCGACACCAGCGGCAATCATGCTCACCAGCCGTGATGGCGAGAGCGACATCGTTCAGGCGTTGAATGCGGGGGCGGATGATTATGTGAGCAAGCCGTTTCGGCCGAATGAATTGAAGGCGCGGGTGGCCGCAGTATTGCGGCGGCACAGCCAGCAACGTGCGCCGGCGACAGAAGTGCTGAGCTTTAATGATCTGACGTTTGATGACGCTGAACTGACCGTCACTCGCGAGGGAAAGCCGATTGTCATGACCGAGCGCGAGTATCGACTGGCGCGGTGTCTGTTCAGCAACCTGGGGAGGCCGTTATCGCGGGATTATCTGTATGAACGGTTTTGGCCGCATGAGGAGATGGCGTCGTCGCGACCGCTGGATACGCATATTTATCGGCTGCGGAACAAGCTCGGGCTGACGGCGGATCGAGGGTGGCAGCTGTTGACGATTTATGGGTATGGGTATCGGTTGGAGAGTGTGGTGTCGAACTCGCACTAATGGTTATGGTTGTTTCACTCTTCTCCGGCGCGACCCTTCAATTTTTTGATCGCAGATTCCAACTGCTTGATGCTCGTTGCCGGCATTGGAAGATCCTCTGGCATGGTGCCGCCTAGTTCGGAAATGGTTTCTCTGACTTTTCGACCAACCTGCAGGTGAACGTCGTTAGCTTGTTGCTTGCCCTGAACATTGTCGCGACGCAATTTATCTTCAGCCTGAGTCGCTCGAAATAAATTAGCGGCCAGTTCAGTCGAGCCCATGTGATCAAGAATTTTTTGGCTTTTTTTGAGGCCTTTGCGCTGGTGGATCGCTTTCTGATCAAGTCCTCCGTAGAGCCCTTGATATCCATGATTCTGGAAAACGGCGAAATCCAATTCTGTCTCAACGCCTGCCTGCTGTGCCGTTTCAACCAGAAGTTTGTTGTGCTCGCGTAACTCATTGCGCAGCAACAAACGCTTCTGATCGTCCCTTAGACTCTGAAATTCGGAATCGTCTGTCAGCTCCTGACGTCGGGTCTGAATCGCAAAGTAGGTTTGCCCTGCGGCGATGACGGGCTTGGATGGATCTCCGTTCTGGACAACCAGATAGCAGGCATAGCGGGAGAGGTGGATATCCTTCAGTTCTCGCAGAGAACCAGACCCCAAGGAGACCATTTTGCTGGCTTCAACAAAATGGTCGGATACCGGATGATCACCGTGTTCACAAGCTTGTATAGCCTTGGCGATAACGTTCTCGAAGTTACGCCACGTTCTGTATTCCAGCAGCGGAGCAAGGTCTCGGGCAGACCAATACTCCACTCCACTGTCGGTTCGGTATTTGAGGCCTTCAAACGTCTGATGCTGTTCGCTCAACGGTAAATCCTCTGCTGAATGAATAAGTCGAAAGTAGCCAGACAGAGCGTTGCACTGACGCGAGGAGTTATCAATCCGGAAAACATGTACATACAAATCATGACGCAGACTTGTATGCATGGAGGGATGCTTGAAACGTATAAACCCCGATGAGCCAAAACTCACCGGGGTTTATTTTTTACTTTAAGTCCGAACAAAATTCGTTAGAAATCCAGGTTCGAAACCGCCAATGCATTGCTCTCGATGAAGTCACGGCGAGGTTCGACCGCATCACCCATCAGGGTGTTGAAGATCTGGTCTGCGCCGATGGCGTCTTCGATGGTGACTTTCAACATGCGGCGCACGCTTGGGTCCATGGTGGTTTCCCACAGCTGATCCGGGTTCATTTCGCCCAGACCTTTGTATCGCTGAATGGTGTGGCGCTTGGTGCTTTCAGCCATCAGCCAGTCCAGTGCTTCCTTGAACTCGGTGACTGCTTTCTTGCGCTCGCCGCGCTGGATGTACGCGCCTTCGTCGAGCAGGGTGCTCAGTTGAGCGCCGAGGGTGACGACGGTTTTGTAGTCGTTGCTGCCGAAGAAGTCGCGGTTGAAGGTGACGTAGTTCGACAGGCCGTGGGAGATCAGTTCGACCTCTGGCAGCCACACGCCACGTTCACGATCTTCACGCAGACTGGCCTTGTAGACCAGACCGGACTTCTCGACGGTGCGCAAACGCGCTTCGTACTGGGCCAGCCACTCTTGCATCGCTGCGTGGTCGCCGAGCTTTTCCAGGCTCACGGCCGGCAGGTAGATGAAGTGCTCGGTCAGTTCCTGCGGGTACAGGCGCGACAGACGCTTGAGGGTCTTCATTACCATGCGGAAGTCATTCACCAGACGCTCGAGCGCTTCACCGGAAATGCCCGGGGCTTCTTCGTTCAGGTGCAGGCTCGCATCTTCCAGGGCCGACTGCGTCATGTACTCTTCCATGGCGTCGTCGTCTTTGATGTATTGCTCTTGCTTGCCTTTCTTGACCTTGTACAGCGGCGGCTGAGCGATGTAGATGTAGCCACGCTCGATCAGCTCCGGCAACTGACGGAAGAAGAAGGTCAGCAGCAGGGTACGGATGTGCGAACCGTCGACGTCAGCATCGGTCATGATGATGATGTTGTGATAACGCAGCTTGTCGATGTTGTACTCGTCGCGACCGATACCGCAGCCCAGTGCGGTGATCAAGGTGCCCACTTCCTGGGAAGAGATCATCTTGTCGAAACGGGCTTTCTCGACGTTGAGGATCTTGCCCTTCAACGGCAGGATCGCCTGGGTCTTGCGGTTACGCCCCTGCTTGGCAGAGCCGCCCGCGGAGTCACCTTCCACGAGGTACAGTTCAGAGAGCGCCGGGTCTTTTTCCTGGCAGTCAGCGAGCTTGCCCGGCAGACCGGCGATGTCCAGCGCGCCTTTGCGGCGGGTCATCTCACGGGCTTTACGCGCCGCTTCACGGGCACGCGCAGCGTCGATCATCTTGCCGACGACCAGCTTGGCTTCGTTCGGGTTTTCCAGGAGGAAGTCGGAGAAGTACTTGCCCATTTCCTGTTCGACCGCGGTCTTCACTTCGGAAGAGACCAGCTTGTCTTTGGTCTGCGAGCTGAACTTCGGATCCGGTACTTTTACCGAGATGATCGCGGTCAAGCCTTCACGCGCATCATCACCGGTGGTGGCGACTTTGTGCTTCTTCGCCAGGCCTTCGGCTTCGATGTAGGTGTTCAGGTTACGCGTCAGTGCCGAACGGAAGCCCACCAGGTGGGTGCCGCCGTCGCGCTGCGGAATGTTGTTGGTGAAGCACAACAGGTTCTCGTTGAAGCTGTCGTTCCACTGCAGGGCGATTTCCACGCCGATGCCGTCTTCACGTTGGATGTTGAAGTGGAACACCTGGTTGACCGCAGTCTTGTTGGTGTTCAGGTACTCAACGAACGCACGCAGGCCGCCTTCGTATTTGAACAGCTCTTCCTTACCGCTGCGTTCGTCCTTGAGGACGATGCCGACACCGGAGTTGAGGAAGGACAGTTCACGAATACGCTTGGCCAGGATGTCCCAGCTGAAGTGGATATTCTTGAAGGTGTCCGCCGACGGCTTGAAGTGAATCTGGGTGCCGGTGGTTTCGCTGTCGCCAACGATGGCCATCGGTGCCTGAGGCACGCCGTGGACGTAGGTCTGTTCCCAGATCTTGCCGCTGCGGCGAACGGTCAGTACCAGTTCTTCGGACAGCGCGTTCACTACCGAAACACCTACACCGTGCAGACCGCCGGATACTTTGTAGGAGTTGTCGTCGAACTTACCGCCAGCGTGGAGGACGGTCATGATGACCTCGGCGGCGGAAACGCCTTCCTCTTTGTGCACGTCTACCGGGATGCCACGGCCGTTGTCTTTAACGGTGATGGACTCATCCGGGTGGATGATGATGCTGATGTCGTCGCAGTGGCCGGCGAGGGCTTCGTCGATCGAGTTGTCGACCACCTCGAACACCATGTGGTGCAGACCGCTGCCATCGTCGGTGTCACCAATGTACATACCGGGACGTTTGCGTACGGCATCCAGGCCTTTCAGCACTTTAATGCTCGTTGAGTCGTACGTATTTTCTTCGCTCAATGCCTTCACTCCCGATGGTCGTGGGTCTGGGTGATACGGCCCTGTTCCACGTGGAACAAAGCGACTGGCGTTTCCGTCTGCCAGCCTTCCCTCAATAATTCGTGATCTACACAGGTGATAAACACCTGGCAGCGTAAGTCTTCCAGCAAACGGCACAGCGCGCGGCGGTGGTTCTCGTCCAGTTCGGACGGCAGGTCATCCACCAGATAAATACACTGACCGCGTCGGGCCTGGCTGACCAAGTGCCCTTGGGCAATCCGCAGTGCACAGACCACCAACTTCTGCTGACCCCGGGACAAAATGTCCGCGGCGTTGTGGGCGCCCAATCTAAGACGCAAATCAGCGCGTTGCGGTCCGGCCTGGGTATGACCCATTTGCTGATCCCGTTGCAGGGATCCAGCCAGTACGGCGCTCAATTCCCGGTCTTTGTCCCAGCCTCGGTAATAGCTGAGCGTCAAACCTTCGAGCTCAACCAGTTCGCTCAAGGTTTGTTCAAAGACTGGTTTCAAGGCTTTGATGTAAGCGCGGCGGTATTCATCGATTTCAGCGCTGGCCTGGCACAGTTCCCTGTCCCAAACCGCTTGCGAAACGGCGTCAAGTGTACCATGCCGCAGCCAGGAGTTTCTCTGGCGCAAGGCCTTCTGCAAACGCTGCCAAGTGGCCATGAAACGCGGCTCAACGTGGAACACGCCCCAGTCGAGAAACTGCCGGCGAATCTTCGGCGCGCCTTCAAGCAGGCGGAAGCTGTCGGGGTTGATCAACTGCAGCGGCAGGATCTCCGCCAGTTGCGCAGCGCTGCGGGCGTTCTGCCCGTCGATACGGATCTGGAACTCGCCCTGACGATCGCGCGAGATGCCCAAAGCGCTATGACCACCCTCGGCCAATTCGACCTGACCGAACACGGTACAGGCGAGTTGTTCGTACTGGATGACCGGCAACAGACGCGTGCTACGAAACGAACGGGCAAGCCCCAGCAGATGAATGGCTTCCAGAACACTGGTTTTGCCGCTGCCGTTAGCGCCGTAAAGAATGTTGATGCGGGGGGAGGGGGAGAAGGTCACCGGGTGCAGATTGCGCACCGCGGTGACCGAAACACGACTTAAGGACATCCAGGGTCAGCTGATTACAGACGCATCGGCATGACAACGTAAGCCGAGTCGTCGTTGTCGGACTCTTGCACCAGCGCGCTGCTGTTGGAGTCGGACAAAATCAGGCGAACCTGCTCGGTGGTCATCACGCCCAGTACGTCGAGCAGATAGCTCACGTTAAAGCCGATTTCCAGGGAGCCGCCGTTGTATTCAACGCCCACTTCTTCTTCCGCTTCTTCCTGCTCCGGGTTGTTGGCCTGGATCTTCAACTGACCGTTGGCCAGTTGCAGACGGATACCGCGGTATTTCTCGTTGGACAGAATCGCTGTACGGCTGAACGCTTCACGCAGCGCTTGGCGATCGCCCAATACCAGCTTGTCGCCGCCCTTCGGCAGAACGCGCTCGTAGTCCGGGAATTTACCGTCGACCAGTTTCGAGGTGAAGGTGAATTCGCCGGTGGTGGCGCGGATGTGATGCTGACCCAGAACGATGCTGACATTGCCGTCCGGCTCGGTGAGCAGACGCGCCAGTTCGAGAATACCTTTGCGCGGCACGATCACCTGATGGCGATCCGGCTGACCGATATCGGCTTTCATCGAGCACATGGCCAGACGGTGACCGTCGGTGGCCACGGCGCGGATGATGCCTTCGGACACTTCCAGCAGCATGCCGTTGAGGTAATAACGCACGTCCTGCTGGGCCATGGCGAAGCTGGTGCGTTCGATCAAGCGACGCAGTTTGCTCTGCTCGAGGCTGCAGGTCAGCGAACCCGGGCCTTCTTCAACGGTCGGGAAGTCGTTGGCAGGCAGGGTCGACAGGGTGAAACGGCTACGGCCGGCCTTAACCACCAGCTTCTGCTCGTCGACCTTGATATCGATCAGCGCATCGTTGGGCAGGCTTTTGCAGATGTCCATCAGCTTGCGCGCAGGCACGGTGATGGAACCTGTTTCCGCAGGCTCTTCAAGTTGCACACGACCGACCAGCTCGACCTCAAGGTCGGTACCGGTCAGCGACAGTTGCTGGCCTTCGACTACCAACAGCACGTTGGACAGTACCGGCAAGGTCTGTCGACGCTCGACGACGCCTGCGACCAGTTGCAGGGGTTTCAACAGGGCTTCGCGTTGAATGGTGAAATGCATGGTCTAGTCCCTTGCCTTAATAAGCTGCGCTGGTGTTCATCAAGTAGTCAGTGTACGCAGCAGGTTCTTGTAGTCCTCGCGGATGTCCGCGTCGGATTCCTTAAGTTCGTTGATCTTGCGGCAGGCGTGCAACACGGTGGTGTGGTCGCGGCCGCCAAACACATCGCCGATTTCCGGCAGGCTGTGGTTGGTCAATTCCTTGGACAACGCCATCGCCACCTGACGCGGACGTGCGACCGAGCGCGAACGGCGCTTGGACAGCAAGTCGGAGATCTTGATCTTGTAGTACTCGGCGACGGTGCGCTGAATGTTATCCACAGAGACCAGTTTGTCCTGCAACGCCAACAGGTCTTTCAGGGATTCGCGAATCAGCTCGATGGTGATGTCGCGGCCCATGAAGTGCGAGTGGGCGATCACGCGTTTCAGCGCGCCTTCCAGCTCACGGACGTTGGAACGAATACGCTGGGCGATGAAGAACGCGGCGTCGTGCGGCAAGTCGACTTTGGCCTGATCGGCCTTTTTCATCAAGATCGCCACGCGGGTTTCCAGTTCCGGCGGCTCGACGGCAACCGTCAGGCCCCAGCCAAACCGGGATTTAAGGCGCTCTTCAAGGCCTTCGATTTCTTTCGGATAGCGGTCACTGGTGAGAATGACCTGCTGGCCACCTTCAAGCAGAGCGTTGAAGGTGTGGAAAAACTCTTCCTGCGAACGCTCTTTACGGGCGAAGAACTGAATGTCATCGATGAGCAGCGCATCCACCGAACGGTAGAAACGCTTGAACTCGTTGATCGCGTTCAGTTGCAGCGCCTTGACCATGTCGGCCACGAAGCGCTCGGAATGCAGGTACACGACCTTGGCATTCGGGTTCTTCTTTAATAGATGGTTACCCACCGCGTGCATCAAGTGAGTTTTACCCAAGCCAACGCCACCATAAAGGAAGAGTGGGTTGTAGCCGTGCTTCGGGTTATCCGCCACTTGCCAGGCCGCCGCGCGGGCGAGCTGGTTGGATTTACCTTCGACGAAATTCTCGAAGGTGAACGTACGGTTCAGGTAGCTGGTGTGCTTGAGCGCACCTTCGACTTGCACAGTGCGTTGCTCGGCGCGAACCGGGGCCTGCTGCGAAGCGGCGCCGGACATCGGATCGAAGCTGTCGCGAGACGGTTCATCGCTGACTTCCGGGCTTTTCTGTGTCGAGCGCTTGGCGCTCGGTGCTGGCGTCTGAGTCGGCGCTGGCGTGTTCGCCGGGGCAGCATTCGCTTGCGCCTGGGAAGCTTGCGCTGCCGCCAGTGGCGCATTCGGTGCGGCACGCGGTGCCGAGCTGCGTTTGCTGCCTATTAATAAGGAAAGCGCAGGCGCCATGCCGTTGCCGTGCTCATCCAGCAGTTCAAGGACGCGCCCCAGGTACTTTTCGTTGACCCAGTCCAGAACAAAACGGTTCGGTGCGTAGACGCGCAACTCGTCGCCTTCGGCTTCGACCTGTAGTGGACGGATCCAGGTGTTGAATTGTTGGGCAGGCAGCTCCTCGCGCAAAAGCTCCACGCACTGCTGCCAAAGTTCCACTGACACGGATATCCCCTAAGTTGAAAGCCGGTGAGGCAAAAACAAGCGGCCATTGTAGCGGCGAGCCGCCCACTTATCCACATGCAGGTTGCCCGGTGAACATGATTTATCAATGCGTTAAACCAAAAAAAGGCGACCAACGGTGTGTGAATAAGCTCTGTGGATAACCGCCCCTGAGGGCACTGGACAACTGGGGGTTGAACTCGGTGGATAACCTGCCTGTGGATAACAGGCCATTCCACGCACAGGTTATCCGACAGTGCAGCACAGGCTGAACACGGTTTTCCACTGTAGTTGTCATTCTCTGTACATCACGTGAAATATGGGCTCATGGCACTTATCCACAGAAGATGACGGCCCTAGCTTTTATAAGCTTTACAAAAAAGCTTTAAATAAGTCCCTTCTTTATTTTTATGTTTGGCAGACAGGCTTTCAGCCACAGAGGCCCCCCAGATCTATTTATAAGGAAACGCTGGTTGGAAATTGACCTGAGGGCTTGCTTTCTCTAGAATCCCCGGTCTCTTAAAACGGGGGCCATTCCGGCCCGTTGTGGACGAACCAGGTAACACGACAATGAAACGTACTTTCCAACCAAGCACTATCAAACGCGCCCGTACTCACGGCTTCCGTGCTCGCATGGCTACCAAGAACGGCCGTGCTGTCCTGTCGCGTCGCCGCGCCAAAGGTCGTGCGCGTCTGGCAGTTTGATAATCCGGTACTGGAGGTGAGTCAGGACTTCAGTCGGGAAAAGCGTCTGCTTACCCCCCGGCATTTCAAGGCAGTCTTTGACTCCCCTACCGGCAAGGTTCCGGGGAAAAATCTCCTGCTCCTTGCACGCAACAACGATCTTGATCACCCCCGTCTCGGGCTGGTTATCGGGAAAAAGAGCGTAAAGCTCTCCGTTGAGCGCAATCGCCTCAAACGTTTGATGCGCGAATCGTTTCGTCTGCACCAGGATTCACTGGTCGGCTGGGACATCGTTATCGTCGCGCGCAAAGGTCTTGGCGATGTAGAAAACCCCGAATTGATTCAGCATTTCGGCAAGCTCTGGAAGCGTCTGGCACGCAGCAAGCCAGTTCCAGAAGTCAAAACCGAAACTGTAGGGGTAGACAGTCCTGATGCGTAAACTGGCCCTCGTTCCGATCCAGTTTTATCGCTATGCCATTAGTCCTTTGATGGCCAGCCACTGTCGTTTCTACCCCAGTTGTTCCTGCTACGCGTATGAAGCCATTGAAAATCATGGCCTTCTGCGCGGTGGCTGGCTGACCTTTCGTCGTTTAGGTCGCTGTCATCCGTGGAATCCCGGTGGTTATGACCCGGTTCCACCTATCCCTACCTCCCGTTCTTCTTCGATGGCCGAGTAATCATGGATATCAAACGCACGATCCTGATCGTCGCCCTGGCAATCGTGGCCTACGTTATGGTTCTTAAATGGAACCAGGACTATGGTCAGGCTGCTTTGCCGACTCAGAATGTTGCTTCCAGTACGACTACATCCGGTTTGCCGGACACCGCCACTGGCAATAATGCTGCCGCCAGTGACGATATTCCGCGCGCCGCTAGCGATACCAGCGCACCTGCCGAAACACCGGTAGCCGCCAGCAAGGATCTGATCCAGATCAAAACCGACGTGCTCGATCTCGCGATCGATCCACAAGGTGGTGATGTTGCTCAACTGACCTTGCCTCTGTATCCACGTCGTCAGGATCGTCCTGATGTTCCGTTCCAGCTGTTCGATAACGGCGGCGAACGTGTTTATCTGGCCCAAAGCGGTCTGATCGGCACCAACGGCCCGGACGCAAACCCGGCCGGTCGTCCGGTCTACTCCTCGGAGAAGAAGACTTATCAACTGGCTGACGGTCAGGACCAATTGGTCGTAGACCTGAAGTTCAGCAAGGACGGCGTCAATTACATCAAGCGTTTCACCCTGAAACGCGGCCTGTACGACGTAGCCGTTTCCTACATTGTGGATAACCAGAGCGCTCAGCCCTGGAACGGCGCAATGTTTGCTCAGTTGAAGCGTGATAACAGCGCTGACCCTTCGTCCACCACTGCTACTGGCACCGCGACTTACCTGGGCGCTGCCCTGTGGACAAGTTCGGAGCCGTACAAGAAAGTGTCCATGAAGGACATGGACAAGGCGCAGCTGAAAGAAACCGTCACCGGTGGTTGGGTAGCCTGGCTGCAACACTACTTCGTGACTGCGTGGATTCCGGCGAAGGGCGAAAACAACGTCGTTCAGACCCGTAAAGACAGCAAAGGCAACTACATCATCGGTTACACCGGTCCAACACTGACCGCTGCACCAGGTGCCAAAGTTGAAACCAGCGCTGTGCTGTACGCCGGTCCGAAAAGCCAGGCTGTGCTGAAGCAGTTGTCCCCAGGTCTGGAACTGACCGTCGACTACGGCATTCTGTGGTTCATTGCTCAACCGATCTTCTGGTTGCTGCAACACATCCACGCGATCGTTGGTAACTGGGGCTGGTCGATCATCTTCCTGACCATGCTGATCAAGGGTCTTTTCTTCCCTCTGTCGGCTGCCAGCTACAAATCGATGGCGCGTATGCGTGCCGTTGCACCGAAACTGGCTGCACTGAAAGAACAACATGGCGATGACCGGCAGAAAATGTCGCAAGCCATGATGGAGCTGTACAAGAAAGAGAAGATCAATCCGCTGGGTGGTTGCTTGCCAATCCTCGTGCAGATGCCGGTTTTCCTTTCGCTGTACTGGGTTCTGCTGGAAAGCGTGGAAATGCGCCAGGCGCCGTTCATGCTGTGGATCACTGACCTGTCGATCAAGGATCCGTTCTTCATTCTGCCGATCATCATGGGCGCAACCATGTTTATCCAGCAGCAGTTGAACCCGACTCCTCCGGATCCGATGCAGGCGAAGGTCATGAAAATGATGCCAATCATCTTCACCTTCTTCTTCCTGTGGTTCCCGGCGGGTCTGGTGCTGTACTGGGTTGTGAACAACTGCCTGTCCATCACCCAACAGTGGTACATCACACGTAAGATCGAACGGGCTACCAAAGCAGCCGCTTGATTTACACTGTGGATAACCACTCAAAACGCCCCCTAGTGGGGCGTTTTGCTATCTGTCATTTTTGTCTGGATTCCGGTTAATGAGCGTACCTCGTGAAACCATCGCCGCCGTCGCCACTGCTCAAGGCCGTGGTGGTGTGGGCATCGTCCGTATTTCCGGGCCGTTGGCCAGTGTTGCGGCGAAAGCCATCAGCGGCCGCGAACTGAAACCGCGTTACGCCCATTACGGCCCGTTTTTCACTGACGACAAACAGGTGCTCGACGAAGGTCTGGCGCTGTATTTCCCGGGGCCTAATTCGTTCACCGGTGAAGACGTTCTGGAATTGCAGGGCCACGGCGGCCCGATCGTTCTGGATATGTTGCTCAAACGCTGCCTGGAACTGGGCTGCCGTCTGGCACGTCCGGGTGAATTCAGCGAACGCGCCTTCCTCAATGACAAACTCGACCTGGCGCAAGCCGAGGCGATTGCCGATTTGATCGAAGCCAGTTCTGCACAGGCTGCACGTAATGCCCTGCGTTCATTGCAGGGTGCGTTTTCCCAGCGTGTGCATAACTTGACCGAACAGTTGATCGGTCTGCGCATCTACGTCGAAGCCGCCATCGACTTCCCGGAAGAAGAAATCGACTTCCTCGCCGATGGCCATGTGTTGAGCATGCTCGACAAAGTGCGCGATGAATTATCCACAGTGCTGCGCGAAGCCGGGCAGGGTGCCTTGTTGCGCGATGGCATGACCGTAGTGATCGCCGGCCGTCCGAACGCCGGCAAGTCCAGCCTGTTGAATGCGTTGGCCGGTCGCGAAGCGGCAATCGTGACAGAGATCGCCGGCACCACTCGCGACATCCTCCGTGAACATATCCACATCGACGGCATGCCGTTGCACGTTGTCGATACCGCTGGCCTGCGTGATACCGATGATCATGTGGAAAAGATCGGCGTCGAGCGCGCATTGAAAGCCATTGGCGAAGCTGATCGGGTGTTGCTGGTAGTCGACGCCACTGCGCCGGAAGCACTGGATCCGTTTGCCCTGTGGCCGGAGTTCCTCGAAACGCGGCCGGATCCGGCGAAAGTCACCTTGATCCGCAATAAAGCCGACCTGACCGGCGAAGCCATTGTTCTGGAAACCAGCGAAGACGGGCACGTGACGATCAGTCTCAGCGCCAAATCCGCCGGTGAAGGCTTGGATCTGTTGCGCGATCATCTCAAAGCCTGCATGGGTTACGAGCAGACCGCGGAAAGCAGTTTCAGTGCACGTCGCCGGCATCTGGAGGCCTTGCGCCACGCCAGTGCGGCACTGGAACACGGCCGCGCCCAGCTGACCTTGGCTGGCGCCGGAGAGTTACTGGCGGAGGATTTGCGCCAGGCCCAGCACTCTCTCGGCGAAATCACCGGGGCGTTCAGCTCTGATGATCTCTTGGGTCGAATCTTTTCCAGTTTCTGTATCGGTAAATGATAAAAAGGGGCTGTGGACAATTTATCCACAGCCCCTTTTTCGTTTTACCAGTTGTAGGAAACTGTACCGAGCAGAGTGCGATCCTCACCCCAATAGCAACGACCCGCGTCGTTGCAACCCGACACATACTCCTTGTCGAACAGGTTCTTCGCATTCAGGTCGACGCTCCAGTGCGTATCGATCTGATAACCGATGGCCGCATCCACCAAAGTGACGTCGCCGGCATCCAGCTTTCCGTAGAGAGAAGGCGAGGTGTACGCGAAGGCACTGTCGAAGTAACGCACACCGCCGCCTAAGTACAAACCTTTCAAGTCGCCATCGAGGAAGCGGTATTTAGCCCAGACCGAGGCCTGATTACGTGGCACGCCGGTCATTTGATGGCCTTTGACCAATGACGTCGCGGCATCCTTGGTGATTCGCGCGTCGGTGTAGGTATAGGCCGCAGTGACGTTGAGGTTCTGGGTCAGGTTGCTGTTGAGTTCCAGTTCCACACCCTTGGAACGGCTTTCGCCCACCTGGCGGTAGCTCGATGTAGTGGCGTCGAAGTAGGTGTCGTCCTTTTTGCGCAGGTCATACACCGATGCTGTGAAGGCAGTGTCCCAGCCGATCGGTTCGTACTTCAGGCCCACTTCATATTGGCTGCTGGTGATCGGATCGAGCGGCGCGCCGGCATTGGAAATCTGCTGCACCGGCACGAACGAGGTCGAGTAGCTGACATACGGCGTCATGCCGTTGTCGAACTGGTACATCACGCCGCCCTGATAGGTGAACTTCTTGTCCTCGGAGCTGATGTCGCTCGACTGAGCGACCTTGTCGCGAAAATCACTGTCGACCCAATCTTGACGGCCACCGAGCAGGAACAGCCAGTGGTCGTACTTGCTCTGGATCTGTGCATAAACCCCTTTCATCTGCTGTTCCAGCAAGGTGTTTTGCACCGCAATCGGCGTGGTCGGATCGCGCAGGTACACCGGGTTATACACATCGATCGGCCCGACGATGCCGGCGTTCCAGTCCTGATTAAAGGAGGTGCGATCGTAGCTGGCGCCGAACAACACGGTGTTCTCCAGACCGCCGACCTGGAATTTGCCTTCCAGTTGGTTATCCAGCGAGTACACCATCGATTTGTTGAAGCGATCGTAGGCAGTCATGTTCAGACGCGTACCGAACCCGGCGTTATTGAGGTTGCCCGGCCAGGTTTCGTGGCGGGTAATGCGCGACTGCATGTAGCGCGAGTTCTGGCGGAACTGCCAGTCGTCGTTGAACGAGTGGCTGAATTCGTAGCCGGTGCTCCAGGTTTCCCGTTCGAAGGTATTCCAGTCCGGATCGCCGAGCATGGTGCCTTTGGATAACTTTCCATTGGGGTTTGTCAGCAAAGTCCCGGCGGCCGGTAGGCCAAGTTCCATGTTGGTGTGATCCTTCTGGTAGTTGGCCAGCAGGGTCAGCGTGTTGAAATCATCGAAATTCAGGGTCAGCGATGGCGCGATGTAAATGCGGTCGTCCGGAACGTGATCGGTCTGGGTGTCGGACTTGCGGCCAAGCATCACCACGCGTCCGAGTACGTTGCCGCTGTCATTGAGTGGGCCGGAGACATCGACGCCGATCTGCCGGCGATTGTTCGAGCCATAACCCAATTGCACTTCACCTTGCGGTGCAGCGGTCGGTCGTTTGCTCACCAGATTGACCAGACCGCCCGGTGCGTTTTCCCCATACAGGAGAGAAGACGGGCCACGGAAAATCTCGACGCGCTCCAGTCCGTAGGGCTCGGTGCTGGTGTCGTACCGATTGCCCTGGACGCGTAGTCCATCGCGCAACAGACCGTAGCCATAATCGGTGGCGTTGAAACCGCGAATATAGAACAGGTCTCCGGCCAGACTGTCGCCAGCGGCAAACGGTGGGGCAAAGATCCCCGGCACGTAGCCGAGCACCTCGGTGAGTGTCTGAGATTTCTGATCTTTCATGCGCTGGGCGGTGACGACTGACACCGAGCGCGGCGTTTCCGACAACGGCGTACTGGTTTTCGTACCGATTCGACTGTTCTGCGCCTTGTATCCGACGTCCGCCGCGTAATCCAGATTCATCGGGTTGGCCAACTGACCATTGATGTTGGTCGGGGCCAGCTCCAGCGAATCACCGTTTGGCAGCGCCTGCAGAATGTAACTGCCCGGCGCCTGCGGTACGGCTTGCAAACCTGAGCCTTGCAGCAGTTGGGCAAAACCTTGGTCGACGGTGAAGTTGCCGTTCAACCCGACACTGCGCAAACGGCTGGTCTGTTGCGGCGAGAACGACAGAATTACGTTGGCGGCCGAGGCGAACTGGCTCAGTGCATTGTCCAGAGGGCCCGCTGCAATCGCATAACGCTGAGTGGCCGATGCAGCGACGGCGTTATGGCTGATCACCAGACAGGACGCGGCGCTGGTCATCAGTAGGCTGTAAGCAATGCAGTGGTAGGAAAAACGCTGACGAAACGTGGGAAGACGCATGGGTGGATAAGCCCTGAAGGTGGCAAAGAGCCGCGTTTATCGCGATTACCTGTAGGGCCGGGTCAGGGCCAAAAAAGATAACCCTGTTTGCGATTTATTTTGCCCAGGCGAAATTTCGTTCAAACGTTGTGGCTGATCGAGACCCAGTAACGAGTGAAATAGCGCACGTTGATCGGCAGCGACGCCTGTAGATTGGCCAAGACTGCGTCAGTTGAATTCAGGCGGAATGTCCCGGAAACCCGCAGCTCCCGGGCACGCGCGTCGCAATGCAAAACTCCGCTGCGATAACGGCCCAACTCGTCAATCACATCGCCCAAGCGTGCATCGAGGACGATCAATTGGCCGTTGATCCACGCCACTTCCGAGGGTTTGAACGGATGAATGAGGCCTATGTGTTGACGATCAAAATCAGCGCCTTCGCCTGCCTGCAAGATTTTTGCGGCCGTTGAAGTATCACCGGGCTGAACACTGATCCGGTCTTCCAGCACTCCAACTCGGGTAGAACTCGATAGCTGGTGAACGGAGAAACGAGTGCCCAATGCTTGAATCCGGCCATCCCGGGTTTCGACGAAAAAGGGCCGTTGATCACCCAGCTTTCCGGTTTGAATGAGGATCTCGCCGGAGCGCAGGCGAATCAGCCGCTGAGCCGGGTTGAGAGACACATCAATGGCAGTGTCGGTGTTGAGTTGAATCTGGCTGCCATCCGCCAATGTGATATTGCGACGCTGGCCAACGCCGGTTTTATAGTCGGCCCAGACATTTCCCAAGGAAGTGTGTTGCTGAACATTCCAGCCAACGAACCCCGTGCCCGCAGCGAGCAGCAACAGTTTCAGCACTTGGCGACGTTGCTGACCGTTATTTAGCGCGCGACGTTTCAGATCCTGTGGCAGCGTGCCGAGGTGGCGCTGCAATTGTTCCATCTGGTTCCACGCCGCCAGATGCGCAGGGTCGCTATCTATCCACAACTGCCAGGCCTTTTGTTCGGCGAGCGTTGGCGGATCCGCCTGAAACTGCACGTACCAACTGGCGGCTGCTTCGAAGATCTGGCGATTGGGGGCGAGGGCCATCAACGTTGCGCCATGATCAGGGCACATTCCGTCAGCGCGCGGATCATGTGCTTCTTCACCGTGGTCAGCGAAACCTTCAGCTGCAAAGCGATCTGTTGATAAGTCAGGCCATCGATCTGCGAGAGCATAAAGATTTGTTGGCTTCTGGCGCCGAGCCCGGCCAAGGCTTTATCCACAGCGACCAGAGTTTCGATGATCAGCGCCTTGTCTTCCTCGCTGATGGCGGTGGCTTCCGGTCGAGCCGCGAGGGTCTGCAAATACGCTGCTTCGATGGCCTGCCTTCTATAACGATCAATGACCAGACCGCGTGCAATGGTCGCCAGATAATCCCGTGGCTCACGAATCTGTGCGGCATTGCGCGCCGCCAGAATCCGCACGAACGTGTCATGCGCGACATCGGCGGCATCGCAGGCGTCATGCAATTTTCCCTTGAGCCACCCGTATAGCCACGAATGGTGTTGCTCGTAGATTTGCTCGATCGCAGCAGTGTGGGCGGGTAGGGACATAGGAAGAGTGGGCGAGTTAATGATAATGCCTATTATTAGCCTCTGTTACGTTCTCTCACAATAGCCCTCGCACTTCCCTCCATCGGCTTCTTTGTCGCCAGCAAACACTCGTTGACGATTTTTTTGCGCCTTGAAAACGCCGTTTTATCGATTTTCTGTGGATTAAGCCCTGTGAATAACTGCCACTAAGGGCAGTTGATAACAGGGCTTCAAAACTGGATATAAACCCCTCTGTGGATAACCACCCCTTTCATCCACAGGCTTAAACCGGTTATCCAAGGCCCTCATTGGCACATGGACACAGGGTTTTGAATCTCTGTACATATTGAATATAAAGGCCTGTAGCGATCTATCCACAGAAATGATGCTCAGTAGAAATAAACATAAAAACAAAGGTTTTATAAATTTCTTTCTTTTTTATTCTTTTAACCTTGAGTTCTCCACAGCTGGTTAAATTTTGTGCAGAGGGTTCTTTAGGAAGGGCGAAGTCCCTATACTTGTCGACCAGGTTCAAAAACCTGATCTCAAACTATTCCTGAATTACCTACTTAAGCAGGCACGAGGTGCGTGGTGGATTTCCCTTCCCGTTTTGAAGTGATCGTCATCGGCGGCGGTCATGCCGGTACCGAGGCAGCACTGGCCTCAGCACGTATGGGGGCAAAAACCCTGTTGCTGACGCATAACGTGGAAACCCTCGGTGCCATGAGTTGCAACCCGGCCATCGGTGGTATTGGCAAAAGCCATCTGGTCAAGGAAATCGACGCCCTCGGCGGCGCGATGGCCATGGCTACCGATAAGGGCGGCATCCAGTTTCGCGTGTTGAACAGCCGTAAAGGCCCAGCCGTACGGGCGACCCGTGCGCAAGCCGACCGTATTCTGTACAAGGCCGCTGTCCGCGAAATCCTGGAAAACCAGCCGAACCTGTGGATATTTCAACAAGCCGCTGATGACCTGATCGTCGAGCAGGAACAAGTCCGTGGTGTTGTCACGCAAATGGGTCTGCGGTTCTTCGCCGATTCCGTGGTGTTGACCACCGGTACGTTTCTCGGTGGACTTATCCACATCGGTTTGCAGAATTTTTCCGGCGGCCGTGCCGGTGATCCGCCGTCGATCGCCTTGGCACACCGTCTGCGTGAAATGCCACTGCGTGTCGGGCGCCTGAAAACCGGCACACCGCCGCGTATTGATGGCAAATCTGTGGATTTCTCGGTGATGACCGAGCAACCCGGTGATACGCCGATCCCGGTGATGTCGTTCATGGGCAACAAAGAACAGCATCCACGCCAGGTCAGCTGCTGGATCACTCACACCAACGCCCGCACCCACGAAATCATCGCCGCGAACCTCGATCGTTCGCCGATGTATTCCGCTGCCGGTGAAATCGAAGGCATCGGCCCGCGCTATTGCCCGTCGATCGAAGACAAGATCCACCGCTTTGCCGACAAGGAAAGCCATCAGGTGTTTATCGAGCCGGAAGGTTTGACCACCCATGAGCTGTATCCGAACGGGATATCCACAAGCTTGCCGTTCGACGTGCAATTGCAGATCGTGCAATCGATTCGCGGCATGGAAAACGCACACATCGTGCGTCCGGGTTATGCGATCGAGTACGACTACTTCGATCCGCGCGACCTGAAGTACAGCCTGGAAACCAAAGTCATCGGCGGTCTGTTCTTCGCCGGGCAAATCAACGGCACCACCGGTTACGAAGAAGCCGGCGCTCAAGGTTTGCTCGCGGGCGCCAACGCCGCACTGCGCGCCAAGGGCAAAGAAGCCTGGTGCCCGCGTCGCGATGAAGCGTACATCGGTGTTTTGGTCGACGACCTGATCACCCTCGGTACCCAAGAGCCGTACCGCATGTTCACTTCCCGTGCCGAGTACCGCCTGATCCTGCGCGAGGACAACGCCGACCTGCGTCTGACCGAAAAAGGTCGCGAGCTCGGTCTGGTCGATGACGCGCGTTGGGCGGCCTTCTGCAAAAAGCGTGAAAGCATCGAACTCGAAGAACAGCGCCTGAAAAGCACTTGGGTTCGCCCGAATACGCAGCAGGGCGATGCGATTGCCGAAAAATTCGGTACGCCACTGACTCACGAATACAACTTGCTCAACCTCTTGAGCCGTCCGGAAATCGACTACGCTGGTCTGGTCGAAGTGACCGGCAACGGCGCCGAAGATCCACAGGTTGCCGAGCAGGTTGAAATCAAGACCAAATACGCCGGTTACATCGACCGTCAACAGGACGAAATCGCCCGTCTGCGCGCCAGTGAAGACACGAAATTGCCTGTGGATATCGATTACACCAACATTTCCGGTCTCTCCAAGGAGATCCAGAGCAAGCTAGGCGCGACTCGACCAGAGACGCTAGGCCAGGCTTCGCGGATCCCTGGCGTGACCCCGGCAGCGATTTCGCTCTTGATGATTCATTTGAAAAAACGCGGCGCGGGCCGTCAGTTGGAGCAAAGCGCTTGAGTTCTAAGGTCACTTCGCAACACGCCGAAGAGTTATCCACAGGAGCCCGCGAGCTCGGTGTCAACCTCACTGAAACCCAGCACGAATTGCTGCTGGGTTATCTGGCCCTGTTGATCAAATGGAACCAGGCCTACAACCTGACCGCCGTGCGCGATCCGGATGAAATGGTTTCGCGCCACTTGCTCGATAGTCTCAGCGTGATGTCGTTCATCGAAAACGGTCGCTGGCTCGACGTCGGCAGCGGCGGCGGCATGCCGGGAATCCCGTTGGCGATCCTGTACCCGGACTCGCAAGTGACCTGTCTGGACAGCAACGGCAAGAAAACCCGCTTCCTGACTCAGGTCAAACTCGAACTCAAACTGGATAACCTGCAAGTTATCCACAGTCGTGTCGAAGCGTTCCAGCCTGCGCAACCGTTCAACGGGATCATTTCCCGGGCGTTCAGCAGCATGGAGAACTTCACCAACTGGACTCGCCATCTCGGCGATGCCGATACACGCTGGCTGGCAATGAAGGGCGTTCATCCGGCCGATGAGCTGGTAGCATTGCCGGCAGACTTCAAACTCGATAGCGAACACGCCCTGGCCGTACCCGGTTGCCAAGGCCAACGCCATCTGCTGATACTGCGCCGCACGGCATGATTGGGAACACAAGCAAGAATGGCTAAGGTATTCGCGATAGCGAACCAAAAGGGTGGTGTGGGCAAGACCACCACCTGCATCAACCTCGCAGCATCCCTGGTCGCGACCAAGCGCCGGGTGCTGTTGATCGATCTCGATCCACAGGGCAACGCCACCATGGGTAGCGGTGTGGATAAACACGGCCTGGAAAACTCGGTTTACGACCTGCTGATCGGCGAATGCGATCTGGCCCAGGCCATGCACTATTCCGAGCACGGCGGTTATCAACTGCTGCCGGCCAACCGCGATTTGACCGCGGCAGAAGTGGTGCTGCTGGAAATGCAGATGAAGGAAAGCCGTCTGCGCAGCGCGCTGGCGCCGATCCGTGAAAACTACGATTACATTTTGATCGACTGCCCGCCGTCGCTGTCGATGCTGACTCTGAACGCATTGGTCGCTGCTGACGGGGTGATTATCCCCATGCAGTGCGAGTATTTTGCGCTCGAAGGTCTCAGCGACCTTGTGGATAACATCAAGCGCATCGCCGAACTGCTCAATCCGAACCTGAAAGTCGAGGGCCTGCTGCGGACGATGTACGACCCGCGCCTGAGCCTGATGAACGATGTTTCGGCGCAGCTCAAGGAACACTTTGGCGAGCAGCTGTACGACACGGTGATCCCGCGCAACATCCGTCTGGCCGAAGCGCCAAGCTACGGCATGCCGGCGCTGGCTTACGACAAGCAATCGCGCGGCGCCCTGGCTTATCTGGCCCTGGCCGGCGAGATGGTTCGCCGTCAGCGCAAAAATTCACGCATCGCCGCCGCTCAGGCAACTTAAGGAATCCCCATGGCCGTCAAGAAACGAGGTCTCGGACGTGGACTGGATGCACTGCTGAGTGGTCCGACTGTCAGCGCGCTGGAAGAACAAGCCGCGCAAGCTGACACCCGTGAGCTGCAGCACCTGCCGCTGGATCTGCTCCAGCGCGGCAAATACCAGCCGCGTCGGGACATGGATCCGCAAGCGCTGGAAGAGCTGGCGCTGTCGATCAAGGCACAAGGCGTGATGCAGCCGATCGTGGTGCGCCCGATTGGCGGTGGCCGTTTTGAAATCATCGCCGGTGAACGTCGCTGGCGCGCGAGCCAGCAAGCCGGGCAGGAAACCATTCCGGCGATGGTGCGCGACGTCCCCGATGAAACCGCGATCGCCATTGCGCTGATCGAGAACATCCAGCGCGAAGACCTCAATCCGATCGAAGAAGCGGTGGCCTTGCAGCGTTTGCAGCAGGAATTCCAGTTGACTCAGCAGCAGGTTGCCGAGGCTGTGGGTAAATCCCGCGTCACTGTGGCTAACCTGTTGCGGCTTATTGCGCTGCCGGAAGTCATCAAGACCATGCTGTCCCACGGCGACCTGGAAATGGGTCATGCCCGTGCTTTGCTCGGTTTGCCCGAGAATCAGCAGGTTGAAGGGGCGCGACATGTTGTCGCACGCGGCCTGACCGTGCGCCAAACTGAAGCACTGGTTCGCCAGTGGTTGAGTGGCAAACCGGAGCCTGTGGAAGCCAGCAAACCCGACCCGGACATCGCCCGCCTCGAACAGCGTCTGGCCGAGCGCCTAGGCTCTGCGGTGCAGATTCGCCACGGGAAGAAGGGAAAGGGTCAGTTGGTGATCGGTTATAACTCGCTCGATGAGCTTCAAGGTGTGCTCGCACACATCCGCTGAAACATTTCCTCATGTAGCGCGCAGTCGGAAATCACTACCTGACAGTTGAATAGGGGCAGAACCGCCCCTATACTCTGCGCGCATTTTGTCGGCACAAATTATGCCAAGTTATTGAATTCTGGCAGCCGACCATTGGAGAGCAATAGTGATGGAAACCCGCAAGCCAAACCGCCTGCCGTTCCATCGCCTGGCGGTATTTCCGGTGTTAATGGCTCAATTTGTCATTTTGCTCATTGCCGCTTTGGCGCTCTGGCAATGGCACGGAGTCGTTGCCGGATACTCGGGACTTTGCGGAGGCCTGATAGCCTTGCTGCCCAATGTTTATTTCGCTCATAAGGCATTTCGGTTTTCCGGCGCCCGAGCAGCCCAGTCCATCGTCCGGTCTTTTTATGCCGGCGAGGCAGGCAAACTGATTTTGACAGCAGTGCTTTTTGCGCTGGTGTTTGCAGGTGTGAAGCCGCTGGCGCCGATAGCTGTATTCGGCGTGTTCGTGCTGACTCAGTCGGTCAGCTGGTTCGCTCCCCTGCTGATGAGAACAAGACTTTCGAGACCTTAGGGCGTTTGAGGCAACCATGGCAGAAACAACCGCTTCGGGCTATATCCAGCACCACTTGCAGAACCTGACCTTCGGTCAGCTACCTAACGGCGGCTGGGGCTTTGCCCACACCGCAGCAGAAGCCAAAGAAATGGGCTTCTGGGCTTTCCACGTCGATACTCTCGGCTGGTCGGTCGCGTTGGGTCTGATCTTCGTTTTTCTTTTCCGCATGGCGGCCAAGAAAGCGACTTCGGGTCAGCCGGGTGCTTTGCAGAACTTCGTTGAAGTATTGGTCGAATTCGTCGATGGCAGCGTGAAAGACAGCTTCCATGGCCGTAGCCCGGTGATTGCACCGCTGGCACTGACCATCTTCGTCTGGGTGTTCCTGATGAACGCCGTCGACCTGATCCCGGTCGACTGGATTCCTCAGCTGGCCATCCTGATCTCCGGTGACCACCACATCCCGTTCCGCGCCGTGTCGACTACCGACCCGAACGCAACTCTGGGCATGGCGTTGTCGGTTTTCGCACTGATCATTTTCTACAGCATCAAGGTCAAGGGCATCGGCGGCTTCATCGGCGAACTGACCCTGCACCCGTTCGGCAGCAAGAACATCTTTGTTCAGGCCCTGCTGATCCCGGTGAACTTCCTGCTGGAATTCGTGACCCTGATCGCTAAACCGATCTCTCTTGCTCTGCGTCTGTTCGGCAACATGTATGCCGGTGAGCTGGTGTTCATTCTGATCGCTGTGATGTTCGGCAGCGGTCTGCTCTGGCTGAGCGGCCTGGGCGTTGTTCTGCAGTGGGCTTGGGCTGTGTTCCACATCCTGATCATCACCCTGCAGGCGTTCATCTTCATGATGCTGACCATCGTCTACCTGTCGATGGCGCACGAAGAAAACCATTAAGACCAGTCTCGACTAGTCTGATGTCCTTCCCGGTCAAACGGGAAGGGGCTCTTCACAGGGCACCTGAAACGATTTGTTTTACCGCTTTAATCTAAAAAACCTAAACCATACGACGTAAAAGTCGGGAGGAAAGATGGAAACTGTAGTTGGTCTAACCGCTATCGCTGTTGCACTGTTGATCGGCCTGGGCGCACTGGGTACCGCAATTGGTTTCGGCCTGCTGGGCGGCAAGTTCCTGGAAGGCGCAGCGCGTCAGCCAGAAATGGTTCCAATGCTGCAAGTTAAAATGTTCATCGTTGCCGGTCTGCTCGACGCCGTAACCATGATCGGTGTTGGTATCGCGCTGTTCTTCACCTTCGCGAACCCGTTCGTTGGTCAGATCGCTGGCTAATTACTCGGATATTCCGGGTAATTTGGTGTGATGGACAACGTAACTGCGAGGTGTTGGCGTGAACATTAATGCGACCCTGATTGGCCAGTCCGTTGCGTTCCTGATTTTTGTACTGTTCTGCATGAAGTATGTATGGCCTCCGGTCATCGCTGCTCTGCACGAACGTCAAAAGAAGATCGCTGATGGTCTGGACGCTGCCAGCCGTGCAGCTCGCGACCTGGAGTTGGCCCAAGAAAAAGCGGGTCAGCAACTGCGCGAAGCGAAAGCTCAGGCAGCTGAAATCATCGAGCAAGCCAAGAAACGCGGTAACCAGATTGTCGAAGAGGCCGTTGAAAAGGCCCGTGTCGACGCTGACCGTGTGAAGGTTCAGGCTCAAGCCGAGATCGAACAGGAACTGAACAGTGTCAAAGACAAGCTGCGCGCCCAAGTGGGTTTGCTGGCTGTCGGCGGCGCCGAGAAGATCCTGGGTGCCACAATCGATCAAAACGCGCACGCAGAGCTGGTTAACCAACTGGCTGCTGAAATCTAAGCGAGGGCGATCATGGCAGAACTGACCACGTTGGCCCGACCTTACGCTAAGGCGGCCTTCGAGCACGCTCAGGCCCACCAGCAACTGGCCAATTGGTCAGCCATGCTCGGCCTGGCTGCAGCGGTGTCACAAGATGACACCATGCAGCGCGTGCTCAAGGCCCCGCGACTGACGAGCGCAGAAAAGGCCGCCACGTTTATTGACGTGTGCGGCGACAAGTTTGATGCCAAGGCACAGAACTTCATCAACGTCGTTGCCGAAAACGACCGTCTCCCGCTTCTGCCGGAGATTGCCGCTCTTTTCGACCTGTACAAGGCCGAACAAGAGAAGTCGGTAGACGTTGAAGTGACCAGTGCTTTCGCATTGAACCAAGAACAGCAAGACAAACTCGCCAAGGTTCTCAGTGCACGACTCAACCGGGAAGTGCGCCTGCAAGTCGAGGAAGATAAAGCCCTTATTGGGGGTGTTGTCATCCGCGCCGGCGACCTGGTTATCGATGGCTCGATTCGCGGCAAAATCGCGAAACTTGCCGAAGCATTGAAATCTTGAGTTTGAAGGGGCAGCAGAGCAATGCAGCAACTCAATCCTTCCGAAATAAGTGAAATTATCAAGGGCCGCATCGACAAGCTCGATGTGACCTCCCAAGCCCGTAACGAAGGCACTGTCGTCAGCGTATCTGACGGCATCGTGCGGATTCACGGTCTGGCCGACGTAATGTACGGCGAGATGATCGAGTTTCCGGGCGGCGTCTACGGTATGGCCCTCAACCTGGAGCAAGACTCCGTAGGTGCCGTTGTATTGGGCGCTTACCAGTCTCTGGCTGAAGGCATGAGCGCCAAGTGCACCGGCCGCATCCTCGAAGTTCCTGTTGGTAAGGAACTGCTGGGTCGCGTAGTCGACGCACTGGGTAACCCTGTTGACGGCAAAGGTCCACTGGGCAACACCTTGACCGACGCGGTCGAGAAAGTTGCACCGGGCGTGATCTGGCGTAAGTCGGTAGACCAGCCTGTACAGACTGGCTACAAGGCTGTCGATGCCATGATTCCTGTCGGCCGTGGCCAGCGTGAGCTGATCATCGGTGACCGTCAGATCGGTAAAACCGCTCTGGCGATCGACGCGATCATCAACCAGAAAGACAGCGGCATTTTCTGCGTCTACGTAGCTATTGGTCAGAAGCAATCGACCATCGCCAACGTGGTTCGCAAGCTGGAAGAAAACGGCGCCTTGGCCAACACGATCATCGTGGCTGCCAGTGCTTCGGAATCTCCTGCGCTGCAATTCCTGGCACCGTACTCCGGTTGCACCATGGGTGAATTCTTCCGCGACCGCGGTGAAGACGCGCTGATCGTTTATGACGATCTGTCCAAGCAAGCAGTGGCTTACCGCCAGATTTCCCTGCTGCTGCGCCGTCCACCAGGCCGTGAAGCTTACCCAGGCGACGTGTTCTATCTCCACTCCCGTCTGCTGGAGCGCGCATCCCGCGTTTCGGAAGAATACGTAGAGAAGTTCACCAACGGCGCAGTGACCGGCAAAACCGGTTCCTTGACCGCACTGCCGATCATCGAAACCCAGGCTGGCGACGTTTCCGCGTTCGTTCCGACCAACGTGATTTCCATCACCGACGGTCAGATCTTCCTGGAATCGGCCATGTTCAACTCGGGCATCCGCCCTGCAGTGAACGCCGGTGTTTCGGTATCCCGTGTGGGTGGTGCCGCTCAGACCAAGATCATCAAGAAGCTCTCCGGTGGTATCCGTACCGCTCTGGCTCAGTACCGTGAACTGGCGGCATTCGCCCAGTTCGCTTCTGACCTGGACGAAGCGACCCGTAAGCAACTTGAGCATGGTCAGCGCGTTACCGAGCTGATGAAGCAGAAGCAATACGCACCAATGTCGATCGCTGACATGGCGCTGTCGCTGTATGCCGCTGAGCGTGGGTTCCTGACTGACATTGAAATCGCCAAGATCGGCAGCTTCGAACAAGCGCTGATCGCTTTCTTCAACCGCGATCACGCCGATTTGATGGCCAAGATCAACGTTAAAGGTGACTTCAATGACGAAATCGACGCTGGCATGAAAGCCGGTATCGAGAAGTTCAAGGCCACCCAAACCTGGTAAGCCGCAGCGGGAGCCGCGAGGCTCCCGCTTGCTAACCTGATAGGTGTTACATGGCAGGCGCAAAAGAGATTCGCAGTAAGATTGCGAGCATCAAAAGCACGCAAAAGATTACCAGCGCCATGGAAAAAGTGGCGGTCAGCAAAATGCGCAAGGCACAAATGCGCATGGCTGCTAGCCGTCCTTATGCGGAGCGTATCCGCCAGGTTATTGGGCATCTGGCCAACGCCAACCCGGAGTACCGCCACCCGTTCATGATCGACCGCGAAATCAAGCGTGTTGGTTATGTTGTGGTGAGCAGTGACCGTGGTCTGTGCGGCGGCTTGAATACCAACCTGTTCAAGGCCCTGGTCAAGGACATGGCGGTAAACCGCGAAAACGGCGTCGAGATTGATCTGTGTGTCGTTGGTAGCAAGGGTGCGGCCTTTTTCCGTAACTTCGGCGGTAACGTCGTTGCAGCTATCAGCCACCTGGGTGAAGAGCCGTCGATCAATGACTTGATCGGCAGCGTCAAGGTGATGCTGGATGCCTACCTGGACGGCCGTATTGACCGCCTGTCCGTGGTGTCCAACAAGTTCATCAACACCATGACGCAACAGCCTACCGTGGAGCAGTTGATTCCACTGGTGGCCACCCCGGATCAGGATCTCAAACACCACTGGGACTATCTCTACGAACCGGATGCCAAAGAGCTGCTTGACGGCTTGATGGTCCGCTACGTTGAGTCGCAGGTCTACCAGGCGGTGGTCGAGAACAACGCGGCTGAACAAGCTGCGCGGATGATCGCGATGAAGAACGCTACCGACAACGCCGGTGATTTGATCAGCGATTTGCAGCTGATCTACAACAAGGCGCGTCAGGCTGCGATCACCCAAGAGATCTCGGAAATCGTCGGCGGCGCTGCCGCGGTTTAACGGTTCAAATATTCAGAGGATCCAGCTATGAGTAGCGGACGTATCGTTCAAATCATCGGCGCCGTTATCGACGTGGAATTTCCACGCGACAGCGTACCGAGCATCTACAACGCTTTGAAAGTCAAAAGCGATGCCGGCACCACTCTGGAAGTTCAGCAGCAGCTGGGCGACGGCGTGGTTCGTACCATTGCGATGGGTTCCACCGAGGGCTTGAAGCGCGGTCTGGAAGTTACCGATTCTGGCGCAGCCATCTCCGTACCGGTCGGTAAAGCGACCCTGGGCCGGATCATGGACGTCCTCGGTAACCCGATCGACGAAGCTGGCCCGATCGACACCGAAGAGCGTTGGGGCATTCACCGTCCAGCGCCTTCGTTCGCTGAACAGGCAGGCGGCAACGACCTGCTGGAAACCGGCATCAAGGTTATCGACCTGGTTTGCCCGTTTGCCAAAGGCGGTAAAGTCGGTCTGTTCGGTGGTGCCGGTGTAGGCAAAACCGTAAACATGATGGAACTGATCCGTAACATCGCCATCGAGCACAGCGGTTATTCCGTGTTCGCCGGTGTGGGTGAGCGTACTCGTGAGGGTAACGACTTCTACCACGAGATGAAGGACTCCAACGTTCTGGACAAAGTGGCACTGGTTTACGGTCAGATGAACGAGCCGCCGGGTAACCGTCTGCGCGTAGCACTGACCGGCCTGACCATGGCCGAGAAGTTCCGTGACGAAGGTAACGACGTTCTGCTGTTCGTCGACAACATCTATCGTTACACCCTGGCCGGTACTGAAGTATCCGCACTGCTGGGCCGTATGCCTTCGGCAGTAGGTTACCAGCCGACCCTGGCTGAAGAGATGGGCGTTCTGCAAGAACGTATCACTTCGACCAAGGAAGGTTCGATCACTTCGATCCAAGCGGTATACGTACCTGCGGATGACTTGACCGACCCGTCGCCAGCGACCACCTTCGCCCACTTGGACGCCACCGTCGTTCTGTCCCGTGACATCGCTTCCCTGGGTATCTACCCAGCGGTAGATCCACTGGATTCGACTTCGCGCCAGCTGGATCCGAACGTAATCGGCCAGGACCACTACGACACTGCTCGCGGCGTTCAGTACGTTCTGCAACGTTACAAAGAGCTGAAGGACATCATCGCGATCCTGGGTATGGACGAGCTGTCGGAAGCCGACAAGCAGTTGGTAAACCGTGCTCGTAAGATCCAGCGCTTCTTGTCGCAGCCGTTCTTCGTGGCTGAAGTCTTCACCGGTGCTTCGGGTAAATACGTTTCCCTGAAAGACACCATTGCTGGCTTCAAAGGCATCCTCAACGGTGACTACGACCACCTGCCAGAACAAGCGTTCTACATGGTTGGCGGCATCGAAGAAGCGATCGAGAAAGCCAAGAAACTGTAATCCCGGCGCCCGGCAACGGGCGCTAATTTAGGTTGAGGCAATCAGATGGCTATGACAGTCCATTGCGATATCGTCAGCGCGGAAGGGGAAATCTTTTCCGGCCTGGTCGAGATGGTGATTGCGCACGGTGCACTGGGTGATCTTGGTATCGCTCTGGGTCACGCGCCGCTGATCACTAATCTGAAGCCAGGTCCGATCCGCCTGATCAAGCAAGGCGGGGAAGCCGAGGTGTTCTACATCTCCGGTGGTTTCCTCGAGGTTCAGCCGAACATGGTCAAAGTGCTTGCCGATACCGTGCAACGTGCTGCCGACCTGGATGAAGCTCAGGCTCAAGCAGCTCTCAAGGCTGCCGAGCATGCTCTGCATGAAAAGGGCGCTGATTTCGACTACAGCGCTGCGTCAGCTCGTCTGGCCGAGGCTGCAGCTCAGCTGCGCACCGTCCAGCAGATCCGCAAGAAGTTTGGCGGTTAATCCGTCAGCCGCTTGTTGTGCGATTGATAAAAAAGGGTAGCCTCGGCTACCCTTTTTTCTTTTTCCGAATTCAACCCCGGTCGCAGTTGCTGACCACCCAGGATTGGTAGCCAGTCATGTCTCTTGAAATCGTTATCCTCGCGGCCGGTCAAGGCACTCGTATGCGTTCGGCCCTGCCGAAAGTTCTGCACCCGATTGCCGGCAATTCCATGCTGGGCCATGTTATCCACAGCGCCCGCCAACTCGATCCACAACGCATCCATGTAGTGATTGGCCATGGCGCCGATGTGGTGCGTGAACGTCTGGCGGCTGATGATCTGAATTTCGTCCTGCAGGACAAACAGCTCGGCACCGGGCACGCCACCGCCCAGGCTGTGCCGTTCATTTCCGCTGACACCGTGCTGATCCTTTACGGTGACGTTCCGCTGATCGAAGTCGAAACACTGCAACGTCTGCTCAAGCACGTAGTGCCGGGGCAGATGGGTTTGCTCACCGTCGAACTCGACGACCCGACCGGTTACGGCCGTATCGTGCGCGACTCTGACGGTAAGGTCGCGGCCATCGTTGAGCACAAAGACGCCAGCGAAGCGCAGCGCGCAATCACCGAAGGCAACACCGGCATTCTCGCCGTCCCGGCCGATCGTCTGGCCGATTGGATGAGCCGCCTGTCGAACAACAACGCTCAGGGCGAGTATTACCTTACTGACGTGATTGAAATGGCGGTCAGCGATGGTCTGGTAGTGGCCACCGAACAACCGCACGACCCGATGGAAGTGCAGGGCGCCAACGATCGCAAACAACTGTCCGAGCTGGAGCGTCATTACCAGTTGCGCGCCGGCCGCCGTTTGATGGCGCAAGGCGTGACCCTGCGTGACCCGGCGCGTTTTGATGTGCGCGGTGAAGTGACCGTGGGTCGCGATGTGCTGATCGACATCAATGTGATCCTCGAAGGCAACGTTGTTATCGAAGACGACGTGGTGATCGGCCCGAACTGCGTGATCAAGGACAGCACCCTGCGCAAAGGCGTGGTGATCAAGGCCAACAGTCATATCGAAGGTGCCGTAATGGGCGAGGGCAGCGATGCCGGTCCGTTCGCGCGTCTGCGTCCGGGCACCGTGCTTGAAGCGCGCGCGCATGTGGGTAACTTTGTTGAACTGAAGAATGCGCACATGGGCGAGGGCGCGAAGGCCGGTCACTTGACCTATTTGGGCGATGCCGAAATCGGTGCGCGCACCAACGTGGGTGCGGGCACCATCACCTGCAACTATGACGGCGCCAACAAGTGGAAAACCGTGTTGGGTGCAGATGTGTTCATCGGCTCCAACAATTCGTTGGTCGCGCCTGTGGATATCTCTGATGGTGCGACCACAGCGGCCGGCTCAACGATTACGCAGAATGTGGATAACGCGCAGTTGGCGGTTGGTCGTGCGCGGCAGAAGAACATTGATGGCTGGAAGCGGCCGGTGAAAATCAAAAAGGACTGAGTTATCCACAGCGGCTTTTTGAAGATCAAAAGATCGCAGCCTTCGGCAGCTCCTACGGGGACTGTCGGAGGGCTGCGATTTTTTATGAGCAATGGGTTGACGATTTATGGCCAATAGGTTTTGATTGCTTCCGTTATCTTTCGAATCGAAACTTAAGCCGCCATGTCGAAACGCAACACGCCCCAACGCCGCCACAACATTCTTGCCTTGCTCAATGAGCAGGGCGAAGTCAGTGTGGATGAGCTAGCCAAGCGCTTCGAAACCTCTGAAGTTACGATTCGCAAGGATCTCGCCGCACTGGAAAGCCATGGCTTGTTGCTGCGCCGTTACGGCGGGGCGATCACCATGCCGCAGGAGCTGGTCGCGGAAACCGCGCAGAGCGTTTCCAAATACAAACAGGCGATTGCCCGCGCGGCGGTGAAACGCATCCGCGAGCACGCGCGCATCATCATCGACAGCGGCAGCACCACCGCCGCGATGATCCCCGAACTTGGCCAGCAGCCAGGTCTGGTGGTGATGACCAATTCCCTGCACGTCGCCAATGCCTTGAGCGAACTCGAACACGAACCGGTGCTGTTGATGACCGGTGGCACCTGGGATCCGCATTCGGAATCCTTCCAGGGCCAGGTTGCCGAGCAGGTACTACGCTCTTACGACTTTGACCAGTTGTTCATCGGCGCCGACGGTATCGATCTGGTGCGCGGTACCACGACCTTCAATGAACTGCTCGGTTTGAGCCGGGTCATGGCTGACGTGGCGCGGGAAGTTATCGTCATGGTCGAGGCCGACAAGATCGGCCGCAAGATTCCCAATCTGGAGCTGCCATGGAGCAGCGTCCATACCCTAATTACCGATGATCGCCTGCCTATCGATGCACGCGATCAGATCCAGGCCCGCGGTATCAACGTGATTTGCGCGGCTGTCAGTCAGGAGAAATAAGCATGTGTGGAATTGTCGGCGCAGTCGCTGAACGCAACATCACCGCCATCCTGCTCGAAGGCCTCAAGCGCCTCGAATATCGTGGTTACGACAGCGCCGGTGTGGCGGTGTACACCAACGACGAAACCCTCGAGCGCATGCGTCGCCCGGGCAAAGTCAGCGAACTCGAAGCCGCGTTGGCCGAGCACCCGCTGGTGGGTCGTCTGGGTATCGCCCACACTCGTTGGGCCACCCACGGTGCGCCGTGCGAACGTAACGCCCACCCGCATTTCTCCGGCGACATCGCGGTGGTGCATAACGGCATCATCGAAAACCACGAAGCTTTGCGTGAACAACTGAAAGCACTGGGCTACGTGTTCACCTCGGACACCGACACCGAAGTCATCGCTCACCTGCTCAACCATAAACTCAAGGATCAGCCTGATCTGACTGTCGCACTCAAAGCGACCGTCAAAGAACTGCACGGCGCTTATGGTTTGGCGGTGATCAACGCCAAGCAACCGGATCGTCTGGTTGCCGCACGCAGTGGCAGTCCGCTGGTGATTGGTCTGGGACTGGGCGAGAACTTCCTCGCTTCCGACCAATTGGCGTTGCGTCAGGTGACTGACCGCTTCATGTACTTGGAAGAAGGCGATATCGCCGAAATTCGCCGCGATAACGTGCAGATCTGGGACGTGAGCGGCAACGCTGTCGAGCGCCAGACCGTGCAGTACACCGACGGCGCCGAAGCTGCCGACAAAGGCGAATTCCGCCACTACATGCTCAAGGAAATCCACGAGCAACCGGCCGTTGTCCAGCGCACCCTCGAAGGTCGACTGAGCAATGATCAAGTGCTGGTTCAGGCTTTCGGTCCGCAAGCCGCCGAGCTGTTCGCCAAAGTGCGCAACGTGCAGATCGTCGCCTGCGGCACCAGCTACCACGCCGGTATGGTCGCGCGTTATTGGCTGGAAGAACTGGCCGGCATCCCGTGCCAGGTCGAAGTCGCCAGCGAGTTCCGCTACCGCAAAGTCGTGGTGCAGCCGGACACCTTGTTCGTGACCATCTCGCAGTCCGGCGAAACCGCCGACACCCTGGCCGCGCTGCGCAATGCCAAAGAACTGGGTTTCCTCGCCAGCCTGGCGATCTGCAACGTCGGCATCAGCTCGCTGGTGCGTGAATCCGACCTGACCCTGCTAACCCAGGCCGGTCGCGAAATCGGCGTCGCTTCGACCAAAGCCTTCACCACGCAACTGGTCGGCCTGTTGTTGTTGACCCTGTCGTTGGGTCAGGTTCGCGGCACGTTGGCCAAAGGCGTTGAAGCCACTTTGGTCGAAGAACTGCGCCGCCTGCCAACCCGCCTCGGCGAAGCGCTGGCGATGGACAGCACCGTGGAAAAAATCGCCGAACTGTTCGCCGAGAAGAACCACACCCTGTTCCTCGGCCGTGGCGCGCAATTCCCGGTCGCGATGGAAGGTGCCTTGAAGCTCAAGGAAATCTCCTACATCCACGCCGAAGCCTACCCGGCCGGCGAACTGAAACACGGCCCGCTGGCGCTGGTGGATAACGACATGCCAGTGGTCACCGTTGCGCCCAACAACGAACTGCTGGAAAAGCTCAAGTCCAACCTGCAGGAAGTCCGCGCCCGTGGCGGCGAACTGATCGTGTTCGCCGACGAAAAAGCCGGAATGACCAACGGCGAAGGCACCCACGTGGTGCAAATGCCGCACATCCACGACATCCTCTCACCGATCCTCTACACGATCCCGCTGCAGTTGCTGTCGTACTACGTTGCGGTGCTGAAGGGCACGGACGTGGATCAACCGCGTAATCTGGCGAAGTCGGTGACGGTGGAGTAATTGGTCTTACGCGGGGGCGAGAATTTTCTTGCTCCTGCGTTGCTTTTTAGGCTCCAACACTCTCGCTATTTATCTACAAAAAATCCGCAAATAAATCCGCGTACTACTCGAACTTCCGACTATTCCTACATTACCTATAGCTAGGTAAACCGGGGGTTGTGGCGTACTCTGAAATCCGCGAAAAAATCCGCGAATCTTGGAGGTCGAATGAGCGCTGAAGCTATCTTGGGGAATCATTGGCTGGAGCCGCTGGTTCCGACATTTCCCAGTGAAATTCTGCAATTGGCAGAGCAAGTGCCATTTCAGGCAGGAAAACTCAGCGCCATCGTTGCTCCGCAAATGGTTCGGCGAGTGGGTGGATTGCTGCGGGTCACCAGCAGCTTTTATAGCAATCTGATTGAGGGCCAATTTACTGAGCCGGTAACGCTTGCGCCGACAGCCCCGAGACGTAATCCCAAAGAGCTGACTGAGCTGGCGGTGACGCATATCGGTACACAGCAAGCTTTTGAACGAGCGCTGTCACTGCACAACAAACTGCCTTGGGAGGCAATGTTCAGCAGCGCATTTGTTTCCCGGGTACATAAGCGCCTGTTTCAGGGGGCCAGCGGTGACCAATTGCATTTGCGCGACGCAAGTCGATTGGTGCCTGGCCAGCTTCGAGATGTAGCGGCCCAGGAAGTTCTCGTCGGCAATCATGCCGCGCCCTCCAGTCAATCCGTAACACCGATGCTCAATCGTATGCAGCAGGTCTACGGCCGCTTGCCCGATGCACGGAGCCGCTTGCTCGCGGTCATGGCTTATCACCATCGATTAGCCTGGGTGCATCCTTTCGTTGATGGAAACGGTCGCACCGGCAGGCTGATCACCCACCTGCAACTGCAGAAACTGGGACTGGTATCGCCCTTGTGGTCGTTATCGCGAGGACTTGCTCGCCAGCAGGACACTTATTACGCGCGTTTGGCCAATGCGGACAAATCGCGTCGCGGTGATCTGGATGGGCGTGGTCAACTCACCCAAGCGAGGCTGTTCGAATTTGTCGGTTTCATGCTGGAGACCTGTCTGGATCAGATGCGCTATACCGAGCAGGCACTGAACGTCTCCAACATGCGTGAAAGACTTCACACCATTTTTGCGTGGGACGAGCGTATTAAAAGGGCCGGTCTCAAGCCCGAGGCAGCACGTGCTTTGCACATTCTGCTGACTCAGGGCGTGCTGAGTCGGGCGGACTTCAAGATATTCACCGGACTGTCTGACCGGGTCGCGACTGATCAACTTAGAAGTCTTGTCCAGCTGGGACTTGTGGAAAGTGCTACGCCTAAAGCCCGAGATCTTTATCCGGGATTGCCCGTGTGGTTTGCACAGCTTCTATTTCCGGACTTGCATCAACGAATGATGGCTGCAAGCTAAGGAGTTGTTGGATGGATCGCTTCCAGGAAATGCACATCTTCACCACCGTCGCCCAAGAGCAGGGCTTCTCCTCGGCCGCGCGGCGTTTGGGCCTTTCCGCGGCCAGTGTGACGCGGGCGGTGGCGGCGCTGGAGTTGCGCATTGGTACGCAGTTGTTGATTCGTACCACGCGCAGTGTGCATTTGAGCGAGGCGGGGCAGCGTTATCTGGAGGATTGTCGGAGGATTCTTGCGGAGGTGCAGGAAGCCGAGGATTCGGCGGCGGGCAGTCATGCGCAGCCGCGTGGGCAATTGACGGTGACGGCGCCGGTGTTGTTCGGCGATCTGTTTGTGACGCCGGTGATGGCGGGTTATCTCGCGCAGTATCCGGAAGTCACGATCAACGCGGTGCTGGTCGACCGGATCGTCAACATGGTCGAAGAGGGTATCGATGTGGCGGTGCGCATCGGTGATCTGCCCGACAGCAGCCAGCATGCGATTAGGGTCGGTGAGGTGCGTCGGGTGATTTGTGGCTCGCCGGACTATTTCGCCAGGCACGGTCGGCCGATTCATCCTCATGCGCTGGCAGGCGTGCCCGTTGTGGCGACTTCAGCAATTGGGCAGCAACGCACCTGGCCGTTTCTCGATGGAGGCGAACCGTTCAGCGTGCGACCTGAACCGCGTCTGATCGTCACGGCCAATCAGGCTGCAATTACGGCGGCTGCCATGGGCTTGGGGATGACGCGAGTCTTGTCTTATCAGGTGGCGAGCAAGGTGGCTGCCGGTGAATTGGAAATCGTCCTCGCCGAATTCGAACTGCCCGCATTGCCGATCCATGTGGTCTATCAGGGCGGGCGCAAGGCGCCGGCGCGGATTCGCAGTTTTGTCGATTTCGCGGTACAGGCTTTGCGCGAACATCCCGCGTTGAAAAATGCAGCGTTATTGCACGAGCTGAAATAATCGTTTGCAGTTACTGGTGATTCTGTTGTTTTCGCGATCAGGGGAAGATGGCCCCCTCGGCGCGCTCATCCCCGCAGCGGCGCCCCTGTTCAGCGGAGTCGACCATGCAAGCGATCAAACTCTACAACTTCCCGCGTTCTGGCCACGCTCATCGCGTCGAGTTGATGCTGTCCCTGCTGCAATTGCCGACCGAGCTGATTTTCGTCGATCTGGCCAAGGGTGAGCACAAGCAGCCCGCGTATCTGGCCATCAACAGCTTCGGCCAAGTCCCGGCGATTGATGACGGCGGCGTGGTGCTCGCCGATTCCAACGCTATTCTGGTGTATCTGGCGCAGAAGTATGGCAACGGACGTTGGCTGCCTGCGGATCCGGTCGGTGCCGCGCATGTGCAGCGTTGGTTGTCGGCAGCCGCCGGGCCGATTGCTTTTGGCCCTGCTGCTGCACGCTTGGTCACCGTATTCGGCGCGCAACTGAATGCTGAAGAAGCCATCACCCGTGCGCACAACCTGCTGAAAGTGATGGACATCGAACTGGGCAAAACTCCGTATCTGGCCGGCGAAGAACCGACCATCGCCGACGTCTCGGCCTACAGTTACATCGCTCATGCGCCGGAAGGCAATGTGTCGCTGGATGAGTACGCCAATGTTCGCGCCTGGCTGGCCCGGGTCGAAGCCTTGCCCGGGTTTGTCGGCATGCCGCGCACCGTCGCCGGCCTGCAAACCGCAGTCTGATTCCCGCAATCCACACTGTGCCGACGGTGCAGGGGAGAGGTCGTGATGGAACGTTCACCGTGGCACGCTGGCGAGCAACAGTTGCAGGCGAAAGTCGGGGTTGCCGAACGCATGGAGGCGTTCGGGCGTAAGGTGATTCGCACGTGGATGCCGGATCAGCACCGTGAGTTCTATCAGCAATTGCCCTTTATGCTGTACGGCGCCGTCGATGCGCAGGGCCGGCCGTGGGCCAGTGTGCTTGAAGGTGCGCCGGGCTTTGCTCATTCGCCGGATCCCGAGCACCTGCATTTCGCCAGCCAATCCTCGGCCGATGACCCGGCGCAACTGCGCAACGGCGAGCCGATCGGTTTGCTCGGCATCGAACTGCACACCCGCCGGCGCAATCGCCTTAACGGCCATGTCGATAATCTGACCGCGCAGGGATTCGACGTCAGCGTGGATCAGGCTTTCGGCAACTGCCCGCAATACATTCAGTTGCGCCAGTTTCAGCGCGTGCCACTGACGGATCCGCAAACCCGCCCGGCTCAGCATCTGGACGCTCTCGATGAGACGGCCACGGCGTTGATCGAAGGCGCCGACACGTTCTTCGTCGCCAGTTATGTCGATGTTGATGGTCAGCGCGCGGTGGATGTTTCCCACCGCGGTGGGCAGCCAGGTTTCGTCCGGGTGGAAGGGAATCGTCTGACCATCCCCGACTTTGCCGGCAATCTGCATTTCAATACCCTCGGCAATTTATTGCTCAACCCCAAGGCCGGCCTGCTGTTCATCGACTTTTCCACAGGCGATGTGCTGCAACTCAGCGGGCGCACCGAGATCATTCTCGAAGGCCCGCAAATCGAGGCGTTTCAAGGCGCGGAACGCCTGTGGACATTTGACGTGGAAAAACTGGTGCGACGTCCGGCGGCATTGGCGTTGCGCTGGCGCTTCGACGGCATGTCGCCGACCAGTCTGTTGACCGGTAACTGGGCCGAGGCGGACGCACGTTTGCAAGCGCAGGCGTTGGGCAATCAATGGCGGCCGCTACGGGTGGCGAAGATCGAAGCGGAGAGTCAGCACATTCGCTCGATCTATCTGGAGCCCGCCGATGGCGCCGGTTTGCCGGTGTTTCTTGCCGGTCAGCATTTGCCGCTGCGTTTCACCGTGGAGGGCGAGGTACACATTCGTACTTACAGCCTTTCGAGTGCGCCATCGGATGGTTTCTACCGGATCAGCGTCAAGCGTGAGGGCCTGATTTCGTCGCATCTGCATGAGCAGATTAATGTTGGCGATGTACTCGAAGCGCGTGCGCCGCAGGGGCATTTCACCGTCGCACCGCTGGAGCAGCGACCGTTGGTGCTATTGGCTGCTGGTGTGGGAATCACGCCGTTGCTGTCGATGCTGCGCGAGGTGGTGTACCAAGGCTTACGGACGAGGAGGATTCGTCCGACGCTGTTGTTGCAGAGTTCACGCAGCCTGGCCGATCAACCGTTTCGCAAGGAACTGGATCGCTTGCTGGAAACGTCTGGCGATGCGGTGCGGGTGTTGCGTTTGCTCAGCCAGCCGGAAGCCGATGTGCTCGAAGGTGCAGATTTCGATCTCCCTGGGCGGATTGATGCGCAGGTGTTGAGGAATGTGCTGGAGGTCGAGGATTTCGACCAGATCGATTTTGTCCTCTGCGGCCCCGGTGGGTTTACTCAAGGGCTGTACGACACCCTGCGCGAACTGGATGTACGCGATGCGCAGATTTATGCGGAAACCTTTGGCCCGTCGACACTGAAACGTCAGGCCGATCCGGATGCAATCGTGATTGAGCAACCGCCCGTAGCGACCACTTCGGTTCCGGTGGTGTTCGAGCGTTCGGCGAAAGAGGCGCGTTGGCAGCCGGATGGTGGCAGTTTGCTGGAACTGGCGGAAAGCCGTGGATTACGTCCGGAGTTCAGTTGCCGGGGTGGTTCATGTGGAACCTGCAAGACGCGGCTGGTCAGCGGTGCGGTGAATTATCCTCAGGTGCCGGCGGATATGCCGGAGGCGGGGCATGTGCTGATTTGTTGTGCGGTGCCGGCGCAGAGCGGCCAACCCTTGGTGTTGGATTTATAAACCGATCCCTGTAGGAGCTGCCGAAGGCTCGGGCCGCGATCGGACGATCTTTTGATCTTGAAAACAAAAGTCAAAAGATCGCAGCCTTCGGCAGCTCCTACAGTGGAATGTGTTTCAGGCTGGGATCAGGCGTAGGACAGGGATTTTTCTTCGAGCAATTCCTGATACAGCTCCGTCCACTTGCGGCCCATTTCGTCGGCTGTGAATAACTGCCGATACCGCGCCTCCGCTTTCACCCCCATCGCCGCCGCACGCACCGGATCATCCCAAAGCGTACGCATCGCCTCGCGAAACGCCTGCGGATGACTCGGCGGCACCACCAATCCGGTCTCGTTGTGAATATTGATGTAACTGGTACCCGTGCCGATCTCGCTGGAGATCATCGGTTTGCCGTACATCGCGCCTTCCAGCAGCGAAATACCGAACGCTTCCGAACGCAGGTGCGACGGGAAGACGATCGCGTAGCTCAATTGCAGCAACGCGACTTTGTCTTCGTCGCCCAAGCGCCCGAGGAAATGAATGTTGCGCAGCCCCAACGCAGCGGCTTGCGCATGCAGCTCCTGCTCGAGCGGGCCGGCGCCGACGATCACCACCGGGTAATCCACGTCTTTCAGCGCATCAAGCAGGATGTGCAGGCCTTTGTAATAACGCATGACCCCGACAAACAGGAAAAACTTATCCCCAAGCTGCTGGCGCCAGCGGTTCATGCGCTCGCTATCGGCCTGTGGATAACCGGCCTTGTTCAAACCGTAGGGGATGACTCGAGTCTTGTCCTGAAACTGCTGCAGCACATCGCTGGTGTGCAGGTAGTTCGGCGACGCCGCGACAATACGGTCGGCGCTGGCGAGGAAGCGGTTCATCAGTGGCCGGTAAAGTTTCAGCAGATGCTTCTGGCGAATGATGTCCGAGTGATAGGTCACTACGCTGGGTTTTTGCATGCCGCTGGCGAAATGCACCAGATCCATGAACGGCCACGGAAAGTGGTAGTTGACCACATCGGCCTCGGCGGCCATTTCGCGAAACTGTTTGAATACGCTCCAGGAAAAACCGGTGGAGGCGAACTGAATGTCGAGTTTGGCGCGGTGCACTTCGTGGTGACCGAGTTTGACCACGGGCGGTGTCGGGTCGCTGCTGAGTGTCAGCACCTGGCCGTCGATACCGTGCTGGGCGCCGCTTTCGCAGAGCTGGAAGATCACTTGTTCGATGCCGCCGACCGAATCAGGCAGGTACGTTTTGAAAAAGTGAAGTACGCGCATATCAACCTCCCATGGCCTGGCGGTAGGCACCGGCCGTGGCCTGTGCACAACGCTCCCAGGAAAAAAGCCGTGCCTGCTGCAATCCGGCTTCTCGGCATGCCTGCCAATGTGCTTGATCGTCGATCAGAAGGCTCATCGCATCGCGCAAGCCTTGTGCATCGTCAGCTTGAATATAGTTGCCGGCCGGGCCCGCCACTTCCGGCATCGCCGAAGAACCGGTGACCACCACCGGCGTGCCGCTGGCCATCGCCTCCAGCACCGGCAGACCGAAACCTTCGTACAGCGAAGGAAAAATCAGTGCCCGCGCGCCGGCGAGCAATTGCGCCACGTGTTCATCGGGCAAGTAACCGAGCAGGCACACATGACCGCTGGCCAAGGCTTGACGCAATTCTTCACTGAACTGATCGCGCTGCCAGCCAGCCATGCCGACGATCAGCAGCGGAAAACGCTCGCGCACGGCTTCTGGCAACAAGGCGTGGGCGCGCAGGGCCAGCGTCAGGTTTTTGCGCGGCTCCAACGTGCCGACACAGAGGAAATATTCGCGCGCCGTAACCGCGTGCGTTTTGAGCACCGCGTCGATCGCCAATGGCTCACGCGGATGAAAGCGTGCCGCGACGCCCAACGGGGCGACCACAAAGCGCTCGGCCGGCAAGCCGAAATAATCCTGAGCTTCATCGGCGATGGCTTGCGAGTCGGTGAGAATCAGCTGCGCCTGCGCAACGCCGATCGCCAGTCGCCGCTCGATTTCCTTGAGCCGCGCGGCGGGCTGCGTGTCGGGGAAGTGCAGGTGCGTGAGGTCGTGCAAAGTAATCACCGTCGGGCCGTCGAAGGCCAGCGGCCACAGGCTCGGCTCGTGATACAGATCGATGCCTTGCGCGCGACCCTGATCGAAACGCTTCTGCTCCAGCCAGCGCCGCGCCTGATAGGCACCGGGGATTTGCCGCAGCAGCGGCGTCAAACGCGAGTAACCGGGCATGGCCGCTTCCGGCAGCGCCGAACTCCAGCCCCAGCCGTGGAACAGCGTGACTTCGACATCAGGTTCGCTGCGCAAGGCGTTGACCAGTTCAGCGACGTAATGGCCGATGCCGGTGCGCGGCGCCTGCAGAATTCTGGCGTTAAGCGCTATGCGCATGCTGCTTCTCTTCGGTAGGCAGCGATGTGTTCAGGTTGCGCTCGATCCGCTGAACCAATTGCGCGCTCGCTTCGCGCCAACTGAGCCAACGCCATTGTTCAAGGCTCAGGGCGGCCGGAAACTTGCCGGAGTGCTCCATACCGGTCACCAGATCGGTCAGGCTTTGCGGGTCTGCCAGATCGAAATAGGCCATGTAATCGCCGCCGATTTCGCGGAACACCGGAATATCGCTGGCCATTGCCGGTAATCCACGTTGCATGGCTTCCACCAGTGGCAAGCCGAAACCTTCGACGTAAGACGGGAACACCAGCGCGGTGGCGTGGGAGTAGGCATGTTCCAGACTTCTGTCGGACAGTGAGTTGTACATGAACAAGCGGCGGTTCAGTTCAGGGTGCTTGCGAATGCGCTCGACCAAGGCATCACACTTCCAGCCAATTTTCCCGACAATGCACAAGCGTGCCGTGGATCCCGTGGCCCAGGCGCGTTCGAAGGCATCCAGCAGATAAGCGTGATTTTTGCGCGGCTCGATGGTGCTGACCATGAGGAACACCGGCTCGGCCGTTTTGAACATCTGCAGCAAGGCTCGATCCACCTCGGCACCGGCATCGCTCAGATCCAGTTCCGAGCCCAGGTGGAAGTAATCAAACCAGCGTTGTTCGACTTGTTGCGCGCCAATCCGGCGCAGCATCTCCTCGCGCACTTGGTCGCGGATAGTCGTCGAAATCGCCACGTAGCCATCGGCCGTGCGGGCGATCCAGTCGAACCAGTCGTTGAAAACCTTGACCAGGCCGGCATCGCAGAACTGCGGATGGGTCAGGGGGATCAAGTCGTAAATCACCGAGATGATACCGACGCCGTCACGCTTGAGTTGCTCGGCCAAAGGGAAAAAATTGGCGTGCCATGACGAGTCGAGCAACACCAATTGATCGCCCGCCCGGTGGGCTAACGGGACGCAACGTTCGGGAATGGTTTTACCTTTCAGGACTCGTTCGAGCACGCGCATAGGCAAACTGAAACAGGCAAATGCGCTGAGCCGGCAGCCGACGTAGAGCACTCGGCGGGCGAAATGCGACTGGCTGAACGGACGGCGGCGCTCCAGTGCACGGTGGCGCAGCCAGAAGGCGTTGGCCCATTGCTCCAGCTTCACGCGCAGGCTCACCAGGTCGAGCTTGGGTGATTTCAGCGGGGCCAGACTTTTCACTTCATAGAGACCGCCATCAATCATCACCACCGGGATGCACTCGACAGTTTCATCGGCCGCCGGCAGTTGCTGGATGACGTTGCGCACCACGCGTTGAATGCCGGAGTTGGCGGTCGGGTGTTCGAAAACGTAAGTGCACTCCACCAACAGTCGCGTCATCGCAAGATCTCCATATCAGGCGTTTGTACAAGGGGTTCACTGGAGCGGGTGATGTCGGTTTGCGCTTGCAGCCACGAGCAGCCGACAAAGTCTTCCTGGCGATTGTTGATGACGTGGAAGACCAGGCCGTAATCGCGCCATTCGAAGTTGCGATCCAGGTGCGAGTCGAGACGTGACAGGCTCAACGCGACCGAATAACTGCCCTTGCCCAGACGCATGTCGAAGGCGAAGCGGAAGGTCACGCGCTCGCCGGCGCTCAGGTCGGTGACGGCTTTGTCGAGGCGATGGGTGTTGATCCCGTAGATGGCCTGACCCAGCCGATCCTTGATCATGAAACCGAGAATCAGCCGTTCGATGTCTTTACGAACTTCGGTCTGCACCTCCAGCACCACAGGCTGACCGACTTCTGCGACTTCGAGGCTGCGCCCGCGTGCATCGAGCAGGCGCACGCTGATAATCCCCGCTTCGCCGGTGCCGGAAATGGTTTGCACCTGACCGTTGGCAAGCATTTCCTGGCGTACCGTCTGCCCCTCGCGCTGAGCGAGCATGGCGTTGTAATAGTCCATGACTTCTTCGGGTTTACCGCGCATGGCCAGACGCCCGTTTTCGAGAAGAATGGCGCTGTCGCAGATCGACTGAATGGCCGAGCGGTCATGGGAGACGATCAGCAGAGTGGTACCGGCCGCGCGGAAGCTGCGTATGCGTTCGAAGCTTTTGTGCTGGAAGTAGGCATCACCGACCGACAAGGCTTCGTCGACGATCAGAATGTCCGGGCGTCGCGCGGTGGCGACACTGAACGCCAGACGCATCTGCATCCCGCTGGAATAGGTGCGCACGGGTTGATCGATGGCTTCGCCGATTTCGGCAAAGCTTTCGATTTGCGGCATCAGTTGTTCAATCTCTTCGACTTGCATGCCCAGTAACTGACCTGACATGAAGGCGTTCTGTCGGCCGGTGAAGTCCGGGTGAAAACCCATGCCCAGTTCCAGCAGCGCGGCAACCCGGCCTTCCAGTTGAATGTGGCCACAGGTCGGCTGGGTAGTGCCGGTGATCATTTTCAGCAGGGTGCTTTTACCCGCGCCGTTGACGCCGACGATGCCGACGGCCTCCCCGGGTTTGATCTCGAAGTCGACGTCTTGCAGGATCCAGTGCTGATGGTGGCGGGTTCCGGAAAACGGCACCAGCCATTCAAACAGGCGGCTCCAGCGATTCGGGTACTGTTTGTAGGCCTTGCCCAGGCCGGTAACGCGTATATGTCCCATCAGAGCTCGTCCACCATTTCACCGACGCGATGACGAAACAGCCGCAACGCCATGGCACAGAGCAACAGACCGATGATCAGCAGCGGAATCAGCGAGGACCAGTCCGGCCATTGGTTATAGAGAAACACATTCTGGTAACTGGTCATCAGGGGGGTCATCGGGTTCAGTCCGATAACGTGTTGAATGCCCGGCGGCAGAATCGACAGTGGGTAAACGATCGGTGTCAGCCAGAACCAGAATTGCAGGCAAATTCCGAACATCTGACCGACGTCGCGAAAGAACACGTTGAGAATGCCAAGCAACATCCCCAGCCCGGCGGCGAAGATCACTTGCAGGATCAGCAGCGGGATCAACGCCAGCAAAGCCATGCCAGGCAAGCGTCCGCTGATCAGCAGGAAGCCGAAGAACAATCCCAGAATGATCGCGAAGTTGATGCCGGCATTGAGGAGCGCAATCACCGGCAGACAGATACGCGGGAAGCTGATTTTTTTCAGCAGGTTCGCGTTTTCGAGGAACATGCCCTGGCTGCGCGAGGTAATTTCGGCGAACAGTCCCCAGGTCAACAGGCCTGCACACAGGTAGACGCTGTAGGCCAGGCCGTCATCAACACCCGGCAGGCGCGCGCGCATGATCTGGGAAAAAATCACCGTGTAGACCACGATCATCGACAGCGGGTTGAGCACAGTCCACAGCGCACCGAACAGCGAGTTGCGATAGCGCGATTGAAACTCCCGCTTGACGCTACCGAGGATGAATCCCCGATAGCTGTACAACGAGCGGTACAGGGAAAGCAGCATTTAAACCGTCCTGCCGTATTGGTCTTCGAAGCGGACGATGTCGTCCTCTCCCAGGTATTCGCCGCTTTGCACTTCGATGATCACCAGATCGATCACCCCGGGGTTTTCCAGGCGATGTTTATGGCCGGCGGCAATAAAGGTCGATTCATTTTTCGCCACCAGCGTGGTGCCGGTGCCGTTGTTGGTGACCTTGGCCATGCCTTCGACGACCACCCAGTGTTCGTTGCGGTGATGGTGCATTTGCAGGGACAGCTTGCCACCGGGTTTGACCACGATGCGCTTGATCTTGAAACGCGGCCCTTCTTCGAGAACCGTGTAAGTCCCCCACGGGCGGCTGACGGTACGATGCAGCCGATAGGCTTCGTGGGATTTGTCCTTGAGTTGCTTGGCCACCCGACGCACGTCCTGCGCCCGGTCGGCGTGGGCCACCAGCACCGCGTCGGCGGTGTCGACGATGATCAGGTTATCCACACCCACCGTCGCCACCAGCCGGTCTTCGCTCTGCACGAAGTTATTGTGGCTATCAATGAAGATCGCGTCGCCGCTGGCGCGGTTGTTGTCGGCATCGGCGGGCACCAGAGCCGCGACGGCGCCCCACGAACCGATGTCGCTCCAGTCAAAACCGGCCGGCACCACCACGACTTTTTCCGAGCGTTCCATCAGCGCGTAGTCGATGGAGATGTCGGTGATTTCCGCGAACAGCGCCGGTGACAGCTCTTGTTGCAGGCAACCGACGGTTTCGATCGGTGCGCTGGCGGCCATGCAGGCGCGGGTCTGTTCCAGCAGTTCAGGCGCGTGCAATTGCAGTTCGGCAATCACCGCCGCCGTGGTGAAGCAGAACATCCCCGAGTTCCACAGGAAGTTGCCGCTTTCCAGGTAATGCGTGGCGGTTTGCAGATCGGGTTTCTCGACGAAACGCTGCACTTTCGCCGCGCCTTTGGCGTCCAGCGGCGCGCCGGTTTCGATGTAGCCGAAGCCGGTTTCCGCTGCGGTCGGGATCACACCGAAAGTCACCAGATAACCGTCCTTGGCCAGATTCACCGCGTGCTCGACGGCGGTTTTCAGCGCGTCCTGATTGACGATCAAATGGTCGGCCGGCATCACCACCATGATCGCGTCATCACCGTGCAGCGCTTGCAGCGACAACGCTGCGGCAGCAATCGCCGGCGCGGTGTTGCGCCCGGTTGGCTCCAGCAGGAAGTGCCCGCGATGGCGCGAGACGTGGGCGGCGCAATAGTGATCCTTGCTCTGGAAGTAGTACTCGCGATTGGTCACCGTGACGATGTCGCCCCAGCCGTCGAGCAAAGCTGCCGCGCGCTGGTAGGTCTTGCCGAGCAGCGACTGGCCGTCGGGCAAATTCATGAACGGTTTCGGATGGCCCTCGCGGGACACCGGCCACAAACGAGTGCCGGCACCGCCGGACAAAATCACGGGGATCAGCATGGCCTACTCCTTGGCGACGCGTTTCATGTCCGCATCCATCATCATGCGGATCAAGGTATCCAGGTCGGTTTTCGGCTTCCAGCCCAGCACGCGCTGAGCCTTGGCCGGATTGCCGAGCAGCACTTCAACTTCGGCCGGGCGGAAAAACGCCGGGTCGATCTTCACGTAATCGCGGTAGTTGAGGCCGACGTGATCGAAGGCGATGCGGCACATCTCGCGCACCGTGGTGGTGACGCCAGTGGCAACCACGAAATCGTCAGGCTTGTCCTGTTGCAGCATCAGCCACATGGCTTCGACGTAATCGCCGGCAAAACCCCAGTCGCGTTTCGCATCGATGTTGCCCAGCGCCAGCTCCTGCTGTTTGCCTTGCTTGATGCGAGCAGCGGCGTCGGTGACCTTGCGGGTGACGAACTCAATGCCACGCAGGGGCGATTCATGGTTGAAGAGGATGCCGCTACTGGCGTGCAGGTTGAAGCTTTCGCGATAGTTGACGGTGATCCAGTGGCCGTAGAGCTTGGCCACGCCGTACGGGCTGCGCGGATAGAACGGGGTGTTCTCATCCTGCTGCTCGGCCTGGATCAGGCCGAACATTTCGCTGGTCGAGGCCTGATAGAAGCGCGTGTGCGGGCTGAACTGACGAATCGCTTCAAGCAAGTGCGTGACGCCCAGGCCATCGACGATGCCGGTGGTCACCGGTTGATCCCAGGAGGCGGCGACAAAACTTTGCGCGGCGAGGTTATAGACTTCGTCCGGCGCCGATTTGATGACCGCGCGCTGTACCGAGCAGGCATCGGCCATGTCGCCGTCGAGATAAACGATGTCGGCTTCGACACCCATCTCGCGCAGGCGCCAGCGCGAATCGCTGCTGCGTCGTGCGACCAGGCCATGAACCTTGTAGCCCTTGTCGAGCAACAGTTTCGCCAGATAAGCGCCGTCCTGGCCGGTGATCCCTGTGATCAGTGCACTTTTAGTCATTCTTGTTTTACTCGCTTCTCCCAGTCGGACAGGATCGCCCGCAGGGATTGTTGTGTGGTGATGTCAGGCGTCCATCCTGTGGTTTTGGTCAGCCGTTCATGGCTGCCGCAAACGCGACGCTGATCGGCGCGTCGCATACGTGCCGGATCCTGAACCAGTTGCATGGTTACTTCGGCCAGATCGGCCAGTTGTTCAATCAGACTGCGGATGCTCTGCTCCCGCCCCGAGCAGATGTTGTAAACCTGTCCTGCCTGGCCCTTTTCCAGCAACGCGAAATACGCCGAGACCACGTCGCCAACATCGAGAAAATCGCGGCTGACGTCAATATCGCCGACTTCCAGTTGTGGTGCTTGCAGACCTTGCTTGATGCGAATGATCTGTCGCGCCGCGCTGGCGATGACAAAACTTTCTTTCTGCCCGCTGCCGATGTGGTTGAACGGCCGCGCGACCAGTACCGGCCAGCCCTCACTCAAACCCCATTGCAGGCTGAGAAACTCGGCCGAGATTTTGCTCACCGCGTACGGGTTACGCGGGCAGGGCGCTTGTTGTTCGGTGATCGGCAGATCGTTCTCGCTGACCTGACCGTAAACGTCGCCAGAGCTGACGTACAGGAAGGAGCCCTGAAAACCACGGGCCTTGAGGGCCTGCAACAGATTGAGGGTGCCGAGCAGATTGATGTCGAAGGTGCGGGCCGGGTCGCGGAAGGCTTCAGGGACGAATGTCTGGCCAGCCAGATGAATGACCGCGTCTGGCATGTGCGGCCACAGGTCGCTGAGGCTGTGCGGATCCGTCAGGTCGAAACGTGAAGCCGCAGGCAGCAGTTCCCACGCAGCGTCGGGCGAGGCCAAACGTGACTGAATATGTTGTCCAACGAATCCACTGAGACCCGTGACGAACAGACGCTTTTTCAAACAGCGACCCCTTGGTCTTGGTTTTCGCAGCACTTCCTACAGGCTTTAGAGAAGGGTCTGTCAGATCGGTTGGAAAATCCGCTAAGACGACAGGCGAAAACGTTGTTGTAGTTATTTGCTGTCAATCTGTGCCAATTGCCGAGCAATTTCAACCGGCCAAACCGTGACCGGTCAGTTCTCGTCAGCGTAGCCAAATTTATTCTCGCCGGGCGGTTCACGAATCCTTGATGGATGTGTTTAGAATGCCCCTCGCCGCCATTCTTCAAAGTTTGTCGCAAGGGTCGCGAGCCAGAGTGAAACCAACCACTAAAACAAGAACGAAGACGTCTCCCATGACGAAGGACGAAGGCCGGTAAAACCGATTCGATCCGACGCTTGGCCGTCATAGCATGAGACTGCCGGGATGGTGGTTTCATCGTGGAATGCCATGAATTTCATTCTTTACTCGGACGTCAACGACCGCTCCATCAGCCAGAGTCTTGGGCGTCCCGAATACAGCTATTACTTCGTGCTCAAGGCCTATCGCCCTGTGCTGGAAAGCCTTGGGCGGGTGCATGTCGTAGCCTCGGCGGCTGAAGTCGATCCGCTGTATCGACACCTGCAAGAGGCCGGTGAAGAGTGTCTGTTTCTTTCGTTCTCGCCACCGCATAAAACCCCGACTGACCTGCAATGCCCGACGGTGTGCGTGATCGCGTGGGAGTATGACTCGATCCCTTCCGAGTGCCACCCCGATGATCCCCGCCAGGACTGGAGCCAGACGCTGGCGCGGCATGGCCGGGTGATCACGCTGTCCAGCCACACGGCCGAAGCGATCCGCCGCACCTTGGGTGAAGACTTTCCTGTACTGGTTCTGCCCACGCCATTGTGGGAAGGTTTTGCCGCTGTGCGTGAGCAATTTCCGCCCGCAGCGGTGAACGCCGGAGCGACGTTGCAGATCAAGGGTTGCATCATCGACAGCCGCGCTCTGGGGTTGTCTGCCGACGGTCTGATCGCCCCCATTCACAACGAGCAGGAACTGGAAACCCGTGGCCTGGCCGAGCCGGTCGAGGAGACGCCGGCAGAACCTCTGCCACCTCCCGAGCTGACCCCGCGCCGTCGGGCATTCATCACCAGGCATTATCTGCGTGAAGGCGTTCGAGCTTTCACCCGTCCTTCCGAGCATCGGCCGCTGTTTCTGCTCAAGCACAACCTGCTGATGTGGTATCGCGAAGCCGTCAGCGATTTATTGCCCGATGCGCTGCGCCAAAAGCTTTCCGGTCTGCGTACGCCGGCCCCCGAGCCCTTGCCTCTGGCGACGACGGTCGCGCAAGCCATGGAGCAAGTCGAACATCCTCAAGCGGTGTTGCCCGATACCAGCGAGTACGCACAGATCGACGTCAGTGGCGTGGTCTACGTGAGCGTGTTCAACCCTGATGACGGGCGCAAGAACTGGCATCACTTGATCACGGCATTCTGCTGGGCCATGCGCGATGTCGAAGACGCGACGCTGGTGCTGAAAATCACCCAGAACGACCTGTCGAGTTACTACGTTCATCTGATCACGTTGCTGTCGCAACTGTCGCCTTTTGCCTGCCGCGTGGTGGTCATGCATGGCTATCTCGAAGACGAGGAATTCGCCCGGTTGTATGGCGCGGCGAGTTTCTATGTCAACGCGTCACGCTGCGAAGGGTTGTGCCTGCCGTTGATGGAATTCATGTCGTGCGCCCGTCCGGTGATCGCGCCAAACCACACGGCCATGCGCGATTACATCGATGAAGAAGTCGGCTTCATCGTCAAGTCCAGCCGCGAGCCGACCATCTGGCCGGAGGACGTGCGGATTCTGTATCGCACGCTGCGCCATCGCCCGGACTGGGGCTCGCTGAAAACCGCTTACGAGGACAGCTACGCGATGGCTAAAAATCATCCGCAGGCTTACCAGACCATGGCCGCCGCCGCTGATCAGCGTATGCACGATTACTGCGGATTCGCGCCTGTGCAGCAACGCCTGGCAGCGTTTCTCGGGCTGACACCTGTCCGTGACGTCGCTTCGCAGCCAATCGAAGCGGGGGCTGCCTCATGCTGATCATCATTCATTCGGAAACCAACAAGAGCAATATCCAGCAAAACCTCGGCCGGCCCGAGTACAGCTATTACTTCGTGCTCAAGGAATTCCGCCCGGTGCTGGAACGCATCGGGCAGGTCATCGAGGTAAGTAATCCCGACGAATTGGTCGATCGCCTGTATTTCGATTGCCTGAGCCGTGGCGAAGCATGTGTTTACCTGTCGTTCTCGCCGCCGCATCGCACGCCGATTCATTATGCGTGCCCGACCATTCCGGTATTTGCCTGGGAATTCAGCACCATTCCGACCGAGAGCTGGCAGGGTGAACCGCGCCATGACTGGCGTGTGGTGCTGGAGGCCTGCGGCAGGGCGATCACCCATTCGACGTTCACGGTCAATACCGTGCGCGATGTGATGGGGGCCGATTATCCGGTGTGTGCAATCCCGGCGCCGGTGTGGGATCGCTTCGCTGCGCGTGGTCAGTCATTGAGCAAAAGCTCAGTGGTGGAAAACGTGCAGTTGAATTTGCGAGGTCTGTTGATCGACAGCCGCACCGTCGACTTGCGGCCGTATGGCCCAAGCGAGCTGCAAGAGGGGACGCCGATGTCGTTCAGCGGTCCACCGCAGGATTGCACGGTGCAACTTGAGGGCGTGGTCTACACCTCGGTGTTCAATCCCTATGACGGGCGCAAGAATTGGCATGACATGATCAGTGCATTCTGCAGCACTTTTCGTGACGTGCCCGATGCAACGCTGGTGCTGAAACTCACCCACCATGACATCGCCAATGCGCTGTACGACATGGTGCATCATCTCTACAAGAATCAGACGTACCAATGCCGGATCGTGTTGATCCACGGCTATCTGGCTGATGTTGATTATGAAGCGCTGGTGCAGGCCACCAGTTACGTGGTCAACAGCTCCTACGGCGAAGGGCAGTGCCTGCCGTTGATGGAATTCATGTCGTGCGGCAAACCGGCGATTGCACCGCTGAACACGGCAATGGCCGATTACATCGACGGCGATTGTGCGTTCATCGTCGATTTCACTGAAGAGCTCACGGCCTGGCCGCACGATCCCCGCGCGGCGTATCGGACGATGCGCTACATGACCGACTGGGATTCGCTGTGTACGGCCTATCGCGCCAGCTATGACGTGGCGAAAACCGATGGTCAGCGCTACGCCAGAATGTCGGCCCACGCCGTCAGCAATCTGCAGCGCTTTTGCAGTCAGGCCAACACCGAACAGCGTTTGCGGGCATTTTTTGAACAACGTCTGCAATCGGCTCAGACGCCTCCTGCACAAGTCTCGCGCGCATGATTCGGCGACTGCTCGCACGATGGTTGCCCGCGCCCGCGCCGATGCCCGAGCCTGCGCCGCTCCCCAGCGTTTCGCCTGCTGATGTCGGTTTGCATGACGCCGTGCTCGACGGCTGGTTTTTAGGCGACTCGGGCGAATTGCTCAAAGGTTTTGCAATCACGGCGGATGACACGCTGCTCGACGTTGGTTGCGGCGAAGGCGTGGCAACATTGTTCGCTGTCCGTCAGGGCGCCTCGGTGATTTTCACTGACAGTGAACACCACAAGGTGCGCGATCTTGCCCGGCAGGTCGACGCGCAAAGCCATCAACTGAACCTGGGCCTGGTCAGCAACAGCCTGCCGCTGCCATTAGCCGATGGCTGCGCCAGCAAAGTGGTGTGCATGGAAGTGCTGGAGCACATCGACCACCCGGAACCATTCATGGCCGAACTGGTGCGCATGGGGCGCCCCGGTGCGCAATACCTGCTCAGCGTACCGGCACCGGTGGGCGAGCATTTGCAGAAGGGCATCGCCCCGGCCAGCTATTACCAATCGCCCAATCATGTGCAGATTTTTACCCCGGAGCGTTTCGCCGCATTGGTAGAGGACGCGGGTCTGGTAATCGAGCATCGCCAGGCCAATGGATTTTTCTGGGTGATGGGGATGATATTTTTCTGGGCGAGCGAGCGCGCGGCCGGCAGAGATCCCGGCGGCGCGGTGCGTGATCGCATTCAGGCGCCGTATCCACCGTTGATGGAAAGCTGGGCCCGCACCTGGCAAGACCTGCTGGCCCAGCCCGATGGCCATGCGATCAAACAGACCCTCGATCAATTGATGCCGAAAAGTCAGGTCATCATCGCCCGCAAACCTCTGGACGCAGGGCGCACGTCATGACCGGCAAACGGATCATGGGCATCGAAAAATTGCGCGCCATCGCTGTGCCGGGCGTTTTGTTCCATCACTTGCCAGGCAACCGGTTCGCCGATGCCAGCCGATCCTCTGGAGCGTTCTCATGCTGCAACTTTTGAAAAAATTATTGCCGACAGCACCGGCTCCAGTTGCCGAGCCGCCTGCCGCTGTGATCCCCGAGAAAAAAGATTCTTACATGGTCGGCCTGCACGACGCGGTGCTCAGCGGCTGGTACACAGAGGCGACCGGCGAGCTGTTCAAAGGCTTTGTGGTGAGCCCTGACGACGTATTGCTCGACGTCGGCTGCGGTGATGGCGGCAATGTGCATTTCTGCGGCATGCGCGGGGCGAAAATCATCATCGCCGACATCGACGCGGCCAAGGTCGAAGCGACGCGTCAGCGCCTGAGTGACACGCCGGCGCGCGATATCGAATGCCATGTCACGGACTGCAATCCTTTACCGATAGCCGACGCCACGGCAACGCGGGTGGTTTCCACCGAAGTGATCGAGCATGTCGATGACCCGGCGCAATTTCTTTCTGAACTGGTACGGGTCGGCAAGCCGGGTGCCATGTACCTGCTGAGCGTGCCGCATTCAAGTTCCGAAAACCTGCAAATAGGCATCGCCGCCGATGAGTATTTCCAGAAGCCCAACCACATTCGGATCATCAGCGAAGAGCAGTTCAAGACGATGGTCAGCGATGCCGGGCTGGAGATCATCAGCCACAGCCAGCACGGGTTTTACTGGTCGGTGTGGATGCTGTTGTTCTGGGAAGCCAAGGTTGATTTGAACAACCCGGATCATCCGTTGCTCAATCACTGGGCGGATACCTGGCAGGCGTTGCTCAGCTCGCCACGTGGCGCGCAGATCAAACAGGCGCTGGACTCGGTGATTGCCAAAAGCCAGATCATCATTGCCCGTAAACCCGGAGTACCTCTGTAGGAGCTGCGGCACGCTGCGATCTTTTGATCTTGATTTTAAAAAACAGGATCAAAAGATCGCAGCCTCGTTTCACTCGACAGCTCCTACAGGGTTTTTGTGTAACCTTGCAGCCTTGTGGTGTTCGGGGGTTGGAAGGTATGCGGTTTATTGTCGGTCTGTTCTTGGGCATCTTGCTTGTGGGTTGCAAGCAGCAAGACGCGCCACCCCTCGACCAACAACTCTACATCTGGCAACGCCAATGGACGCCGGCCCATGAGTCAGCGTTGCGCGACAGCCACAATGATTTCTCGACGCTGCGCGTCCTCGCCCTGCAAGCCTTCCCCAACGCCGGATGGAGCCGCGCGCGAATCGATGCGCCGTTGTTGAAAGCCGATGGCCGTGCGTTGATCGCGGTGATTCGTCTCGACGGCCAGCTCAAGTCGCTGGATCAAGATCAAGTCACCGCGCAGATTCTCCAGGTGCTCGCCGATTGGCAGGCGCAAGGCTTGACGCTGAGCGGCGTCGAGATCGATCACGACGCCGGTAATGCGCGGTTACCGGCCTACGCTGAATTCCTCAAACAGCTGCGCTCGGCATTGCCGACAGACATTGCGCTGAGCATCACCGCACTGCCAGCCTGGCTCGACAGCGCGCAATTGCCGACACTCCTGCAAACCGTCGACAGCAGCGTGCTGCAAGTCCACGCGGTCAGCGATCCGCGTCGAGGGCTGTTCGATTCCGATCAGGCGTTGAAGTGGGCCAAGGCCTGGGCGCGAATCACCGATAAACCTTTTTATCTCGCGCTGCCGGCCTACGGAGTCGCGCTGTTGCCGGACGACGGTGGGGCGCCGGTGGTGGAAAGCGAAGTGCAACTCGAGCGCGGTGGCGAGCGTCAGGAACTGCTCGCCGATCCGCTGCCATTGAGCCAACTCGGCAAGACCCTGCGCGAAGACCCGCCGGCGCATCTGGCCGGGTTGATCTGGTTTCGCTTGCCGCTGGCCAACGATCGCCGCGCCTGGAGTCTGACCACGTTGCGCGCGGTGGCCCGTGGCGATCAACTCGTCAGCCAGCTCGGCGTGACGTTCAGCGAAAACGATGGTCTCTACGACATCAAACTCGACAACCCCGGCAACCTCGACAGTGCCTGGCCCGCGCAAATCACCTTGAAGGCGCAACGCTGTGAAGGTGCCGATGCGCTCGCCGGTTATGCATTGCAACAAGGCCCGGATCTGCTTACCTTCACCCGCCTGCACGACGGCCGATTGCCGGCGGGCGGACAACGCGCCATCGGTTGGGCGCGTTGCGCACATATTGATCAAGGAGGTTCGCATGTTGACCCGTAACTGGCCCCGCCATCTGCTCTGCCTGAGCCTCTGCTTGCCATTGGGCTCGGCGCTGGCCTGCGGCCCGGACTTCCCGATGCGCCTGCTCGACAATCGCGGGCAAACCCTGGCGGATCTGCCGGAGGGCAACTTCAACTTCGAACTCAGCCGCCTCGGCAAAGCCATTGCCGGGCTGAACAACGTCACGGCGGCGACGCACAATCCCAACGACCTGTACGGCGAAGAAAACGCAGCCGCCGACGCGCGCGATAAGGCTGAACAGCTGGGTTTGAGCGCCGATCAGCAAACGCTGGTCAAGCAACTGCGCGGCCTGACCGATGCCCATCAGGTCGAAGTGCAGGGCGCCAGCCTGCCGGCAGAAATCCGCTTGTACGTGGCCGGCGCGGTCGCATTTGCCACGGGCGATCATCAACTCGCCGTCGAGTATTTCAACAAGTTGCTGGCGTTGCCGGCAGATCAGCGTCCGTTGCGCAGCACCTGGGCTGCGTATTCTCTCGGGCGCACGTTGTTCGCCATGAGCAGCGAAGCCGGGGATAAGGTCGTCGCGCTGGAGCGATCGCGTGATGCGTTCCGTCAGGCTCGGCAACTGAGCATCGACGGTTTCAGCGATCCGTTGGAGCTGGGTGTCGCCAGCCTCGGCGAAGAGGCGCGGGTGGTGCGTGCCGCTGGCGACTGGAACGCCGCCATCGAATTGTATGAAGCGCAGAACCTGCACGGTTCCGCCGTGGGTTACACATCGCTCAAGCAATTGATGAATGAGTTGGCGGAATTGCCCGAGGCCGAACTGGCCGAATTGCTTCAGCACACATCGGTGCAGCAACTGGTCACGGCGTCCTTGGTCAGCCGTCAGGGCTGGTCGTTTGGCGACGAACCGCCGAACGAGAAGAAACTGGTGAAGCTGCTGCAAAACAGCACCCGTGGCAGTCTCGAAAATGCAGATCGCCTGGCAGCGATGAGTTATCAACAGGGCGATTACGCCGGTGCCAAAGCTTTCCTCGAAAATGCCGGCGATGGCGGACTCGCGTGGTGGCTGCGCGCGAAACTGGCGGTGCGTGACGGCGACAAAAATGCCGCCGCCGCAGCCTATTCGAAAGCCGCGCAGGCCTTCCCGCAGAAAGAAGATTGGGGTTATCGCCGTACCCCGGACTGGGCGTACGAAAGCCTGCAGCCGAAATGCCGGGTCGAAGGCGAAAGCGCGATTCTCGCCTTGCAGCGCGGCGAATACCTGCAAGCGTTCGTGCAGTTGTATCGCAGCAACAGCACCTATTGGTTCGATGCGGCGACCGTGGCCGAACGTGTGCTGACGGTTGAAGAGCTGAAAAAATACGTCGACGATAACGTCCCGGCACCGCCCGCACTGACCCAGCAGGAGCGCGATAACTACGTGCCGCTGCCGGTCGCCGCCAGCCTGCGCAATCTGCTCGGTCGGCGCTTGCTGCGCGAAGGGCATTACGCCGAAGCGGTCGCGTATTTCGACAATTCCGACCTGCAAAACAAGGCGCGGCTCTACGGTGAGCAACGCTTGAAAGCCGATTCCGCATGGTGGCCGACCAAGCGTGCCAGTGCGCTGTACAACGCCGCGTGGACGGCGCGCGAGTGGGGCATGGACATCCTCGGTTACGAGATGGCCCCGGATTACGCCACGTTCGGCGGCAACTTCAGCCTGGAAACCACCGAGCTGACAGTCGGTCCGCTGGTCAGCGAAGCCGAAGTGCAGCGCCAGAAGGCCAGCGAAGCGAAACCGGATCAGCGCTATCACTACCGTTTCGTCGCCACCGAATTGGCCAGCCGCGCCGCCGACAACCTGCCGCACACCAGCCAGGCATTTGCTGCCGTGCTGTGCAACGCGGCGGGTTGGAACAGCAGCCTCGAAGAGCAGAGCGCGCTGTATCAGCGTTACATCAAGGAAGGCCCGTACGTGTTGTGGGCGGTGGATTTCGGCAATCAGTGCCCGTACCCGGATTTCGAAAACGCCGACAAGCGTTACGTCACCCAGGTCACGGACTCCGTACGCGCGACGCTGCGACCATACAAGTGGCCGGTGCAGGTTGGCGCGATTGTCTTGGTCACGGCCGCCGCGTTGCTGTTGATCAGCCGTCGTCAGCGCAAGGCCCGCAAAGGCTAAGCCTGCTGGACGAAAGTCAGGCGCACGGCGAAACCGATCAACAGGCTGCCGAACAACCATTGCTGCAGCCGTTGCGCCGTTGGACTGTGTTGCAGCCAACGGCCCAGCGCGGCGCCGGTCAGCGCATAGGCGCTGTCGAACAGCAGACCGACGCCGACCAGCAGCGCACCGAGCAGGGCGAACTGGCTCAGCACTGGCGCGCCGTCGGCGACGATGAACTGCGGCAACAGCACCGAGCAGAACAACAGGGCTTTGGGGTTGAGTAGATTGGTCAGCAAACCGCGCCGGATCGCTTCGCGCCATTGGCCGTGGCTATCGGCAGTTTCACCTGTCGTCAGGTTCGGCAGCAGTGTGCTGCGCAGGCATTGAATGCCGATCCACAGCAGATACGCCGCACCGGCGAGCCGCACCACTTCGAACGTCCACGGCGCTGCTTTGAATAGCGCCGCCAGCCCCAACGCCGCCAATGCCACATGACAACCTCGAGCAATCGCCAGGCCTATCGCCGTGGCCAATGCGGCGCCGCGGCCCTGACGCGCACCGGTTTGCAGGAGCAGGATCATGTCTGGGCCGGGCAGCAGAAAAACCACCGCCAATGCCAGGAAAAACAGCCAGAGACTCGCCACGGTTCAGTCCTTTCGTTGTCGATTCGGTAGCGCCAGTCTAGGGCTGAAGGGCGGGGCAGGTGCTTGCGTAGTCGGCTTCAAAAGCTTCTGCAATTGGCATAACCTGCTAGCTTTATGCGCGATAACTATTGGGATCTGCCAAACATGAAACTGGATGCCTTCGACCGCAAAATCCTCGCCGCCCTGCAACGGGACGGGCGCCTGAGCAACGTCGAGCTGGCGGATGAAATCGGCTTGTCGGCATCGCCGTGTTTGCGCCGGGTGCGCATGCTGGAAGAGGCGGGGGTGATTCGCGGCTATCAGGCCAATCTTGATCGCGATGAAGTCGGGTTGGGGCTGACGGTGTTTGTCGGGGTCAAGGTCGAACGCCACAACGACGAACAGGCCGAGGCGTTTTATGCGGCGGTGACGGCGCTGCCGGAGGTGATATCGGCGTTTCTGGTGTCGGGGGAATCGGATTTTCTGCTGCAAGTGGTGGTGCCGGATCTGCGCGCGTATGACCGCTTTCTCAGCGGCTGCCTGTTGAAGTTGCCGGGGGTGAGTGACATCCGCAGTAACTTTGCGATTCACACGGTGAAGACACCGGGGGCTTTGCCTTTGGGGCATCTGCCGGCCTGACAAGCAAAGATCGCAGCCTTCGGCAGCTCCTACAGGGGGCGCATTTCATGTAGGAGCTGCCGAAGGCTGCGATCTTTTGATCTTCTACATCTGCGTCGCCATCCCCTCGACATTCATCGCCGCCTGGCGCAACGCTTCCGAGCGCGTCGGGTGCGGGTGACACGTCAAGGCAATGTCCTCCGCCGACGCACTGAATTCCATCGCCACACAAAACTCGCCAATCATCTCACTCACGCTCGGCCCCACAAGATGCACGCCGAGCACTTCATCCGTGCGTTCATCGGCGAGGACTTTGGCAAAACCCTCGGTCTCATGGTTGATCTTCGCCCGGCTGTTGGCGGTGAACGGAAACTTGCCGACCTTGTAGGCGCGACCCTCAGCCTTGAGTTGCTCTTCAGTCTTGCCGACGCTGGCCAGTTCCGGCTTGGTGTAGATCACGTTGGGGATCAGGTCGTAATTCACCTCGCCAGCCTTGCCGTGGATCTGCTCGACGCAGGCCATCGCTTCATCCTCAGCCTTGTGCGCGAGCATCGGCCCGGACGTCACGTCGCCAATCACCCAGACGCCAGCCGCTTCGGTGCGATGCTGTTTATTGGCGAGCATGCCGCGCTTGTCGGTGCTCAGACCGACGTTTTCCAGGCCCAGGCCTTGGGTGTACGGACGACGACCAATCGCCACCAGCACGTAATCGGCTTCGAGCAGTTCCGCCGTGCCGCCCGCCGCCGGCTCAACGCTGAGCTGCACGCCGTTCTCCGACGACGTAGCGCTGGTGACTTTCGAACTCAACTTGAAGGCGATGCCCTGTTTGCTCAGCGAGCGTTGCAGGGTTTTGCCGGCTTCGGCATCAACACCGGGGCAGATGCGGTCGAGGTATTCGACCACGGTCACCTGCGCGCCGAGTCGCCGCCACACCGAACCCAATTCCAGACCGATCACGCCGGCCCCGATGACCACCAGATGCTTGGGCACTTCGCTCAGCGACAACGCGCCCGTGGAATCGAGGATGCGCTTGTTGTCGATCTCGACACCGGGCAGGGGAGTGGGCTCGGAGCCGGTGGCGATGATGATGTCTTTGGCAGTCAGCTCGACCTTATTGCCCTGATCGTCAGTCACCGTAACCTTGCCCGGCCCATCGATGTGGCCCCAGCCCTTGATCCAGTCGACCTTGTTCTTGCGAAAGAGAAACTCGATGCCTTTGGTCAGGGCGGTCACGCTTTCGTCTTTCTGTTTCATCATTTGCGCGAGGTTCAGCGTCGGTTTGACTTCGATGCCGAGGTTGGCGAATTCCGCACCCATGGCCGCGTCATACAGCTCCGAGGCGTGCAACAGGGCTTTGGACGGCATGCAACCGACGTTCAGGCAGGTGCCGCCGAGGGTCGCCCGACCTTCGACGCAAGCGGCCTTGAGGCCCAACTGGCCGGCGCGGATCGCCGCGTTATAACCACCGGGGCCGCCGCCCAGAATCACTACGTCATAGTTGCTCATGCGCTTGCTCCTGATGAATGGATGCGGATCGCTAAAAGTAGCTGTCGATAAAAATTACGAACGTAATATGTGCGTTTCCAGACATTTCGGTCAAGGCTTCAGGCAAGCGACAGGTTGGGCGCCTTTGAATATGGGTAATTGTGTACGAATATTTCACGCTTTTCGTTATATCGTAACGATATGAACCGTGAGCCTATGATTTTGGGGTGATATGCAAGTTGATCTGGAGGTGGATGGCACGCAGGTGACCGGACTGCCGCGTTTTCAGCAGGCGACCATGCAGGGCAGGCGACTGCGGCGTTGGGCGTTGGGCCTTGGCGGATTGGCCGGGGCGGGCTGGGTGTCGGCGTTTTTCGTCGGGTTGTTTGCGCCGCAGTCATTGTGGCTGCCGCTGCTGGTCAATCAGAGCGCGGCGTTGCTGGTGCTGGTCGCCGGGCTGCAATCGGCGTGGTGGGTGACGCAGTGGCGCGCGCAGGTGATCAATCCTGGTGTGCTGACGCCGACTGCCGACGATCAAGCGATTGCGCCAGAAGGTTGGTACGAACGCCTGCTGGATCGCCTCAGTCAGCGCGGTTTGCATGTGCTTGGCCAGATCGGTGCAGCGACGCTGTGGTTGGGCGGTTGGTCGTTGCTGGTGGCGCTGAGCATCGAACAGGTGTGGAACCTGACGTTACCCGCCGCAACCGTTGGAGTGTCCGCCTCCGTCGGTGCGGCGTTGGCGTTGCTGCTGGCGTTCGGCTTGCTGGTACTGGAGCGGCAACTCGCTCAGGAGAATCCAGCGCAATGGCCAGAAGCAGGAGCGCTGGCGCAACTGACGCGCATGGCGATCATCAGTCTGGTGCTCGGCGCGCTGTGTTTATTGTTCGCTGGCGAGAACGCGGTTTGGCCGGTTCGCGTGGCGGTACTCATCGGCATCTTGCCGGGATTGGTCGCGATCGAGCTGCTATTGCGCGCGGTACTCTCGGTCTTCAGCCCACGCCGCGAACAGCTCGAACCGACGCTACTGGCGCGCAGTTTCGTCGCCGACATGCTGCGCTGGCCGCCGCAGCCGTTGCTCGCGTTGCAGCATGAATTGCACAACCGTTTTGGCATCGATCTACGTCAGATCTGGGCGTTCAGTTACATGCGCCGAGCGTTTCTGCCGGTGTTGGTGCTGATCACTGCGGTGGGTTGGTTGCTCACCGGCATCCACGAAATCCCTCTTCAGGGTCGCGGCATTTATGAGCGTTTCGGCAAACCGGTGCAGGTGTTTGGCCCCGGTTTGCACACAGGTTTGCCGTGGCCGTTGGGTCGCGTGTTGATCGTCGAAAACGGCGTGGTGCATGAACTCGCTACCAGCGTCGGCGAGAACCCGGCACCGCCACAAGCCGATCCTGCTGAAGGCCCGGCGCCGATGACGGCGAACCGCTTGTGGGACGCCAGTCACGTCAACGACAAGTCGCAAGTGATCGCCAGCAGCCGTGGCGATCAGCAGAGCTTTCAAATCGTCAACATGGACGTGCGCTTCGTCTATCGCATCGGCCTGACTGATCAGGCGGCGCTGGCCGCGACGTACAACAGTGCCGATGTACCCACACTGATCCGCAGCACCGCCAGCCGGATTCTGGTGCACGACTTTGCCTCGCGCACGCTCGACGGTTTGCTCGGCGAAGATCGGGTAGGGCTGGGCGAGGAGATCGGTCGCGCGGTGCAAAGTGATCTGCAACAACTCAACAGTGGTGTGGAGATTCTCGCCACGGTGGTTGAAGCCATTCACCCGCCGGCCGGTGCCGCCAATGCTTATCACGCGGTGCAAGCGGCGCAGATCGGCGCCCAGGCGTTGATCTCCCGCGAGCGTGGCGCGGCGGCCGAAGCGAGTAATCAGGCGCAATTGCAGGCCAGCCTCGCTCGCGATCAGGCCAGTGCCAATGCACGCGAAACCAGTGCCACGGCGCAGGCGGCGGATCTGAAATTCAGCGCCGAACAAAAAGCCTACGCCAGTGCCGGCCAGGCCTTTGTGCTGGAGCAATACCTCGCGCAGCTCAGCCAAGGCCTGAGCAAAGCCAAATTGCTGGTACTCGATCATCGCCTCGGTGGCAGCAGCAATGCGCCGACCATCGACCTGCGTACCTTCACGCTGCCGGCTGACCCGACGCCCGCGCGCACCACCGCTCAACCAGGAGTCGCCCATTGAGCCAGTCGCACACACACGAACCGCATGATCACAGCAGCCACGATCACGGCCACGGCGGACATCACCATCATCATGGGCATCATCACCACGGAGCGCCGGAAGAGGCGGGGCCTTTCCCGTGGCGGCGCATGGGCTGGGCGGTGTTGCTGGTGGCGTTCGCTATCGCGGCGGCGAGCCTGGTGCAAGTGCGCTCCGGTGAAGCCACGGTCATTACTCGCTTCGGTAATCCATCGCGGGTATTGCTTGAACCGGGTTTGAGCTGGCGCTGGCCGGCGCCATTCGAAGCGGCGATTCCGGTGGATCTACGTCTGCGCACTACCTCCAGCGGCTTGCAGGATGTCGGTACCCGCGACGGTTTGCGCATCATCGTTCAGGCTTATGTGGCGTGGCAGGTGCAGGCCGACCCGGACAATGTGCAGCGCTTCATGCGCGCAGTGCAAAACCAGCCCGACGAAGCGGCGCGGCAGATTCGCACCTTCGTTGGCTCGGCGCTGGAAACCACCGCAAGCAGTTTCGATCTGGCAAATCTGGTCAACACCGATGCCAGCCAAGTGCACATCGCTGACTTCGAAGCGCAGTTGCGTCAGCAGATTGATCAGCAATTGCTGGCGACCTATGGCGTGCGTGTTGTGCAAGTCGGCATCGAGCGTTTGACCTTGCCGTCGGTAACGCTCACCGCCACGGTCGATCGCATGCGCGCCGAGCGTGAAACAATTGCTACCGAACGCACGGCGATCGGCAAACGCGAAGCGGCGCAAATCCGTTCCGCTGCCGAACGCGATGCGCGAATTGTGCAAGCTGACGCCACCGTGAAAGCCGCAGAAATCGAAGCGCAATCTCGCGTCGAAGCCGCGCAGATTTATGGCCGCGCCTACGCCAGTTCGCCTCAGCTGTATAACTTGCTGCGCTCGCTGGACACCCTCGGCACCATTGTCACGCCGGACACCAAACTGATTCTGCGCACCGACGCCGCGCCATTCCGCGTATTGGTCGATGGCCCGCCGACACTCGACAGCAAATCCGGATTGCAGCCATGAGTGAAGAAGTTCCACGTGGAACACATTCGCTAAACAGTCCGTGGATTCAGGCCGGTCGTTTGGCATTTTTTGCCCTGTATGCGGTAACGGTCTTGGCCGCATTGGCGTGGGCATTCTCTAACGTGCGGCAGATCGACCCGCAGAATCGCGCCGTGGTTTTGCACTTCGGCGCGCTGGATCGCGTACAGAACGCCGGTCTGTTGTTGGCCTGGCCGCAGCCATTCGAACAGGTGATTTTGCTGCCTGCAGCGGATAGGGTGATCGAACGCCGAGTGGAAAATCTGTTGCGCAGCGATGAGGCGTTGAAGGCTGATCGCGTCGCTTCGTTCGCCACACCGCTGAGCGATGCGCTGGCCGGGTCTGGTTATTTATTGACCGGTGATGCCGGCGTGGTGCAACTGGATGTGCGGGTCTTTTACAAAGTCACCGACCCTTACGACTTCGTCTTGCAGGCCGATCATGTGCTGCCAGCACTGGATCGATTGGTCACCCGCAGCGCCGTCGCACTGACGGCCGCGCGCGATCTCGACACTATTCTTGTCGCTCGTCCGGAGTTGATCGGCGCTGACAATCAAGCCGCCGAACGCCGTGAAAGGCTGCGCGGTGATCTGGTGCAAGGCATCAACAAACGCCTCGCCGAGTTGAAGGCGAGCGGGCAGGGCATCGGTATCGAAGTGGCACGGGTCGATGTGCAATCGAGTCTGCCTGACCCTGCCGTAAGTGCGTTCAACGCCGTGCTGACTGCCAGTCAGCAAGCCGATAAAGCCGTGGCCAACGCGCGCACCGACGCCGAGAAACTCACCCAGACCGCCAACGAACAAGCCGACCGCACGCTGCAAGTGGCTCACGCGCAGGCGGGTGAACGCCTGGCCAAAGCCTCGGCCGACACCGCCACGGTGTCGAGTCTGGCCAGCAGCGCCGACCCGCAAATGCTCTTGCGCCTGTTCCGCGAACGCATGCCGAAGATTCTCGGCCAGGCCGGATCAGTGACCACGGTCGATCCGAAAGACGATTCCCGCCTGATCATTCAGGGAGCCAGTAAATGACTGCGACGACCGCCGCACCGAGCCTGTTGTCCTCGGCCGAACAACGCCGCGCTGCTCGGCAATTGACCCTCGCGATGCTTGCGCTGGGCTTGCTCGGTCTCGGTTTGATCTGGCGTTGGCTGGTGCCGGAGCAAACCGGTGTCAGTCAGTTGCTGCTGGGTTTTGCTTCTTTATTAGTCGCCGTGCCGGTGATGCGTTCGGCGTGGTTCAGCCTGCGTTATCCAAGCCTGCACGGCATCACCGATCAACTGATTGCCTTGGCCATGCTCGGCGCGTGGGCGACTGGTGATCTGCTGACGGCGGCGCTGCTGCCGATCATCATGATCTTCGGCCACGTGCTGGAGGAGCGCAGTGTCATCGGTTCGCAGGAAGCGATCCATGCGCTTGGCCAACTGACGCGCAGTCACGCGCGCAAGGTTCAGGCTGGTGGTTCGATCCTCGAAGTGGACAACGGCACGCTGAAATCTGGCGACACTGTTGAGGTGCGCGCCGGTGATCGGGTGCCGGCGGACGGTCGGGTTTTGTCCGGTCAGGCCAGTCTCGATACCGCTTCGATTACCGGCGAGTCGGTGCCGGTCGAGGCGGGCGTCGGCATGACGGTGTTCGGTGGCGCGATCAACCTTGATGGGCTGCTGCGTATCGAAGTCACCCGCACCGGCGATGAATCGACCCTCGGCAAAGTCATCGCCCTGATGCAAAACGCCGAGCGTTCGAAACCACCGATCACTCGTTTGCTCGAGCGTTATGCCGGCAGCTACATGGTGCTGGTGTTGTTGCTGGCGGCGGTGACCTGGTTCGTCACCAATGATGCGCAGGCGATGCTCGCGGTGTTGGTGGCGGCGTGTCCGTGCGCGTTGGTGTTGTCTGCGCCGGCGACGGCGATTGCCGGTGTCGCGGTGGCGGCGCGGCACGGGATTCTGATCCGCAGTTCGGCTTTTCTTGAAGAACTGGCTGACCTGACCTCGCTGGTCGTCGACAAGACCGGCACGCTGACTTACGGCACCTTGCGTTTACAGTCGATCGACAGTTCCCACACAGACACTTCCGCGATTACCGCACTGGCTGCCAGCCTCGGAGCGGCGAGCAGTCATCCGGTGAGTCGAGCGCTGGCGGGGTTGGTCAGTCAGGAACAGTCCGTCGCCCTGAGTGAGATACACGAGCGTCAGGGCCTTGGTGTGGTCGCGATGACGGAGCAGGGCGAAGCGGCGCTGGGGCGACCGGAGTTGTTCGCGCAATTGGGCATCATTACTACGACCGTTCCCGAGCACGACGGCCCGATTGCCGGGTTGTCCTTGAACGGTGAATTTCTTGCGTGGTTGTTGCTGGCTGACAGCGTCAAACCGGAGGCGCGTTTTGCCCTCAGCGAGTTGCGCGAATTGGGCTTGGGTCGGCAACTGTTGCTGACCGGTGATCGGCAGAGTGTCGCTCAGACTTTGGCGCGTGATGTTGGTTTGCAAGAGGTTCAAGCCCAGGCCTTACCCGAGGACAAACTCAATCGTGTGCTCAAGGAAATCGACAACGGTTTCCGGCCGATGGTGGTGGGTGACGGCATCAACGATTCGTTGGCACTCAAGGCCGGTGTGGTCGGCGTGGCGATGGGCGCCGGCGGTGCGGACATCGCGTTGGCCTCGGCTGACATCGTGCTGATCGGCAGCGATCTGCGCCGGCTCGGAACCTGTGTACGCCTCAGTCGCCAGTGTCGACGAACATTGCAAGTCAACGTGGTCATCGGTCTGGGCTGGACGCTGGCCATCGTTGTGTTCGCCGCATTCGGTTGGTTGGGTGCCGCCGGGGCGATGATCGCGGCGCTGTTGCATAACCTCAGTACGCTACTGGTGTTGGGCAATGCCGGGCGGCTGCTGCGCTTTCAGGAACCACTGCTAAAGCTCAAGGACGATCATTGAAATTATTTTTGACCCTCGTGTAACGCCATCCGGGTGGCTCTCTCTAGTGCTATGTCGGCACTGAACAAACCGTTCAGCCGACATCCCTGACGATGACCGAGGAAAACAAAAATGACTATCAAGACCGCTGCTGCTGGTGCTGCTCTCGCTTTTGCCGCTGCTACGATGTTTGCCGGTGTTTCGACTACCGCTACGGCTGCTGATGCCAACGTTCACTGCTACGGCGTCAATGCCTGCAAAGGCCAGAACGACTGCAAGACCAAAGATCACGCCTGCAAAGGTCTGGGCACCTGCAAAGGCATGGGCTTCAAGGCCATGACTCAAGCGGCTTGCGAAAAAGCAGGTGGCAAGGTCGGCGAATAACTGACCGCAAGTGCCGCCGCAGTGGTTCACGCCACTGCGGCCACTTTTAGCAGGAGTCCGACATGTCAGCTTCGCTTCCTTTCCTGGGTTACGGCCTCGGTTTACGCAGCGCTTATTATCAGCAGATCCTCGAACAGTCGCCGGACGTCGACTGGTTTGAAGTGGTCTCCGAAAATTTCATGGTGCAGGGCGGCAAGGCCCTGTATTACCTGGATGCCATCGCCGAGCGCTATCCACTGGTGATGCATGGTGTGTCCTTGTCCATCGGTGGGCCGCATGCCCTCGATCCGGACTATCTAAAAAAACTCAAGCAACTGGCTGAGCGGGTCAAACCGGCATGGGTCTCCGATCACCTGTGCTGGAGCCGTGGCAACGCCCATCAGTTGCACGATTTGCTGCCGCTGCCCTATACCGCAGAAAGCCTTGAATACATCGCCGGCCGTGTGTCGCAGGTTCAAGATGTCTTGCAGCGGCCGCTGGTGCTGGAGAACGTCTCCAGCTATGTGCGCGCCGCGTCGGACGAGTTCAGCGAATGGGAATTTCTCGCGGCCCTGAGCCGGGAGAGTGGCTGCGAGTTGTTGCTCGACGTTAATAATGTCTACGTCAGTTCGCGCAATCACGGCTTCGATCCATGGGCGTTCATTCAAGGTTTGCCGGCAGAAAAAGTGCGCCAACTGCATCTGGCCGGGCACAACGACTACGGTGATTACGTCATCGATACCCATGACCATCCGGTGAGCGATCCAGTTTGGGCGCTGTATCAACGCACGCTGGAACACATCGGCCCGGTGGCGACCTTGCTGGAACGCGACGATCATTTCCCGCCGTTCGAAGAGCTGCTTGCCGAGCTGCACAAGGCCCGCGAGTTGGGTGATACGGTTCTGGCCGGGAGACAGCAATGCGCTTGAAGGAATGGCAACTGGCGTTCGAAGCGTTTCTGCTGGATGCCGCGCCGGCCGATCGCGCCTTGGCCGACAGCCTGATCGGCGGGCCGACGCTCGACGTCGGTACTGGCCTGGCGATTTATCACAACGCTTACGCGGCGCGTTTGCTGGAAGTGCTGACCCACGATTTCCCGGCTATTCATTATTGGATGGGCGATGAAGAATTCGATCTGCTCGCCACCGCGTACATTCGCCACTATCCGTCGGCGCATTACAGTCTGCGTTGGCTGGGCAAAGGTTTTGAAGCGTTTATCCGCGACCATCTGGTGCCCGAGCAAAGCGCGCCGCTGGCGGAACTGGCCGCGCTGGAATGGGCGTTCACCCTGGCGTTCGATTCACCGGCTGGCAACCCGCTGACGATCAATGCGATGGCGACGCTGGCGCCGGAAGAGTGGCCGACCTTGCAGTTCAAACCGACGCCTTCGCTGCAATGGCTGGCGTGTGAATTCAACAGCGTCGCGATTTGGCGCTCGGTAAAGGATGAAGCGGATTTCCCGCACAGCGTGGCACTCGAAACACCTCAGGTCTGCGTGATCTGGCGTCACGAGTTGGTCTGCAACTATCGCAGTCTGGATAGCGCTGAAGCGAATGCATTGAACGGGTTGTTGAACGAAGGCTGGAGTTTCTCCGAACTGTGCGAGGCGTTAGCAGTCATCTATGGTGAGGACGCTGCGCTGCAAGCTGTTACGTGGTTGAAACAGTGGGTTCAGGATGGCTTGCTGGAGCGTCTGCAACGATAGTTTTGGCTAATTAAATCGATAGCCTGCTATTTTTCAAGGATGGTCTACCCTCAGATCTGACGGTCTGAAACAAGGGGGATTTTCCATGCTCGCGCAACTTCCACCGGCCTTACAGAATCTGCAGCTACCGCTTCGCTTGCGACTCTGGGATGGCCATGAGTTCAATCTGGGGCCGGCGCCCAGCGTCACCATCGTGGTCAAGGACCCGCAGATGGTCACCCAGTTCACCCATCCCAGCCTCGATGCGCTCGGAGCGGCATTCGTTGAAGGCAAGCTCGAACTGGAGGGCTCGATCAGCGAGGTCATCCGGGTCTGCGACGAATTGAGCAACGCGTTGCTCGGTGACGATGACGACAATCAGCCGGTGCGGGCCTTGCACGACAAGGAAACCGACGCCAAAGCCATTTCCTACCACTACGACCTATCCAACGCGTTCTACCAGCTCTGGCTGGACAGCGACATGGCGTATTCCTGCGCGTATTTCGAAACGGGCAGCGAAACTCTGGAGCAGGCGCAGCAAGCCAAATTCCGCCATTTATGCCGCAAGCTACGTTTGCAGCCGGGCGAATACTTGCTGGATGTCGGTTGCGGTTGGGGTGGGCTGGCACGTTTTGCCGCACGCGAATTCGGCGCGAAAGTCTTCGGCATCACCTTGAGCAAAGAACAACTGGAACTGGCGCGCGAGCGAGTAAAAGCCGAGGGCCTCGAAGACCAGGTCGAACTGCAACTCCTCGACTATCGCGACCTGCCGCAGGATGGCCGTTTCGATAAGGTGGTCAGCGTCGGCATGTTCGAGCATGTCGGCCACGCCAATCTCGCCGAGTACTGCAAAACCCTGTTCGGCGCGGTGAAGGAGGGCGGTCTGGTGATGAACCACGGCATCACCGCCAAGCACACGGATGGCCGTCCGGTGGGACGCGGCGCTGGCGACTTTATCGAGAAATACGTATTCCCCAACGGCGAGCTGCCGCACCTGTCGATGATCTCGGCGGAGATCAGCGAAGCGGGGCTGGAGATTGTCGACGTCGAAAGCCTGCGCCTGCACTACGCGCGCACACTGGATCACTGGAGCGAACGGCTCGAGGACAACCTCGAAGCCGCCGGCAAACTGGTGCCGGATCAGTCGTTGCGCATCTGGCGTTTGTACCTGGCCGGTTGTGCTTACGCCTTCGCGCGCGGCTGGATCAATCTGCACCAGATTCTCGCGGTGAAAGCACATCCGGATGGCAGCCACGAACTGCCATGGACACGCGACGACATCTATAACCCCTAAACCCTTTTCCTCTCCTTAGGGAGAGGGGGCTTTAGAGAATCGGTGAAATAAGCCGGGCGATCCGCATGCCGAGTTGTTGCAGGCGGTGGATCTCCCGGCTTTCTTCTTTGGCGACTTCATCAGACTGCGCGAAGTCGTCGTTGAGCATCTGTTCCACGTCGGCGGCGAACGCACTGTCGACCGTCAGCAACATCACTTCGAAATTCAGCCGGAACGAACGGTTGTCCAGATTGGCGCTGCCAATCGCGCTGATCTCGCTGTCGATCAACACCACTTTCTGATGCAGAAACCCTGGACGGTAACGGAACACCCGCACGCCGGCGCGCACCGCTTCGAATGCATAAAGGCTGGAAGCGGCGTAGACGATGCGGTGGTCGGGGCGCGAAGGCAGTAGCAATCGCACATCGACACCGCGCAACACCGCCAGTCTTAACGCGGCGAAAACCGCTTCATCGGGGATGAAATACGGGCTGGTGATCCACACCCGTTCCGTTGCCGCGTGGATCGCTTCGACGAAAAACAGCGAGCAGGTTTCGTACGCATCGGCCGGGCCGCTGGCGAGCAATTGGCAGAGCACGCCGTCTTCGGGGTATTCATCCGGCAGGATCAGCGGCGGCAGGGTGCGTGCGGCCCAGAACCAGTCTTCGGCAAACGATTCCTGCATGCACGCCACCACCGGACCACGCACTTTGACGTGGGTATCGCGCCACGGTGCCAGCGGTGGTTTTTCGCCCATGTATTCATCGCCGACGTTGTGCCCGCCGACGAAACCGACCACGCCATCGACCACGACGATCTTGCGGTGGTTACGGAAGTTGACCTGAAAGCGGTTGAGCCAGCCGCTGCGCGTGGCGAAAGCTTTGACCTCGACACCGCCATCACGCAGCGCCTGCACGTAACTGTGGGGCAGGGCATGGCTGCCGATGCGGTCGTAGAGCAGGTGAATGGTCACGCCATCGGCAGCTTTCTTCAGCAGCAGATCACGCAGGCGCTGGCCGAGGCGGTCATCGTGGATGATGAAAAACTGGATCAGCACCGCTTCCTTGGCCTGCTCGATGGCGTGGAAAATCGACTCGAATGTCGCCGTGCCGTTGATCAGCAGCTGCACTTCGTTGTTCGCCAGACACGGCATGCGCCCAAGCTTGGGCATCGCCCGCAGTGAGGCGTAGGCATTCGAGGCGCGCGCGGTCAGGGCTTCTTCCACCCAAGGCCGCCAGTTCAGTTCGGAAATGGCCTGACGCATTTGTTCGTTGGCCTGACGCCGCGCCTTGATGTAGCCATCAAACGTGCTGCGGCCGAACACCAGGTACGGAATTAGCGTGAGGTAGGGAATAAAGATCAGCGACAATGCCCAGGCGATCGAGCCTTGAGCCGTGCGCACGGTGAGCACCGCGTGAAGGGCGGCGATCAAGCCGAGGGTGTGTATCAGGGCAATCAGGTAACCGAAAATGTGCGGTCCAAAATAATCCATGGGGCAGCCTTGCTCCGGAAGATTCAATGCTTAACAGACCATGTTCTGTCGCGATTGTCGCTATTTAATTGGTGCATGAACCGAAGCAATCGGCCGACGTCTAACGGCCACTACTGATCAGGAGTTTTTCGATGAACGTTCGTCTGCTGGGTTTGGCGCTGGGTCTGGGTTTGGCTTTGCCGGTGGTTGCTCAGGCGCAGATGCTGCAGCCGGGTCTGTGGGAAATGACATCGAGCAACGTCAAGGTCGATGACCAGCCTATGGATGTGCAATCGATCCTCGGTCAACTGCAAGGGCAGATGACCCCGCAACAGCGCGCGGCGCTGGAGAAAAACGGCATCAATATCGGCGGCAAAGGCATCCGCGCCTGCCTGACGCCAGAGCAGGTGGCGACCAACGATATTCCGTTGGCCGACCCGCAGTCGGGCTGCAAACAGCAGATCACCGATCGCACCGGCAACCAGTGGAAATTCCGCTTCAGCTGCCCGAAAGCACAGGGCACCGGCGTCGCGACGTTCCTCAGTGATCGTGAATTCACCACGGTGGCGAACGGCACGTTCAATGCGATCGGGATCAACCAGAAGGGCAGTCTGGAAACCCGTGCGGTCTGGCTCGGCCAGGATTGCGGCGCTGTGAAACCCCGCGCTTAATGCGATCCCTGTAGGAGCTGCGGCACGCTGCGATCTTTTGATCTTTATTGCCAAAAACAAGATCAAAAGATCGCAGCCTCGTTGCACTCGTCAGCTCCTACAGGGTTTTTGAATCAGCGCATGAATCGTAGCGCTAGCCCGCGACATCCTTCATTCACCCGTCCCTCCCGCCACGCAATCTGCCCCGACACAATCGTCGAATTCACCCGATGCCGAAAGCTGCGCCCGGCAAACGGCGTCCATCCGCACTGCGACAGAATCGGCTGCCGATCGACCTCCAGCCTCTGCGCTTCAACCAACACCAGATCCGCCCAATACCCTTCACGCAAATAGCCACGATCCGGAATCGCAAACAGATCCGCGACGCGATGGCTGGTCTTCGCCACTAACGTCGTGACCGGCAAAACCCCATCCGCCACCAACTCCATCAGCGCCGGCAACGCATGCTGCACCAGTGGCAATCCCGACGGCGCCTGTGCGTAAGGCCGCTGCTTTTCTTCCCAGGTATGCGGTGCATGATCGCTGCCAATAACGTCCAATCGATTGCTGTTCAAAGCCTCCCGCAAAGCATCACGATCGTTCTGACTCTTGATCGCCGGGTTGCACTTGATCAGGTTGCCGAGGCTTGGATAGTCGCGATCATCGAACAACAAATGATGCAGACACACTTCAGCGGTGATGCGTTTCTGCGCCAACGGTTTGTCCTCAAACAACGCCAACTCTCGCGCGGTGGTCAGGTGCAAAACGTGAAGGCGTGTGCCGTGACGTTTCGCAAGTTCCACCGCCAGTGATGAGGATCGATGACACGCCTCGGCATTACGAATGAGCGGGTGAGCGGCGGAAGGAATACGATCGCCGAACAGCTCGCGCAGATTGGCCGCGTTAGCGTCGATGCTTGGTGTGTGTTCGCAATGCGCCAGCAGGATGGTCGGCAGTTCGGCGAACAGTCGCTCAAGGATCTGCGGATCATCCACCAGCATGTTGCCGGTCGACGCGCCCATGAACACTTTCACCCCGGCCACTTCACACGGATTGAGCGCAGCCACCGTATCGAGATTGTCCCGACTCACGCCAAAGTGAAATCCGTAATTGGCCACCGAGTTGATCGCCGCCCGACGCTTTTTATCCGCCAGTGCTTCGAGGGTGAGGGTGGCCGGGTTGGTGTTGGGCATGTCCATGAAGCTGGTGATGCCACCGGCGACCGCCGCGCGCGACTCGGTGTGAATGCTGCCCTTGGCCGGCGCACCCGGTTCACGGAAATGCACCTGATCATCGATCATCCCCGGCAGTAACCATTGGCCGTTGGCGTCGATTTCCACTGAGGCGTTTTCACCTTCAATGCTTCGCGCAATTTTGACGATGCGCCCGTTGCTGACCAACAGATCGCCGTCAAACTCGCGCCCTTCGTTGACCATTCTGGCGTTGCGAATCAGCACGCTGCTCATGGTTTCAGAACTCGTTCTGCAAGGCTTTGTAGCCGCGCACCAGATCGACATTGGTGCGCGCCACGTCTTCGGAAAACTCCGAAGCGCTGACGCTCACCGGCGGGAATAACGAGAGGTCGGTGTTCGGGCCGATGCGGGTGGTGGAGGGCACGTAGAACGCGTCCGGCAAATCGCGACCATCGACCACCGAGTTGTGCCGTACCACGCAGCCGTTGCCGACGATGCAGTTGAACAGCACGCTGTTGAAACCGATGAACACGCGGTCGCCAACCACGCATGGGCCATGCACGATGGAGCGGTGGGCGATGGAACTGAACTCGCCGATGGTCACCGCCGCACCGGATTTTGAGTGAATCACCACGCCGTCCTGGATGTTCGAATTGGCGCCGATGGTGATCGGCTCCATCTCGCCCGAGGCGTCCACTTCGTCGGCGCGTATTACTGCGTAGGGGCCAACGAAAACGTTCTCGCCAATCACCACTTTGCCGCAGATGATCGCGGTTTTATCGACGTAAGCCGACTCGGCGATTTGCGGTAAATCACCTGAAGGATTCTTGCGGATCATGGTTTGCTCAGCGCGTCGTAAAGGGTGTTGAGGTTGTATTCGAACAGGCCGGTGAAGGTGCTGGCCGGGCCGCTGGCGGCGAGGGCGTCGGAGTACAACGTGCCGCCGATGTGCGCGCCGCTTTCATCAGCGATCTGCTTGAGCAAGCGAGCGTCCTTGATGTTTTCCATGAACACCGCTTTGACCTTGGCCTGACGAATCTGGGTGATCAGCGCAGCGACTTCGGCGGCCGAGGGTTCACGCTCGGTGGACAAACCCTGTGGCGCCATAAAGTCGATGCCATAGGCCTGACCTAGATAACCGAAGGCATCGTGGCTGGTGACGATCTTGCGATTGCCCGGCGGCAGCGAACCGAGCTTGGTTTTGGCTTCGGCGAGCAGGGCGTAGATCTGCTTCAGATAGGCTTGGCTGTTGCGTTGGTAGTCGGCCTTGTTCGCCGGGTCGGCAGCGATCAGCGCCTTGGTGATGTTGGCAATGTACAACTCGGTGTTCGCCAGATTGTGCCAAGCGTGCGGGTCGGGAACGGTTTCGCCGTCCTCATCCAGAGAGCGTGGAATCACGCCATGGCTGGCACTGATGACCCTAGCTTTGGTCTCGGTGCTGGTCACCAGTCGATCCAGCCACGGCTCGAAACCGAGGCCGTTCTTGATGATCAGTTTGGCGCCGAGTAACGCTTTGGCATCGTCCGGCGTCGGCTCGTAAGTGTGTGCGTCGGCGTCCGGGCCGACCATGTTGGTGATCTGGATATGCTCGCCGCCGACCTGATGCACCATGTCGCCGAGAATGCTGAAGCTGGTCACCACCGGTAATTTTTCTGCCGCCGACAATGACATCGACAGCAGCAGACTGAACAACACGAGTAGAGCGCGCATCGGGAAACACCTCATTGGGATGTGAGCAAGGGCGGGCGGCGCAGCAGACCGTGAACCGGCCCGAACACCACCGACAACAGATAGCCGACGCCTGCGACCAGCACGATGGCCGGGCCGCTTGGCAGCGAGTAGTAGAACGACAGGAGCAAACCGAACCACACCGAGAGGCAACCGATGACGGCGGCGATGCCAATCAGCATCGGTAAACGACGGCTCCAGAATCGCGAAGCAGCGGCGGGGAGCATCATCAGCCCGACGACCATCAGCGCACCGATGGCCTGAAAACCGATCACCAGATTGAGCACCACCAGCGTCAGGAACACACCGTGGGCGAGTGGGCCGAGGCGGCTGACGGTTCTCAGGAACAGTGGGTCGAGGGTGTCGAGCAGTAGCGGTTTGTAGATCAACGCCATGGCGATCAGGCTGAATCCCGAGACCCACAACATGCCGGTTAGGGTCGGGCCGTCGACGGCCAATGCTGAGCCGAACAGCAGGTGAAGCAGGTCGAGGCGTTTGCCGGCGATGCCGAGAATCAGCACACCGCTGGCGAGGGAGATCGGGTAGATCGCGGCGAGGCTGGCGTCTTCGCGCAAACCGGTGCGGCGGGTGATCCATGCGGCGAGTCCGGCCATGCTCAGACCGGCGCCGAGGCCGCCGAGTGTGAGTGCGGGAAGGCTCAGGCCGGCGAACCAGAATCCCAGCGCGGCGCCGGGGAGGATGCCGTGGGCGACGGCGTCACCGATCAGGCTCATCCGTCGCAGGATCAAAAACACACCGAGTGGTGCCGTACTGCACGCCAAGACCAGGCCGCCGAGCAGGGCGCGGCGCATGAACACGAACTCGTTGAACGGTTGCCATAAGTGGGCGACGGCGAGCATCAGGCCACCTGCGTGTGAGGGGTTTGCCGGATCAGTTCTACGCTGGCGCCGTACACGCATTCGCGGTTTTTGATCAGCAAGGTCTGCGGGATGTGTTGGCGCACGGCGGCGAGGTCATGGCAAACGACGACCAGTGTTCGGCCTTCGTTGCGCCAGGCGTGGATGTGCTGCCAGAGCAGCTGCTGGCCAAGTTCGTCAAGGGCGGCATGGGGTTCGTCGAGGAGCAGAACCGGGGCATCGGTCAGGCTCAAACGAGCGAGCAGTGCGCGTTGTAATTCGCCGCCGGAGAGGGCCATGAGCGGACGCTGTTCGAGTCCGCTGAGGTGCCAGTTTTCCAGTGCGTCTTTCAGGCGTTGTGCGCGCAGTTGGGTGGAGAGTCGGCGTCCCCAGAAACCAGCGGCGATCAGTTCCTCGAGGCTGATGGGGAATTGGCGGTCGAGGTGCTGTTGTTGGGGCAGGAACGACAAGCCGCTTTGACGTGGAACACTCAGGCTGACTTTGCCTGCCAAAGGTTTTTGCAGCCCGGCGATGACTTTCAGAAGGCTGCTTTTGCCACAGCCGTTGGCACCGATGATGGATGTGAGAGTGCCGCTTTCCAGCTCTAGATTCAGGGGTGTGGTCAGCGGTTGACCGGGTGCGCCCCAGCTCAGGGATTGGCAGCGGATCATGCTTGCTCACGCTGCCAGTGGCTTTCCGCGACGGCGTCGTGGGCGTGAAGGCTCTCTGCGTGGATCACTCGCAGATGGAATTGGTTAACCCCGGGTGTACGGCGAAGGGCGAGATTCAATCGTCGTGCTGCGTCTTCGCAGAACATCAGGTTCTGCCCGTTGGCGAGGGCGAAGGCTTGCTCGTCGGCGCGTTTAACTGCGGTTTGTACGGCGGTGCCTAGGGCGGCTTCGGCGTCGTTGATGATCGCGCTCAGAGGTAATTCATCGATGAATTCGTCGAGGTGCACATGCAGTTGTGCGGTGCTGCGTTGGCTGTGAGGTGTGGCGATGATGCCCTGGGTCGAGCCGAGCCAGGCCAGAATGTCTGCGTGCTGAAGGGCTTTATTGGCGAAGTCGTCGACGAATTGTTGCTGGATTAACTGTCGAGCCAAGGCTGCTGAACACGGGCAAGTCGAAGAGTAGGGCACTTCAATTTTGAGTTCCACGTGGAACATCTTGTTTTTCAGACTGGCTGAAATGGTCGCGGGATAGGATTTCCAACCGGCCAATGGACTGATCAACGCAGGACGTTTCAGCAGTAAATCGGTGTGGATATTCAGGTAGGCGCAGCTGGATAAACCTTCGTGACTATCCAGAAAACGCTTGAGCACTTGGTGCAGCAGAGCGGGGGAAAGGCTCTCTTGTTCCAGTTTTTCCAGCGCCAGATAGAGGCGTGACATGTGAATCCCGCGAGCCTCGCCGTCATCCAGACTCACTCCCGCATCAGCTTTCGCACTCAAGCGTTGGCCTTCCAATAAAACAGGTAATGCGATGCCGTGCATGCCCACCCATTCGAGGGGCAAGGCTTGGCGAGCGGACTGCGCGGCGATATCCGGAAGTGTCAGCGAATTCATGTTCGGAACCATGGTGTTGAATGAATTGGATGTTACATTATAACAATGCAATCCACGATGCCTTTTTCATGAACAGGTTTTCATATGCACAGACGCCATCTGCTCAATTTGATTCTGGCGAGCGCTGCCTTCGCCCTTCCGTTCAGTGTTTCGGCCGCGCAGATTCGTAACGCGCGGCTTTGGCGTTCTGATGAGAAGTTGCGATTGGTCTTCGATTTGAGCGGGCCTGTGCGCTACAAGACCTTCACCCTCAGTGCTCCAGAACGGCTAATCATCGATGTGTCCGGCGCAAATCTAAGCGGGGATTTCAGTCAGTTGACGCTGAACGGCACGGTAATCCGGTCGATTCGATCCGGGCCTTTTGGTCAGGGAGACACGCGGATAGTTCTCGATCTGAGCAAACCAGTGCTGCTGAACAGCTTCCTTTTGGCGCCGCAGGATGGCCAAAGTCATCGGTTGGTTCTGGATTTAGTCACTGCGAAAACGTCGCCAGTGACCACAATGGTTCCACGTGAAACACCCAAGATCGGCGCTCATCCTAAGCGCGACATCATCGTAGTCGTCGATCCAGGACATGGCGGAAAGGATCCCGGTGCGGTCGGCGCGAAAGGTGAGCGGGAGAAAGATGTGGTGCTTTCCATCGCTCAGCTACTCGCCAAACGCCTGAAAAAGGAAAAAGGATTCGACGTAAAACTGGTGCGCAATGACGACTTCTTCGTGCCTTTACGAAAGCGCGTGGAGATTGCCCGTCAGCACAAAGCCGACATGTTTATCTCGGTGCATGCCGATGCGGCGCCACGGCTGACAGCCTCCGGCGCCTCTGTGTATTGCTTGTCTGAAGGTGGCGCGACATCGGCGACGGCGCGCTTTATGGCGCAGCGGGAGAACGGAGCGGATCTACTTGGCGCTACCAGTCTGCTCAATCTCAAAGACAAAGATCCAATGCTCGCCGGGGTGATTCTCGACATGTCGATGAATGCGACCATTGCCGCCAGTCTGCAACTGGGCAACACCGTGCTGGGCAGTTTGGCGGGTATCACCACGCTGCATCAGAAGCGCGTGGAACAGGCTGGATTTGCCGTGTTGAAGTCGCCCGATGTGCCGTCGATTCTGGTGGAAACCGGCTTCATTTCCAATGTTCGCGACAGTCAGCGACTGGTCACGGCGCGGCATCAACAGGCCGTGGCGGATGGTTTGTTTGAGGGATTGCAGCGCTACTTCGAGAAAAATCCACCGATCAACAGCTATCTCGCCTGGCGACAGGAGCAGCAAAAAGCGCAGGTCTAGCAGCCGACGATTCGGCTGCAAGTGAATTTCGCACTGCTGCCGCCCGAGCTGGAGAAGCGATTAATGGTCGTCCAGCCGACGCGGCGGGTGTAGCCAACCCACGCTTCGCCATCAGAGGCGACACCGGTGAAGAATGTCAGTTGGCCAAAGCGACTGTTGGTTTGCGCCCAATAACGCTGCCCAATCTTTTCAAATCCACGCAGGTAAAGCGTATTGCCGAGAGTGTTGACGCTATACGCATTGCCCTCGGCATCGATGCACGCCAGCAGATTAGCGCTACGTGTGCAGCTGGCCAGCGGCGGCAACTGCGCCGACGCATTGCCAGCAATCAGCAATCCAAGGCTCAACAACGAGCATTTCAGCGCAGTTTTCATTACCAATTCCGCGTGTGGGATGGGCTCAGCTTCCTGCTGTTTATCGCTCAGGGCAAGAGCAGGGCTGGTTTATTCGTGTTGTTATACTATAACATAAATAATAACTGAGCCTGAGCAGGCCGATTTCAAGCGTTTAGCTTCAACGAAACCCTCGTATGAAGCCTCAAAACGCCAAGCGCTAGTGAATGCGTCAATCGGCTGCCTTCCTATGAGGATTATCCAATGTCAGCCGAATTGCCCGTCACCGTACTTTCAGGATTTTTGGGCGCCGGAAAAAGTACACTTTTGAATTACGTACTACGTAATCGAAAGGGCCTTCGCGTCGCAGTCATCGTCAATGATATGAGCGAGATCAATATCGATGGCAGCGAAGTCCAGCGTGATGTCAGCTTAAACCGCGCAGAAGAAAAAATAGTCGAAATGAGCAACGGCTGTATCTGCTGTACGTTACGCGTAGACTTGCTCGAAGAAGTCAGCAAACTCGCCCGGGAAGGGCGCTTCGATTATTTGCTGATCGAATCCACCGGCATCTCCGAGCCGTTACCGGTCGCTGAAACCTTCACCTTCCGCGATGAACACGGGCAAAGCCTCTCCGACATCGCGCGTCTCGACACCATGGTCACTGTAGTCGACGGTGTGAATTTCCTGCCGGACTACCAGGCGGCAGAAAGCCTCGCCTCCCGTGGCGAAATTCTTGGCGAGGAAGACGAGCGCTCGATCACCGACCTGTTGATCGAACAGATCGAGTTCGCCGACGTGCTGTTGATCAGCAAGATCGACCTGATCAGCCAGCCCGAGCGTGAGGAATTGATCGCCATCCTCAAACGCCTCAACGCCCAGGCCGAGATCATTCCGATGGTCATGGGCGAAGTGCCGTTGGAGAAGATCCTCAACACCGGTCGCTTCGATTTCGACAGAGCCGCGCAAGCACCGGGCTGGCTGCAGGAATTACGCGGTGAGCACGTTCCGGAAACCGATGAATACGGCATCGCTTCCACAGCCTATCGCGCGCGCAGACCCTTTCACCCTGAGCGATTCTTCAACTTCATCGATCGTCCGTGGCTGAACGGAAAATTGCTGCGCTCCAAAGGATTTTTCTGGCTGGCGAGCAAACCCACAGACGCCGGTAGTTGGTCGCAGGCCGGCGGCTTGATGCGCCACGGTTTTGCCGGGCGCTGGTGGCGTTTCGTGCCGAAAAACCAGTGGCCGCAGGATCAGGAAAGTACCGCCGCGATCATGGAAAACTGGATACCGAGCGTAGGAGATTGCCGTCAGGAACTGGTGTTCATCGGTCAGAACATCGATTTCCTACAGCTCTCCGACGAATTGGACGACTGCCTGCTCACCGATGAAGAGATGGCCCTCGGCGTAGACGGCTGGCGATTGCTGGCGGATCCGTTCGGCCCTTGGCATGAAGAGGCCGCCTGATGCTCGCCCTCAAACTCATGCAAAACCGTACGCGCCATCAGCACCAAGGGCCGACACCTGAAACGCTGACGAAAATCCTCCAGGACGACACCAACCTCGCCGTGTGGCAGCGGCAATTGCCGTTGCACATCAGCGATTTCGCTCAGTTACTGCTATCGCTCAACGAACCGTTGGCGGAATCACTGTGCCTGGAGTTGCCGAAAGAGGACGCCGAGCCTGACCTGACCGGGTTGGCCTCAGGCTTCCGTGATCTGGAAGGTTACGAAGGCTTTATCGCTGACCTGAAATGGCTGGTCAGCGCCTTCGCCTGTTTGCTGGGCGCCAAGCGCATCGGCCTGCGCCTGCGGGTGCTCGATAAAGCCATGTGCCCGCGATTTCATGTCGATCACGTGCCGGTGCGACTGATCACCACCTACGCCGGCGTCGGCAGCCAATGGCTGAAGGAAGGCACGATGGATCGCCAGCAACTGGGGCAGGCCAACGCCGAATCCCAAGCGCAAATCCAGCAACTCAACAGCGGCGACGTCGCGCTATTGAAAGGCGAGAAATGGCACGGCAATGAAGGCTTCGGTCTCATCCATCGCTCACCGCAACCGGCCGCTGGCGAGCGTCGTTTGATACTGACCCTCGACTGGCTCGGTTAAGGCTTGAGCCACGACCCTTGGCTCTGGCCTTCGCAATACGGCTTTAAATACGCTGCATCGGCGGCGACGCCGTAATAGTGGATGTCCTGGCGGTAAGGCATATTGGCGACTTGCGCGTTGCTGCACACGCCAAACGCACCGGTCGGGCACTGATCGACGTATTGCACGTCGACTTTCTGCCCGGCCAGCGTCGGTTGGCAGAAGCCATCGTTGAACAGTTTCTGCGGAATGTTGCGGTTCTGCTGACAGACTTTGACGTCGAGCCGCTCGCCCTGACTGTGCACCACGCAGGCCTGAGCCCACGCTTCGCTCGACAGCAGCGCCAACAGCAACGACCATCCCATCCAACGCATCTTCGAATCTCCCAAGAAAACTCCCGGCCATGTTGCAGAACATTCCTACCCATGTCATTGCTGGCCCTTTGGGCGCCGGCAAGACCAGCCTGATTCGCCAGCTCATGGCCCAGCGGCCAGAGGGCGAGCGTTGGGCAGTACTGATCAATGAATTCGGCCAGATCGGCCTCGACGCCGCGCTGCTGACCAGCGACGCCGATGGTATCGCACTGGGCGAAGTGGCCGGGGGCTGCCTGTGCTGCGTCAATGGCGCGCCGTTTCAGATCGGCCTCGGGCGTTTGTTGCGCAAGGCCAGGCCCGATCGATTGTTTATCGAACCGTCCGGGCTGGGGCATCCGGCGCAATTGCTCAAACAGTTAAATGAGGCGCCATGGCTGGGTGTGCTGGCGGTGCAGCCTTGTGTGTTGGTGCTGGATGCTCAGGCGCTTGAGGCGGGGAAAGCGTTGCCGGCGGCGCAGCGGGAAGCGTTGGAAAGCGCAGGCCTGTTGCTGTTGAACAAGGCTGAAACTCTCGATGAACCGGCTCGGGCAAAAATCGCCAGCCAGTTGCCGCCAGTCCGGTTGATCTGGACGCAACAGGCGCAACTATCGCTCAGCGAATTGCCGGGCCTGGCTGCACAAGCGGTCAGCGGTGTGGATAACTTGGTCGTACCCAAGGGATTAGGGCAGATGCCGGCCGTCTGGAGCGATCCGACGCTGCCGTTTTGCCTGAGTCAGGCGCAGGAGGGAGGCTGGAGCATTGGCTGGCGTTGGCATCCGGGGCAGATGTTCAACAAGCAGCGCATTGCTGAGTGGCTGGCCAGCCTCAATTGGCAGCGGGCGAAACTGGTTATCCACAGCGCGGATGGCTGGGTGTCTGCGAATGCTTTGGATAATGCCGAGTTGAATTGGCAGGTAAGTGAGTGGCGGAGGGATTCGCGGATCGAGTTGATCTTCGGTGAGGCGCTGGATGTTGAGGTGTTGCAGCGGGGTTTGTCGGGGTGTCGGGAGGGGTAGATCAAAAGATCGCAGCCTTCGGCAGCTCCTACATGGGATTTATGTACGCCCTGTAGGAGCTGCCGAAGGCTGCGATCTTTTTATCTTTAGGGTTACCACTTCGTATGTTCCTGCCGCCACTGGCTCAGCTCGATAACTTCCGCCCGCGGCCGCTGCACCTCAACCACCGGCGGCGTATCGTCGAACGGTGCCGGGTAGGGCGCCAGCTCAATCTGCGCACTGTGCGCACCAAACTGGGTAATCGTGCCGTTATGCCGGGATTCGCCAGTCACGGTGAATTCGAAGTTGTAGACCCGCGCCAGCCGTCGGCGACCGTTGGCGTCCTTGATCAAACCGATCTTTTTCAGCGCGACGTTACCGTCCAGCAGCTCGACGCCGACGTTGATGCAATGCTGTTTGACCCGCGCCAGCGCGCGCTCGCGCAAGCCGTGGTTGTGCCACAGCCACGCGCCGGCCACGGCGAACAGCATCAGCACGAAGATGTTTTCGAGGGTCAGCATCAACATCAAACTCCAAAAGATAGCGTCAGCTTAACTGCGTCGCCGGTCTGTCGTACAGGCTGCGTTTCGTCGCATACTGCGCGGCTTGAATTTCAATCGTTTTACGGAATGCCCCGAATGAAACGTACGCCTCATCTGCTCGCCATTCAGTCCCACGTGGTGTTCGGCCACGCCGGCAACAGCGCTGCGGTTTTTCCGATGCAGCGGGTCGGCGTCAACGTCTGGCCGCTGAACACGGTGCAGTTTTCCAACCACACTCAGTATGGCCAGTGGACGGGTGAAGTGCTGGCGCCGCAGCAGATTCCCGAACTGGTCGAAGGCATCGCCGCGATTGGCGAGTTGGGCAACTGCGATGCGGTGCTGTCCGGTTATCTCGGCAGCGCGGCGCAGGGCCGGGCGATTCTCAGCGGCGTAGAGCGCATCAAGTCGGTCAACCCGAAGGCTCTGTATCTGTGTGATCCAGTGATGGGCCATCCCGAGAAGGGTTGCAGCGTGCCGACCGAGGTCAGCGACTTCCTGTTGGAAGAAGCGGCGGCCGTGGCCGACATCATGTGCCCGAACCAGTTGGAGCTGGACAGCTTTTCCGGGCGTAAACCGCAGTCGCTGTTCGATTGCCTGGCCATGGCGCGGGCGCTGCTGGCACGTGGGCCGAAAGCGGTGCTGGTCAAACATCTGGATTACCCGGGCAAACCGGCGGATGGCTTTGAGATGTTGCTGGTGACGGCTGAAGGCAGCTGGCATCTGCGTCGTCCGCTGCTGGCGTTTCCGCGTCAGCCGGTGGGCGTCGGCGATCTGACGTCCGGCCTGTTTCTGGCGCGGGTGCTGTTGGGCGATAGCCTGGTGGCAGCGTTCGAATTCACGGCGGCGGCGGTGCATGAAGTGTTGCTGGAGACCCAGGCGTGCGCCAGTTACGAGCTGCAGCTGGTGCGGGCGCAGGATCGGATTGCGCATCCGCGGGTGAAATTCGAGGCAACGGCGATCAGTCTGTAATCGCGTTATCGTTCAAAAAAGATCGCAGCCTGCGGCAGCTCCTACAGGGGAATACAAAACCCTGTAGGAGCTGCCGAAGGCTGCGATCTTTTGCTTTTGATCTCAGGCGTCGCCCTTGATCTCCTGATAGCGCTTCTCCAGCTCCTGACGAATCTGCCGACGCTGCTGCGCCTGCATATACCGACGCTTGTCTTCACTGTTCTGCGGTTGCAGTGGCGGCACGGCGGCCGGCTTGCGCTGGTCATCGACCGCGACCATGGTGAAAAAGCAGCTGTTGGTGTGGCGTACCGAGCGCTCGCGGATGTTTTCGGTGACGACTTTGATGCCGACTTCCATCGAGGTATTGCCGGTGTAGTTGACCGACGCGAGGAAGGTCACCAGTTCGCCGACATGGATCGGCTCGCGGAAAATCACCTGATCCACCGACAGCGTCACTACGTAACGGCCGGCATAACGGCTTGCGCAGGCGTAGGCCACTTCGTCGAGGTATTTGAGCAGGGTGCCGCCGTGGACATTGCCAGAGAAGTTGGCCATGTCGGGGGTCATCAGTACCGTCATCGACAGCTGGGCGTTTCCGGGTTCCATAACGTTCTCACGGATCAAGGCTGAATTCTGGAAGCACCTCTGCGGGTGCCTGGTCGCTTTTCAAAAGCACCGTTATCGGGACGCCGGGCGACGGGCCGCCGTCACGCCGGGATCGATCTGTTTCCATATATTGCACCGCCTTCCAGCCGCAAGTCGCGGTGTTAACCTGCAAAAGCCCCTCTCAAGGGCAATTCCCACACGAAAAGCGGATTTTTACTTCGCTCGCTCAGACTTTTCTGACGTCTGACTGCGAGCCTCGTCCATCAAGGAGCCCACGCCATGCATGCCATCAGTTTTATTCAGGATCTGGCAGTGATCATGTTGGTCGCGGGTGTGGTGACCGTGTTGTTCCACCGCTTCAAGCAACCGGTGGTGCTCGGCTACATCGTCGCCGGTTTCATCATTGGCCCGCACACGCCGCCGTTCGGCCTGATCCACGACGAAGAAACCATCAAGACTCTCGCCGAGCTTGGGGTGATTTTCCTGATGTTCTGCCTCGGGCTGGAGTTCAGCCTGCGCAAGTTGTTCAAGGTCGGCGCGACGGCGTTTATCGCGGCGTTTCTCGAAATCGTCCTGATGATCTGGATCGGTTACGAAATCGGCCGCTGGTTCGACTGGAACACCATGGACTCGCTGTTCCTCGGCGCGATTCTGGCGATCTCCTCGACCACCATCATCGTCAAAGCACTCAATGATCTGAAGATGAAAAACGAGCGCTTTGCGCAGTTGATCTTCGGCGTGCTGATCGTCGAAGACATCCTCGGCATCGGCATCATTGCGCTGCTATCCAGTATCGCCGTCAGCGGCACAGTCAGCTCTGGTGAAGTGTTTTCCACTGTTGGCAAACTGTCGCTGTTCATGATCGTCGCGCTGGTCATCGGCATTCTGCTGGTGCCGCGCCTGCTGGCTTATGTGGCCAAATTCGAAAGCAACGAAATGCTGCTGATCACCGTGCTAGGCCTGTGTTTCGGCTTCTGCCTGCTGGTGGTCAAACTTGAATACAGCATGGTGCTCGGCGCCTTCCTGATCGGCGCGATCATGGCTGAATCGCGGCAATTGCTGAAAATCGAACGATTGATCGAGCCGGTTCGCGATTTGTTCAGCGCAATCTTCTTCGTCGCCATCGGCTTGATGCTCGACCCGATGATCCTGCTGCAATACGCGTGGCCGATCGCGGTGATTACCGTCGCCGTGGTGCTCGGCAAGATGTTGTCCTGCGGCCTTGGCGCTTTTATCGCCGGCAATGACGGACGCACCTCACTGCGCGTGGGCATGGGTCTTTCACAGATTGGCGAATTTTCCTTCATCATCGCCGCGCTGGGCATGACCTTGCAGGTCACCAGCAACTTCCTCTATCCAGTGGCCGTGGCCGTTTCGGTGATCACCACGTTGCTGACCCCGTACCTGATTCGCGCGGCGGATCCGCTGTCGATCAAGTTGTCGAGCGCCATGCCCAAGCGTCTTGGGCGCGTACTGGGGATGTATGGCGAATGGCTGCGCAGCATTCAGCCGCAAGGCGAGGGCGCGATGCTGGCGTCGATTATTCGTAAGATCCTGCTGCAAGTCGGGGTCAATCTGGCTCTGGTGATCGCGATTTTCTTTACCGGCGCATTCTTCGCTGAACGTCTTTCGACCTGGCTGCAGGACTGGATCGCCGATCCTAGCTGGCAGAAGGCGTTGATCTGGGGCGGGGCATTGCTGGTGTCGTTGCCGTTCTTGATCGCCGCTTATCGCAAGCTCAAGGCGCTGTCGATGCTGCTGGCGGAGATGGGCGTGAAACCCGAGATGGCCGGGCGTCACACACAGCGAGTGCGCCGGGTGATCGCCGAAGTGATCCCGATTCTCTCGCTGCTGGTGATTTTCCTGCTGTTGTCAGCCTTGTCGGCCAGTATTTTGCCGACCAACAAGTTGCTGATGCTCATTGCCGTGGTCGCGGCCGCCGTGGCGGCGCTGCTCTGGCGCTGGTTCATCCGCGTGCACACGCGGATGCAGGTGGCGCTGCTGGAAACCCTCGACAACCACAAAGAGTCGTCGGGGCATTGATCGGCCGGGGCGGCTGGCCGATCAGCTTTCCAGCCAGACGTCCCGCGCCCAGTGCCACACCGACTCCCAGGATTCTTCGGTGATCAGCTCTTCTTCGCCCGACCACAGCACCACAGTGCCGTCTTCTTCGACGCAGTAGTAGTTCTCACCGTCCTGGCAGATCGGGATGAGGTCACGCGGTACGCCGATGTCCCACGCATTGGCCGCAACATCCGGCAAATAGGTGTGCGACTGCGGGTCGGTGACAGTTACTGGCTCCAGGCTGCCGTAGACCACATCGCTGACGGTCAGCAAAAATTCTTTGAAGACAAATGGGATGTTGATGAAGAGTTCTTCTTCGACTTCCACCAGTTGGTCTTCGTCAGGCAACTCCAAAGGAACCGGTACGGGTTCGTTGGCTTCGCGCAGTTGTTCGATAATTTCTTCCACGTCCGGGATCCTCTTGCTTGAATGGCGCGGTTTATATGGGCCGGTTTATACAGTAGCTCGCTATAGATGCAACCGCGAAATAGAAAACCCCAGCCGAGGCTGGGGTTTTTTATTACAGCAAGTGAACCGCGCGAGGGGATCAGCCGTTCTGGCGGATACCGGCGACCAGCCAAGGCTGGTTCTCGCCCTGCGGACGTTCCATGTTCCAGCTTTCGCTGAACACTTCGCCCTGATCGAAGCGCGAGGACTTCGACACACCGTTGAAGGTCAGGGTGGCGATGGTCTTGTCGGCACGGTCATCCACGCCATCCAGTTGAACCTGGAGGTTGTCGATGTAGGTCGACTGGAACGCGTCGCCCAGATCCGCTCGCTCACGCTTGAGGAACTCGAGCATTTGCGGGGTCACGAACTCGGCGATCTTGTCCATTTCGTTGGCGTCCCAGTGCTGCTGCAGCGACTGGAAGTGGCTGCGTGCAGCTTCAAGGAAGTTCTGCTCGTTGAACCAGGCTGGCGCGTTGATCACCGGACGGGCGGCAGCAGGTGCAGCCGAACCACCGAAGATCGAACCCATGGCCGCAGGCTTCTGCTCGAACACTTCACGCTGCATTGGCGCGCCGGCCGGAGCCAGGTGCTCCTGCTGCTTGCGTCGACGTGCGGCGATGAAGCGGAAGATCACGAACGCGATCACGGCCATGATCAGGATGTCGAAGATCTGCATGCCCTGGAAGCCGCCGCCCATGAACATGGAAGCGAGCAGACCACCGGCAGCGATACCGGCCAGTGGGCCGAGCCATTTCGAAGCACCGCCGGCCTTGGCCGCAGCGCCTGCGGCACCGGCAGCACCAGCGGTCGCCGCAGCGCCGCCCATGCCTGGAGAAGAAGGAGCCATCTGGCTGGTCTGGTGCGACGGCGCAGCGCCGGCGCTTTTGCCACCACCAAAGCGCTTGGCGTTGGCGTCGAGGCTCATCGTCAGGCCGATGCACAACGCCATGGCGATGCTAAGAAAACGTTTCATAAAGGGATTTCCCGTTTGTGGAGACACGCGCGCCATGTTGCACAGCTGAAGTGTTACTGGCTAGCGAGAGAGTGTTTCGGGCTTTTGCCTGACAGGTTGCGTTCAGCTTCGCGAGGCAATCAGCGGATGTACTTTTGGCTGTAGGAAAAGGGGATTGGTTCAGCCGGATTTTGGCTCAAAACATCAACCCGTGTAGGAGCCGAGCTTGCTCGCGAAGGCGGTCTGTCAGTCAACACAACAGTTGAATGTTCCGCCGCTTTCGCGAGCAAGCTCGGCTCCTACAAAGAGCAAAGAGCAATTGAATGGGGCTTAGATAGCTTCCAGCTTGGCGTAACCCAGCATCAGCCACTTGCTGCCTTCGCTGAAGTTCACCTGCACCCGTGCCTGCGCGCCGGCGCCTTCGAAGTTGAGGATCACGCCCTCACCAAAGATCGAATGGCGTACCGCCTGGCCCAGACTCAACCCGGTTTCCGGAATTTCACTGCCGGCGAACAGGTTGCTGCCGCTCATCGACTGATTGCCGCCGAACGGTCGGCTGACGCTGTTCGACAAACGGACTTCCTGAATCAGACCTTTCGGCACTTCGCGTACGAAACGCGAGACCTTGTTGTAGGTTTCGCTCCCGTACAAGCGGCGAGTTTCCGCGTAGGTCATCACCAGATTCTGCATCGCCCGGGTGATGCCGACGTAAGCCAGACGCCGTTCTTCCTCAAGACGTCCCGGCTCTTCCAGGCTCATCTTGTGCGGGAACAGGCCTTCTTCCATGCCCACGAGGAACACGTAAGGAAATTCCAGGCCTTTGGCGCTGTGCAGGGTCATCAATTGAATGCTGTCTTCGTGCTCGTCGGCCTGGGTGTCGCCGGCCTCCAGCGAAGCGTGGCCGAGGAATGCCGCCAGTGGCGTCAGCTCTTCGTCTTCTTCGTTGTTTTCGAAGTTGCGCGCGGCGCTGACCAATTCCTCAAGGTTTTCTACCCGAGCCTGGCCTTTCTCGCCTTTTTCCGCTTCGTGATAAGCGATCAGGCCGGATTGCTCGATGACGGTTTGCGTCATCAAGTGCAGCGGCATCTCGGCGCACTTGGCGGCGAGGTTCTCGATCAGCTCGATAAACGCGCCCAAAGCTCCCGCCGCACGACCGGTCAGGCCTTTATTAGCGACCAGCAGGCGCATGGCTTCCCACATCGACACATCGCTGTGACGTGCGTGCTCGCGAATCGCCTCGACAGTTTTCTCACCGATGCCTCGGGCCGGAACGTTGATCACCCGTTCCAGCGCCGCGTCGTTACCGCGACCTTCGAGCAAACGCAGGTACGCCATGGCGTTCTTGATTTCCGCTCGCTCGAAGAAGCGCTGACCGCCATAGATGCGATACGGAATACGCTCGCGCAGCAAAGCTTCTTCCAAAACGCGCGATTGGGCGTTGGAGCGATAGAGAATCGCGATATCGCTACGGGCCAAACCGGTTTTCAGCGCGCTTTCGATGGTTTCGACAACGTAGCGCGCTTCATCATGTTCGTTGAACGCGGCGTATAGATTGATCGCCTCGCCATCGCCGCCGTCCGTCCACAGCTCTTTGCCGAGGCGCCCGGTGTTGTTGGCGATCAAGGCGTTGGCAGCTTTGAGGATGCCGGCGGTGGAGCGGTAGTTTTGCTCGAGACGAATGGTCACCGAATCGGCGAAGTCGGACGAGTACTGATGAATGTTCTCGATCTTCGCGCCGCGCCAGCCGTAAATCGACTGGTCGTCGTCGCCGACCACCATCAGGCTGTCGCCGCCCTTGCCGAGCAGGCGCAACCAGGCGTACTGCACGGCGTTGGTGTCCTGGAACTCGTCCACCAGAATATGGCGGAAGCGCTTTTGGTAGTGCGCCAACAGGCCCGGGTGATCGCGCCACAAATCGAGGGCGCGCAGCAGCAATTCGGAGAAGTCGATCACACCGGCGCGCAGGCACGCCGCCTCGTAGGCTTCGTAAATGCTGCGCATGGTCGCCAGGTACAAATCGCCGCTGGCCTGAATATGTTGCGGCCGCAGACCTTCGTCTTTCTGGCCGTTGATGAACCACTGCGCCTGACGGGCCGGCCAGCGTTGCTCGTCGAGACCCAGCTCGCGGATCACCCGCTTGACCAGCCGTTGCTGGTCGTCGCTGTCGAGAATCTGAAACGTCTGGCTCAAGCCCGCTTCCTGCCAGTGCGCCCGCAACAAGCGGTGCGCCAGGCCGTGGAAGGTGCCGACCCACATGCCGGCCGGGTTGATCCCCAGCAACTGCTCGATGCGGTGACGCATCTCGGCAGCGGCCTTGTTGGTGAAGGTCACCGACAGAATGGAGTGGGGCGAGGCGTTTTCGACCTGGATCAACCAGGCGATACGGTGCACCAGCACTCGGGTTTTACCGGAGCCAGCACCGGCCAGGACCAACTGACGGCCAACGGAGGCTGCTACAGCCTGGCGTTGGGCATCGTTGAGGGAGTTCAGCAGAAGGGAGAGATCATCGCGCATCGGGGCATTCTAGGGTGCGCCGCAGGCCCGGGCAAACCGAGCTTTGCATTAGCCGATGAAAGTGCTGCCAATGACGACCGGTCGGTCATCGGCGACAGCCGTTGGCCCGCTTGGCTCTGCGGGTTTCAACGGTGCCTGAGGGGGGAAAAGTTTTGCGCAAATTATGATCTGGCGTGGTTTGGCAAGTTGATCGGCTTGTGTATGCTCCGTCCACGTTTCGGGCGCACGCCCTCCTTATAAGAACAAGAACGTTGCCCATGACCCTCAGCTCCGAACTGTCGGGCCCCTCTGTGGAACCCCGGGTTATCCGCAAGCACTACGCCACCGAGATGGCGGTCGAGCGCACGCGCCTGCTGTATCAGGGTTCTTTATTGCCCACGCTGTTCATGTTGATTAATGGTCTGGTCTGCGCCGGTTTGCTCTGGAGCCCGCAGCGCTACTTCGTGGTCAGTATTTGGCTGGTGTGGTTGCTGTCGCTGGTTGCCCTGCGGGTGATCCAAGTGGCCGCGTTCGATTCCGCCATTCCCAATCGACAGGCGCAGCCGATCTGGCGGCGAATGTTCCTGCTCGGCTCAACGATGACCGGCCTGACGCTCGCCGGCGCCGGCATCGCTCTGGTGCCCGCCGATAACTTCATGCAGCAAGCCTGGGTGTTCGGCCTGATTGGCGCCGCGACATTGTCGGCCAGTGTCGCGTACGCGGTGAGTCTGCCCGCATTTTTGTCCTTCACCTTGCCGTGTCTGTTGCCAGCGATCGGCTATCTGTTTTGGGGCGGCGACGAGCAGGCGCGCGGTTGGGGCTGGCTCGGGTTGATCTTGCTCGGCTCGCTGAGTGTGGTGGCGTGGCAGGTCAATCGGCTGATCGATCGCGGCTTGCTGCGGCGCTTTCAGAATCAGCACCTCATTGAACACCTGCAACAGACCCAATCCCGTAGCGAGCAACTCAATCAGGAACTGGCCAAGGAGATCGACCACCGGCGTTGTGCCGAGGGCAAGTTGCGCGAAGCCCAGGCTGCCCTTGAAGATCGTGTTGCCCAGCGCAGCCGCGAACTGGACGCCGCCAATCAGGCCCTGAGCAAAAGCGAAGCGCGGCTGGCGCTGGCGTTGAAGGCCAGTGAGCTGGGGCTATGGGACTGGAACCTGCAAACCGACGAAGTCCATCACACGCAGATTCAGGAATTGTTCGGCCTCGCCCCGGAATACGTCACGGCGCTGCTGCGCGATCTCAAACCGCGATTGCACCCCGAAGACGTGCCCAACCTCAAACTCGCGCTGACCGAGCATTTAAAGGGCCGCACCGAGGATTATCAGATTGAGTACCGCGTGCGTCACGGCGACGGTCATTGGGTGTGGATCGAAGACCGTGGCCGCGCGGTGGAGCGCAGTGACAGCGGACGCGTAATCCGCATGGTCGGCACCCGCCGCGACATCAGCGTCAGTAAAAGCCTCGAAGAACAGCAACGCCTGGCGGCGACGGTTTTTGAAGCGGCCAGCGAAGGCATCGTCATTCTCGACCCGAACTACGCGCTGATCGCGATCAATCAGGCGTTCAGTCGTGTCACCGGTTACGACATCGACGACATGCTCGGGCGCAACGTCGTCGAACTGCCGTGCAGCCGCGATGCGCGCCGCCATTACGTGGCGATCCGTCACGCGCTGGAGCAGCACGGCAGTTGGCAGGGTGAGTTGGTCGAGACGCGCAAGAACGGCGAGCTGTATCCGCAGTGGCTGCAATTGAATGCGGTGCGCGACAGTCGCGGTAATGTCAGCCATATCGTCGGCTTCTTCGCCGATCTCTCCGCGCGACGCGAATCCGAAGAGCGCATGCGTTACCTGACCCATTACGACGAACTCACCGGGTTGGCCAATCGCTCGCTCTTCCGTGAACGTCTGCACGAAGCGCATCAGCGTTCACGTCAGGGTCGGCGCAGTCTGGCGTTGCTGCACATCAATCTGGATCGCTTCAAATTGCTCAACGACAGTCTCGGCCATGAAGTCGCTGACCAGTTGTTGCAGAAGATGGCGCGGCGGCTGGTCAACGCGTTACCGGAGGCCGACACCATTGCGCGTTTGTCCGGCGATGAATTTGCGGTGCTGTTCGATGCTTACGGCAACCTGTCGAGTCTGGCACGGGTCGCTACGCGATTGTCGGCCAAGCTGCGTTTGCCGCTGACGGTTGAAGGGCATGAATTGGTGGTCAGCGCCTCGATGGGCATCAGCATGCTGCCGGACAACGCGCGGGAAATTGCTGCGCTGGTCAGTCAATCGAACATGGCGATGCAACACGCCAAACACCTCGGCGGCAACAACTTCCAGTTCTACACCGAGAGCCTGCAGGCCAGCACCCTCGAGCGCTTGCAGCTGGAAAACCAGTTGCGCAAAGCCATCGAGGACAAGCAGCTCAAAGTGTTTTACCAGCCGAAGCTGTGCCTCGAATCGGGGCGCTTGAACGCGGCGGAAGCGCTGGTGCGCTGGGATCACCCGACCATGGGCCGGGTGCCGCCGGGGGATTTTATCGGGCTGGCCGAAGAAACCGGATTGATCGGCCCGATCGGCGAATTCGTCTTGCGTCAGGCATGCTGGCAGGCGTGCGAATGGCAGCGGCAAGGGCTGGAGCCGATCCGCGTTTCGGTGAACCTCTCGGTGCATCAATTGCGTCAGGGCAAACTGGTCAGTCTGGTGCGTCAGGTGCTGGAGGAAACCGGTCTGGCGCCGCACTACCTCGAACTGGAACTGACCGAAAGCCAGTTGCTCGACAGCGTCGAACACATCATCGCGACCTTCCAGCAGCTGCGCGATCTGGGCGTGAAACTGGCCATTGACGACTTCGGCACAGGCTATTCGTCATTGAGTTATCTCAAGCGTATTCCGGTGGATTACGTGAAGATCGATCAGGCGTTCATACGCGGATTGGGCGAGGGCAGTGAGGATGCGGCGATTACCCGTGCGATCATCGCTATGGCCCACGGGCTGTCGCTGAAAGTGGTCGCCGAGGGCGTTGAACGGCAGGATCAGCTGGAATTTTTACGCGCCGAACGTTGCGATGAGGTGCAGGGCTATCTGATCAGTCGTCCGGTGGAGGCCGCCGGTCTGGCCGGGCTTTTGCGTGAACAGGAAAAACCGCTTTAAGGGCTACATGCACCCCATCGCGCCTGATATGGGGACATGGAGTTACGCATTGAGCAGGCAAAAAGCCAATTCATGTAGTATAACTACAAGCGTGCTACATCCTTGCCCATAAGAAGAGTCCAGCCCCTTGAATCTGCTGCAACACATCGCCCAGTCACGTCACCTGTTACGCAAGTCGGAGCTCAAGGTCGCCGACCACGTGCTGCTTGACCCTGCGGCCGTGATGCACAGTTCCATGGCCGACCTGGCCCACAACGTCGGCATCAGTGAGCCGACCATCGTGCGCTTCTGTCGCGCCATCGGTTGCTCCGGTTTTCAGGATCTCAAACTGAAGTTAGCGCAGAGCCTTGCGGCCGGTGCCAGCTTCGGTCAGTTCGCCATCCATGAAGACGACTCGGTTGCCGATTACAGCCTGAAGATTTTCGACACCACGTTGCACACGTTGATGGAGGTTCGCGAGAAGCTCGATCCGATTGAGTTGCAGCGCGCGGTGACGCTGATGTCGCAGGCGCAGCGCGTCGAGTTCTATGGTTTTGGCGCGTCGGGCGCAGTGGCCGCGGATGCGCAGCACAAGTTCTTCCGGTTGTTGCTGACCGCAGCGGCGTATTCCGATCCGCACATGCAGGCGATGTCGGCGGTGACGTTGAAGCCGACCGATGTGGCGATCTGTATTTCCCAGTCCGGGCGCTCCAAGGATTTGCTGATCACCGCCAATCTGGTGCGTGAGAGCGGGGCGTCGTTGATTACCTTGTGCCCGAGCCAGACGCCGTTGGCCGAGTTGTCGACGGTGAATCTGGCGATCGATGTGCATGAAGACACTGAGATCTATACGCCGCTGACCTCGCGTATCGCGCACTTGGTGGTGATTGATGTGTTGGCGATGGGCGTGGCCATGGCGCGTGGGCCGAGCCTGGTTAACCACCTCAAGAGCGTGAAGCGCAGTTTGCGTAGTTTGCGTTTGTCGCCCAAGGCAGCCAAAGCTCTGGATGATTAAGATCAAAAGATCGCAGCCTTCGGCAGCTCCTACACGGTCAATGTAGGAGCTGCCGAAGGCTGCGATCTTTTGCTTTGTAGTCGGCAACTTTCATCAAACCGTCATCCCCCACGCCTATTGTGAAACTCCCGTCATCGCCTTGGGAGACTCGAAATGGCTCAGCCCTACGAAGAACGCAACAGCGCCGCGAAAACCCGTCGTCAGCAGGAAGACCAGCGCCGCATGGAATTTCGCCGCGCTATCGAAGATCGCTTCGAACTCCGTCAGCTTCAAGCCGAAATCGGCGACTTTCCCGACATCACTCACTGGCAGGCGGCACCCGTAGCTTCCCGTCGAAGCGCTCAACCAGCGCGCTGATCTGCACGCGTTCGCTGCGGATAAACGCCAGGAAGGCGTGCGCCACCGGTGACAAGCGTTTGGCTTTCGCTTGCACCAGGCACCAGCTACGCAGCAGCGGCAATTCCTCGACCGGCAGCTCGACGAGCCCGCCAGTCGCCAGCTCCAGGTTCAGGGCGTGGCGCGTCAACAGCGCCAGGCCCAGACCCGCTTGCACACATTCACGCTGCGCTTCGGCCGACGCCACTTCCTGAGTCTGAGTGAAGTGCACGCGCTTCTCTTTGAAATACTCTTCGCACGCCAGTCGCGTACCCGAGCCGGGCTCGCGGATCAGCAGCGTGTAAGGCTCCAGATCCTGTAAACGCAGCGGGCCCATGTGCGCCAACGGGTGATCCGGGCGCGCCACGGCAACAATCGGGTTGTTGAGGAATGGCAAAAATTCCAGGCCCATGTCCTGCGGCACCATCGACATGATCACCAGATCGTCACGGTTGTCCGACAGCCTGCGAATGACCTGGCCACGGTTGACCACGGTCAGTTGCAGATTCACTTCCGGGTGCTGGCGTTTGAACGCGGCAAACAGGTGCGGGACGAAATATTTGGCGCTGGATTCCACCGCCAGTTTCAGCTGACCCTGCAGCGAACCCTGCATGTCCGACAGCTGCATATCGAGATTTTCCAGACGCCCGAAAATGTCCCGGCTGGCGCGCTGAAGGGCTTCAGCGGCTTCGGTCATGTAGAGTTTTTTGCCGACATAATCGAATAATGGCTGGCCGATCAGCTCTTCCAGCTGCTTTATTTGCAAGCTGACCGCCGGTTGGGTGAGCGACATTTCATCCGCGGCGCGGCTATAAGAGCGTAAATCACACACCTCGTTGAAGATCTGCAGCTGACGCAATGTCATACGCATCAAGGACTTACGCATTTTATTCGGGCTCGGCACGCGGATAGATGTTCGAACTATAAGTCTTTACTTATGGCTAACCCAATTATTATTCATTTTTGTTAATCCCTTATGAGCGCTAGTGTGGATCTGCGACTAAATTGAAACATTTGGTCACGCGTCGACCTGGGTCTAGCAGGTCGTGGTGCCACCGGCTCAAGGGAACCTCCAAGTGATAACAAAGATCCTGATCGCCAACCGTGGTGAGATTGCCGTACGAATCGTGCGAGCCTGCGCCGAAATGGGCATTCGCTCGGTAGCGATTTTTTCCGACGCCGACCGCCATGCGCTGCATGTGAAGCGTGCGGACGAGGCCCACAGCATCGGTGCCGAGCCACTCGCCGGTTATCTCAACCCGCGCAAACTGGTGAACCTCGCCGTGGAAACTGGTTGCGATGCCCTGCATCCCGGCTACGGTTTCCTCTCGGAAAACGCCGAACTGGCTGATATCTGTGCCGAACGCGGGATCAAGTTCATTGGCCCGTCGGCAGAAGTCATTCGCCGCATGGGCGACAAGACCGAAGCGCGCCGCAGCATGATCAAGGCCGGCGTACCGGTCACGCCGGGCACTGAAGGCAACGTCGCCGACATCGAAGAAGCTTTGGTCGAGGGCGACCGCATCGGTTATCCGGTGATGCTCAAGGCCACCTCCGGTGGTGGCGGCCGTGGTATCCGTCGCTGCAACAGCCGTGAAGAACTCGAACAGAATTTCCCTCGGGTGATTTCCGAAGCGACCAAGGCGTTCGGTTCTGCCGAAGTGTTCCTGGAAAAATGCATCGTCAATCCCAAGCACATCGAAGCGCAGATCCTCGGCGACAGCTTCGGTAACGTCGTGCACCTGTTCGAGCGTGACTGCTCGATCCAGCGTCGCAACCAGAAGCTCATCGAAATCGCCCCGAGCCCGCAACTGACCCCGGAGCAGCGCGCCTACATCGGCGACCTGTCGGTGCGTGCGGCCAAGGCAGTGGGTTACGAGAACGCCGGCACCGTGGAGTTCCTGCTCGCCGAGGGCGAGGTGTACTTCATGGAGATGAACACCCGGGTGCAGGTGGAACACACCATCACCGAAGAAATCACCGGGATCGACATCGTCCGCGAACAGATTCGCATCGCTTCCGGCCTGCCGCTGTCGGTGAAGCAGGAAGACATTCAGCACCGTGGTTTCGCGTTGCAGTTCCGTATCAACGCCGAAGACCCGAAAAACAACTTTCTGCCGAGCTTCGGCAAGATCACCCGTTACTACGCCCCCGGTGGCCCGGGCGTGCGCACCGACACAGCGATCTACACCGGCTACACCATCCCGCCGTTCTACGACTCGATGTGCCTGAAACTGGTGGTCTGGGCACTGACCTGGGAAGAGGCGATGGATCGTGGCCTGCGTGCGCTGGACGACATGCGTCTGCAAGGCGTGAAGACCACCGCCGCGTACTACCAGGAAATCCTGCGCAACCCGGAATTCCGTAGCGGCCAGTTCAATACCAGCTTCGTTGAAAGCCACCCTGAACTGACCAACTACTCGATCAAGCGCAAACCCGAAGAGCTGGCCCTGGCCATCGCCGCCGCCATCGCCGCCCACGCAGGCCTATGAATGAAACAGCTGCGAGCTTTTAGCTGCAAGCGGCAAGTAAAAGCAGATTGGCTTTTTCTTGCAGCTTTTAGCTTGAAGCTTGCCGCTATGAGGAGATACCAATGACTAAGAAGATCTTCGTTACCGACACCATCCTGCGCGACGCTCACCAATCGCTGCTCGCCACCCGCATGCGCACCGAAGACATGCTGCCGATCTGCGACAAGCTCGACAAAGTCGGCTACTGGTCGCTGGAGTGCTGGGGCGGCGCGACGTTCGACGCCTGCGTCCGCTTTCTGAAAGAAGACCCGTGGGAGCGTCTGCGCCAACTGCGCGCGGCACTGCCTAACACGCGCCTGCAAATGCTCCTGCGCGGCCAGAACCTGTTGGGCTACCGTCACTACAGCGACGACGTGGTCAAAGCCTTCGTCGCCAAAGCTGCCGTCAATGGCATCGACGTGTTCCGCATCTTCGACGCGATGAACGACGTGCGTAACCTGCGCGTGGCCATCGAAGCGGTGAAAGCGGCCGGCAAACATGCCCAAGGCACCATCGCTTACACCACCAGCCCGGTGCACACCATCGACGCGTTCGTCACCCAGGCCAAGCAGATGGAAGCCATGGGTTGCGACTCGGTGGCGATCAAGGACATGGCCGGTCTGCTGACCCCGTACGCCACAGGCGAACTGGTTCGCGCACTGAAAGCCGAGCAGTCGCTGCCGGTGTTCATCCACTCGCACGACACGGCCGGTCTGGCGACCATGTGCCAGCTCAAGGCAATCGAAAACGGCGCCGACCACATCGACACCGCGATCTCCAGCTTCGCTTCGGGCACCAGCCACCCGGGCACCGAGTCGATGGTCGCTGCGCTCAAGGGCACCGAGTTCGACACCGGCCTGAACCTCGAACTGCTGCAAGAGATCGGTCTGTACTTCTACGCCGTGCGCAAGAAGTACCACCAGTTTGAAAGCGAATTCACCGCCGTCGACACCCGCGTGCAAGTCAACCAGGTGCCGGGCGGGATGATCTCCAACCTCGCGAACCAGTTGAAAGAGCAGGGCGCCCTCAACCGCATGGGCGAAGTCCTCGCGGAAATCCCGCGTGTGCGTGAAGACCTCGGCTTTCCGCCGCTGGTGACCCCGACCTCGCAGATCGTCGGCACCCAAGCGTTTTTCAACGTGCTGGCCGGCGAGCGCTACAAGACCATCACCAACGAAGTGAAGCTCTACTTGCAAGGCGGCTATGGCAAGGCGCCGGGCGTGGTCAACGAGAAGCTGCGTCGTCAGGCGATCGGCAGCGAAGAAGTCATCGACGTGCGTCCGGCCGATCTGCTCAAGCCGGAAATGACCAAGCTGCGTGCCGATATCGGTGCACTGGCCAAGTCGGAAGAAGACGTGCTGACCTTCGCCATGTTCCCGGACATCGGCCGCAAGTTCCTCGAAGAGCGTGCCGCCGGCACCCTGACCCCGGAAGTGCTGCTGCCGATTCCTGAAGCGGGCGGTGTGACAAAAGCGGGCGGCGAAGGCGTACCGACCGAGTTCGTCATCGACGTCCACGGCGAAACCTACCGCGTCGACATCACCGGTGTCGGTGTGAAGGCCGAAGGCAAACGTCACTTCTACCTGTCCATCGACGGCATGCCGGAAGAAGTGGTGTTCGAACCGCTCAACGAATTCGTCGGCGGTGGCAGCAGCAAGCGCAAGCAAGCTTCGGCACCGGGCCACGTCAGCACCACCATGCCGGGCAACATCGTCGATGTGCTGGTCAAGGAAGGCGACACCGTCAAGGCTGGCCAGGCTGTGCTGATCACCGAAGCGATGAAGATGGAAACCGAAGTCCAGGCAGCGATTGCCGGCAAGGTCACCGCGATTCATGTGGTCAAGGGTGATCGGGTCAATCCGGGCGAAATCCTGATCGAGATCGAAGGCTGAGATAACCGCCGCGATCCAACGCTTTAAACCTCGGGGGGGCATGTGCTCCCCTTTTTTTTGCTTTTTTTCTCTGTAGGAGCTGCCGCAGGCTGCGATCTTTTGATTTTGTTGTTTAAGGGCAAGATCAAAAGATCGCAGCCTGCGGCAGCTCCTACAGGGGATTTGTGGGTGGCGCAGAACCCTGTGGGAGGCTGCGATCTTTTGATGTTGTTTTTTAAGGGCAAGATCAAAAGATCGCAGCCTGCGGCAGCTCCTACAGGGGATTTGTGGGTGGCGCAGAACCCTGTGGGAGGCTGCGATCTTTTGATGTTGTTTTTTAAGGGCAAGATCAAAAGATCGCAGCCTGCGGCAGCTCCTACAGGGGGATTTGCGGGTGGCGCAGAACCTTGTAGGAGCAGAGCTTGCTCGCGAAAGCGGTGTGTCAGTTGCAGCAAAAACTGGCTGACATTCCCTCTTCGCTGGCAAGCCCGCCCCCACAACAGCCCATCAGGTCGTTAGAACGCCATGCGCCATTGGCCCATCAAGCCGGTGTTGCGGCTGTCGGAGGCGATGTCGCCGGTGACGCCCATGCCCAACGTGTGACTGGCTGATAGCGCCAGATCGAGGCCGGCATCCAGCGACAAACTGTTGCGATCCAGTTGCGCCCCAGCGATTTCAAAGCCGATCCCGCCGTTCAGCAACTGCTGGCGCGTGTGCATGTCGAGTTCGCCGTAGGTATGTTTCCAACCCGCACTCAGACGTGGCGTCAGTTGCATGCCGTTGTCGAGGTTGTTGGTTTTTGCCACGCGTAGACCAAAGGTGCTGCTCAGGTTTTTCTGCGACTGACCGTGAACCTTCAACGCCGCGTCGCCACCTTTTTCGCTGTAACTGTCACGCTGGTAGCGCTGGTAACCGAGATTGGCGAAGGGCTCAAGCGTGAAATCGCCTTGGCCGAAGTCGTAACCCAGTTCGGCAAAGGCTTGCTGGGTGCTCGCGTCGTAGCTGCCTTTGAGGCGATCGCTAAAACCGTTGAACGCGACCCGACGTTTGCTGCTGCCGTCGTGACTGGCATAGGTGGCGCCAAGGCGCAGTGCCAGCGGGCCGTCCTGACGCACCGCGTAGGCACCGACATGCCAGCTGTCGAGATCGCCATCGGCATGGCGCGCATCGAGTTTGGTCTGCGAGTTACCGCCGATGATCCCGACATGCCATTGCTCATCGAGACGCCAGTCAGCACCTGCGACGAGACCTTGGGTGGAGTGTTTCAGGGTGCTGTCGGTGTCGCGATCGATTTTTCCGCCATTGCCCAATGCCTGAACCCAGACTCGACCGTTGCCGTTACTGGCGCTGCTCGAAGTCGAGTCACCGTCTAATTGGCGCATGGCCGACAGCATGCTGTCGCTGACCGGTGAAACGGCGCTGAGTGTGGCTTTGGCAAGGTTGGCGTTGCTGCCGGCAGCGAGTTGATCGAGCGCCAAAGCAGCGGTGGTTCTGTTGCTGCCGAGCAGGGCGACGAGGGCTCGGTTCGCAGGTGCGATCGGTGCAGAAACACTGGCCGGGACGACGCTTGCAGTTGGTGCAGTTGGTGCAGTCGTTGCAGTCGTTGCAGTCGTTGCAGTCGCCGCAGGAACAGCTTGAGTCGCGGCCGACGCGGAAGCCAGGACAGAGGCCGCATTTTCAGCTGGCATGGTAACCGCAACGGCAACAGGTGTTTCAGCTGTCGGGGAAGTATCAACGGGATCAGCCGTTACAGCCGAAGTAACCGCCTCGGCGGAGACGACATTTCCGATTGAAGCGGCGGCCTCACCAGAAACAACCGAAACAGCAGTGTCCGCTGGCTCCGTAACCACCTCAGAAACCGTCGCTATCGCTGGAGCAGAAGACTCCGAAATCGCCGTTTCGATTACTGGCGTTTCCACCTGCGCTCCCGTCGTCTCAGCCACCACCGGCACTACTTCTGGCGGCGCGACCGGAGTGGTGGAAGCATCAAGCATCTGATCGATTTGTTTACCAATTTCGCCAGAATTTTCCGATGAGGCGGCGTTTTCAACCTTCTCTGCATTTCGGCTAAACGTCAGCCCGACCTGTTTCTCGTCGTATTTCAGCGTTGGTGTCATGAACGCCAGATCGTTTTCAATACGGCCAAATTCCCCAACGACTTTTCCCGCTGTCAGAACCGTGTGCTGACTGCTTTTCGGGTAGTCGCCCGCCGTTGTGAGTTGCAACGTCGAATTCCCCAGATCGGCCGTCCCGGCGACCACGATGGTCTTGCTAACTCCTTTCGCTTTAACCTCGTAAGCCAACGTCGCACTGGGCTTCAGGTTCAAATCGCCATTCACGGAAGGTGCGCCGAGCGCCTGATTAACCTTCAGCAGTCCATGAACATTCAATGTGCCAGTTGCGCCTTCACCGGCGAATTGACCCTTTTCATAGATGTGGACGGCGCCGCCAATGATTCCTCGGTTGTTGAGGTTACCGCCGGCCGCTACAAAAGCGCCTTCCTCGATCCCGCCTTTATTGATCAGCGTGCCTTCGACCACGGCATGTCCAGCAATCGCACCTTCATTGGTGAAGGTAGCTTCAGGGCGCACCACAACTCCTGCGGTGAAGTCCGAGGGCGTATTTTTGACTCGAGTCCAGACACCTTGTTTGACCTCAAGGCCATGGAAGTTCCGCGTGTCACCCAGCGAACCCTTGGCCGCATCAAGTTGCAGGACATTCACACCGCCGGCGCCATTCACCGGGCCTGCAAAGCTGCCTTTACCGGTGACGATGAGCAGATCACTGCGCTCACCAAAAGGCTCGGCATAACCCTTCTTGTCGATCGGTGTTTTAACGGTATCGGGGTCGTTGATGAAGGTGTCGAGTAGCGCCGTCAGCGCGCCAGCGGTTGGCACGTTTGCAGGCACTTCTTCGGCCTGTGTGAATTGAGCGCAGCTCACCGCGAGGGTGATGGCCAGCGCCAATTTTTTCGGTTGGTAAAAGTGTTGAACGGGCATCAAGTAAGGCCTCTTTTGACTGGAGACCAAACTCTAAGTTGAAGGCCTGTGGGGCCGATGTCAGCTGCTTCCCACAGGCTTGCGGCTTCCTTCAGTTTCCTCTGTGGAAAATCGCCGAGGCTGAGGAAACGGCCGGTTTTACCCAGCCATACCGACGTGTTTTCCTACAATGTTTACAGATGTAACCCGCTGGCACTCTCAGAAACTCATCTGCCATTGCCCGATCAGCCCGTGATTGCGGCTGTTGCTGCCGATCTCGCCGCTGTACCCGACACCCAGCGTATGCCGCGCCGAGATGCCGACATCCAGACCCGCTTCCAGCACCAGGCTGTCACGATCCAGCGAGCTGCCATCGACACTGAACGCGGTGCCACCGGTGACGAAAGCCTGACGCGTCGAATTGCTCACATCGCCATAGGTATGCTTCCAACCAGCCGTCATGCGCGGCGTCAGGCTCATACCGTTATCCAACGTATTCAGGTGGGCCAGACGCAAGCCGAAGGTGCTGCTGAAGTTGTCCTGGGTTTCGCTGTCGACTTGCAGCGCGGCGGCACCACCCTTTTCCTGATAGCTATCGCGGTGGTAGCGCTGGTAGCCGAGGCTGGCGAAGGGTTCGGCGTTGAGTCGACCGCTGCCCATGGCGTAGCCGAGTTCGGCGAAGGCTTGCTGACTGTCGGCGTCGTAATCGCCTTTCGGGCGATCGCTGAAACCGTTGAAGGCGACGGTGCGTTTACTGTCCCCCTGATGGCCGCTGTACGCCGCGCCGAGACGCACTGAAATCGGGCCATTCTGATGCAGCGCATAAACGCCGGCGTGCCAGCTCTCGACGTTGCCGTCGACACCGCTGGCGTCGAGATCGGTTTTCGAATAACCGCCGAGCACACCCACGCGCCACGCCGAGTTCAACGACCAGTCGGCGCCGAGCACGCTGCCCTTGGTGCGTTGTTCCAGACCGCTGCTGCCATGTTCGCCGTCGAGCTTGCCGTAGCCGCCGATGCCTTGCAGCCACAGACGGCCACGGGCGTTCGGGTCATTCAGATTGCGCGCCTCGGAAGGCACGCCGTTCGCCGCCAGCACCGGTGTATCGCGCTGATCGAGGCCAACGGCCAGGCCCGGGCTGCCGCCGATTTGTTGCATCGCCGAGAGCATGCTGTTGCCGACCTGACTGCTGGCGGCGAGGGTGGCGCTGGTCAGGTTGGCATTGCTTGAACCGGCCAGTTGTTCGATTGCGGCGCCCGCCGTGCTTTGCGAGGTATTCAGCAGCGCGTTGTACAGCGCGTTGTTGCTGCCCATCGAAGCGATGCTGTTGGCGGCGTTGCGGCCGTTGTCGGTGCTGGCGAACTCGTTGAACGCGACGTCGTTGCGGTTGTAACTCAGATCAACCTGCGTCGGCGTGTAGGCGAGGGTCGGCGTGAGGAACGCGTAGTCGCTGGTGACGCTGCCGAAGGTGCCGTTGACTTGCCCGGCCTGCAACACGGTGTACTGGCTTTGCCACGGATACGTGCCGGGGACCGGATTAACCGCCAGCGTCGCGCCGTTAAGGTTGGCGGTGCCGCCGACTTGCACCGGGGCGCTGCTGCCGTCGGCGTTAACGCCGTAGGCGAGGGTCGAGCCGCTGCCCATATTCAAATCATGCACGACGGTTGTGCGACCGAGGCTGGTGTCGGTGCGCAAGGTACCGTTGACGTCGAGGCTGCCCACCGAGCCGCCGCCGGCATACACGCCGCCCGCATCGACGGTCAGGTCGCCAGCGATGCTGCCCTGGTTGATCAACGTCGCGCCATTGCGCACCGCGCCACCGTCGCTGAAATCGCCGTTGCCGGTCAGCGTCCACGCGCCTTGTTTGACTTCCAGCCATTCGAAGTTGCGACTGTCGCCGAAGCTGCCGCCCGCGGCGTCGTCCATCACCACTTGGTCATCACCGCTGCCGCCATGGACCACGCCGCCAAAGCGGCTGCCGTTGCGCAAGGTCAGGCTGTCGTTGCCGCCACCGAGATCCAGCGCCAGGCCATTGCTGCCGCTGATGGTGCCGCCGTTGACCACGTTGTCATCGAACTCGCCGACGAATTTCACGCCGAAACCGTTGAGGCCCTGAATGGTGCCGAAGTTCTCCAGCGTGGTCGCTGCCAGCCCTGAATTGCCGCTGCCGTCGTCGACCAGAATCGCGCTGTCGGCGCCGCTGATCAGTGCGTTTTTTGCGTTGAGAATATAACCGCCACCCAGCGCAATCCCCTCGCTGCCATTGGCGAAACCACCCTTGTCCACGCCGCCCGCGCCGACGCCTTGAATGGTGCCGTAGTTTTCGATGTGGGCGATGTTGTCGATGTCCACGCCGTCGCCGTCACCGTTCGCTTGCAAACCGGAGTAGGCGCCAGTGATGGTGCCGTGGTTGATCACCGTGCCGTCACCGTCGGAACCGAACCCGGAGCCGTTGCGCCCGGTGATCTGTCCATAGTTAACCAACGTCGCGCCGAGGTCGGTGGTGATGCCGTGACGACCACCGGAAATCACTCCGTAGTTGGTCACGCTGACGCCGCTGGCCGAGTCGATATCGATGCCGTCGAACTTCTCGTCGGCGTTGTGCGAATCGCCGGTAGAAATCTCGCCGTAGTTAGTGATCGTGGCGTTGGCGCCGGTCTTCATGCCGTCGCTGGCGTCGCTGCGAATCAGCCCGCCCGCGCGATTGATGATGGTGGTTTTCACCCCGTCGCTGCGCAGCGCATCGAGATCCAGACCTTGGCCGGTGCTAGAGCGAATCACGCCACTGTTGTCGATCAACAGACTGCCGCTGACGAAGTTGCTGTCGATGCGCACAGCGTCGTTGGCACCAAGAATCTGCCCGCCGCTGCGGTTATAGATCGCGTAGTCGCGCGCCTTACTTTCGTCGCCACTGCTATCAATCGCGCGGCCACCGGTGGAAACGATTTTGCCGGCGTTATCGATCACCACACCGGTGCCGCTGGTCTTGTCTTTCAGGCTGACGGTCTTGCCGCTATTGGTGATGCTGCCCGGCGCTGAAATCGTCAACGTGTCATTCCCGCCCAAGGTTTGCGCGGCGGTGGTGGCGGTGTCGATCTGAATGGTTTTGCCGTGGGCCGCCGTGGCGGAAATCAGCAAAGTGATGGCGAGGGAGAGACGCTGCGGCGGGAGGGACATGGGTGGAAGGCCTTTTTGTTATAAGCGGGCCGTCCTGTATAGCGAAGGGTTTTTACAGAATGATGTCGGTGGGTGATCTGCATTGTTTTGCAATCTGACTCAGTTGATTGAGACAAATCTGCATTTTGTTGCAGATTTAAGCGCTCTTTATCTTCATGAAATGCACTATATTGCATCTATTGTCGAAATGATCTTTGTTGAAGTGCATTTAAATGCAGGTGGAAACGCATGTACAACCTGACATTACAGATTTTCACGGCCGGAAAATGGCAAGACGCCATGGTTTTGAGTTTCGATGACCCTGAAAAAGGCTTCGAAAGTCGCTGTAGTTTTGGCTACGAAACTCCGTACCTGGCCGACAACATTGAAGCTATAAATTCACCATTTTCCAAAGCCGTGAGTGCGCTGTACCCGTTGGATTGGGAAGGCCGGCGTTCGAAAACTCCTGCATTTGTACACGACATTGCCCCCGCAGGAGCGGCAAAGCGGTTTCTGCTTGCACGTCTTGGACAAGACAAGCCAGCGGACATCAGTGCCGATTTATATCTGCTGGGTCGGAGTACGCCTGCCCCCATCGGTAACATGCGGATAAAAGAGTCGGCCGAGGCTGTCGATGAGCGTCAGCCAATCGGATTCAAGCGTGAGGATGTCATCCACCGTGACAGCCGTTTTCTTGAGTACGCCTACGAACTTGGCGCGGCGATTGGTGGCGCTACCGGGGCGGGTGGTGAAGCACCGAAGCTATTGTTGACCGAGAACAGGGAAGGGCTCTTGTTCCCCGACGCAGTGTTGGCCGACGAAGATGCCAAGCAGCATTGGTTCGTGAAATTTGCCAGAAACAGAGGCGGTCAAACCGATCAAGACATCCTTCGAAGTGAATTCCATTACTACAAGGCGCTTCAGACACTCGGCATCGATACGGTCGCGGCAGAAGGCTTGGCATTGGAAGAAGCTAATAAGCCAAGTTTGTGGATGCATCGCTTTGATCGCGAAGTATCGAACGGTGAGGTAAGGCGTTTTGCTGTCGAGTCGATTTACTCGCTGGCCGAGGTGACAACGCCGGGAAGTGCGATGAACCATCTGGACGTGATCCGCATGCTTGCCGGGCTTTGGCGCAAAGCGGGGCAGGCCACCCAGATCCCGGCGCTTGTGTCGGACTACTTACGTCGGGATCTGATCAACAAAATCCTTGGCAACTCGGATAACCATGGTCGCAACACCGCGATCATCCGGCAGGAAAACTCGTTTCGTCTGGCGCCGATCTATGACTTGGCCCCCATGGTTATGGATGACGAGGGTGTGACCCGGACAACCAAATGGCCGAAAGATCTGGAGAGGGCGGGAGATGTCGATTGGCGGGGCGTTTGCCGCGCATTGGCTGATATCGCTGATCCGAATGACCCTTTGGCAGGGTTATCGGATGCTTTGGCTCCTTTCGAACGCTTGCGCGAAGATGCACAACGCCTTGCCGCGCTCCCCGACATTTTGACAGCCAGCGGTTTACCGGACAGAACGATGAACCATCCTGGCATCCACCTGAAAAATCTGGAGCAACGCTTGAAAGAGTGGGATTTGAAATGAGCATGACGGTTGCGGAGCGCACGGTGCTCATCGAAAGCATTCAAGAGGCAATGGCCCAAGGGACAATGGAAATCAGCGAAGCCGTTCGCCGTTTGCGCGTGGAAGTGACCGGTCTGCATCAAGCCCAGTTTGCGAAGATGTGCAAAATCTCGGTTCGTACGTTGGTGCATATCGAGCACGGCGAGGGCAATCAGACATTGAAGTCGTTGAATGCTGTGTTTCGTCCGTTTGGTTTGAAAATGGGCGTGGTGCGCATCCGTAGGGACGTGGTTTAAAGATCAAAAGATCGCAGCCTGCGGCAGCTCCTACACGGATCAATGTAGGAGCTGCCGCAGGCTGCGATCTTTTGCTTTGTGCCTCAGCTACGGCACTCAACCAAGCCTTTCAGCTGTCCATCCGGCGTCTGGTTTTCATCGCTCAACCAACGCTCGAACCCGGCGCCAATCGCCGGCCATTCCGAATCCACAATCGAGTACCACGCGGTGTCGCGGTTCTGGCCTTTGACCACCATGTGCTGGCGGAACACGCCCTCGAAGCTGAAGCCCAGGCGTTCGGCGGCGTATTTGGAGCGGGCGTTGCCGTTGTTGCATTTCCATTCGAGGCGGCGGTAGCCGAGGTCGAAGGAATGTTTGGCCAGCAGGTATACCGCCTCGGTGCTTTTCGGCGAGCGCTGCATTGGCGCGCCGAAGGTGACGTGGCCGATCTCGATGCGGCCCTGCGCCGGGACGATCGACATCAGGCTGAGGATGCCTTGCACCTGGTTGTTCGCACGGTCGATGACCGCGAAGAAATACGGGTCGCTGGCGGCGGCATGGTTGTTCAGCCAGGCGTCGAAAACGCTGCGTTCCGGGAACGGGCCGTAGGGCAAATAATCCCAGAGTTTCGGGTCGGCGCCGGGGCCTTCGAGGGCGGCGAACAGTTGTTCGCCATGGCGCGCCGGGTCGAGGCGTTCGAGGCGAATAAAACGCCCTTCAAGCAATGTGGCGGTAGGGGCGGGGACGCCTTTCCAGTCAGCCGGTGAAATGATCATGGGTGCCTCTCCTTAAATGGCTTTGCGAAACTGGATGAAGCCCGGGCGCTCGGCGATGCGCTCGTAGAGCTGGATCGCGGTGGCGTTGGATTCGTGGGTCAGCCAGTGCACTTTGCAGCAACCGTCAGCCTTGGCGGTGGCGTAAACGTGTTCGATCAGCAGGCGGCCGACGCCGGTGCCGCGTGTTTCCTCGGTCACCAGCAAATCCTGCAGGTAGCAGGAATTTTCGATGCTCCAGTTCGAGCGATGATAGATGTAATGCACCATGCCCACCGCTTTGCCATCGGCCCAGGCCAACGCTGCGTGGGTCGGTTCGCTCGGATCGAGGAAACGCTGCCATGTGCTGTCGGTGACGGCGTCCGGCAGTTCGGTGTTGTAGAAGCGCAGGTAGGCCTGCCACAACGGCAGCCACGCGGCGCGGTCGGCGGCGCTGACCTGGCGAATGTCGATCTGACTCATGGTGATTTCCTTAGCGCATCAATTGGGCGAGGGTTTGATCGTTGACTTCGGGGCTGGCGGCCAGGCCTGCGCGCACGCCGGCAATGTCTTCGGCGCTGCGGTTCTGACTGAGCTTGCGCTTGCCCTCGAGACGGTCGATGGGAATGGCAAAACCGACAATCGCCTTGAGCATGCCGTCGATGTAGTCAGCGGGCGCATCGGCGACGGACCATGGCTGGGCGCGGCCGGCTTCATGACGGTCGGTGAGGGTGCTGACGATGTCGAGCAGGCGTCCGCCATCGCTGAAGGTTTCGGCGTGGCCATAGGCGTGCACGGCGATGTAGTTCCAGGTCGGCACGACTTTGCCGTGCTCGGCCTTGCTTGGGTAAAAGCCCGGGCTGACGTAGGCGTCGGGGCCGGCAAAAATCAGCATGGCTTCGGCGCCGTCGCGCAGGTCTTTCCATTGTGGATTGGCGCGGGCCAGGTGCCCGTACAGCGTGCCGTACTCGCCTTGTTCACAATGCAGCAGTACCGGCACATGGCTGGCTTGCAGGCCGTTTTCGCCATGAGTCACCAGAATGGCGAGGCGGGTGGCGAGGATCAGTTCGTGCAGTTGGGACAGTTCTTCGATGGCAAAGGCGCGCGGCGTGTACATGGACAGATTTTCCTTGGCGAATGCCTGCATCCTAGGCAGGCTATTGGTCCGTTGTAAGAGCCATTGATGACCAATTTCATAGGTCCATTACCATGCCTGATTCGTTAACGCTGTCCATGCCCTTCAATCCCGCCGGTATCGAGCTTGATCGCCGGCAGGGCCTGAGCCGCCAGCTCTATCAGGCATTGCGTCTGCGCGTACTCGATGGCCGCTTGGCCAGTGGCACGCGGCTGCCGGCCAGTCGCGATCTGGCGGCGGCGTTGGCGATTTCGCGTAACAGCGTGGTGCGCGCCTACGATCAGTTGTATGCCGAAGGGTTTATCGAAGGGCGGGTCGGAGACGGCACTTACGTCGCGCAATTGTCGGCACCACCGCCCTCAGCGAAAAAACTATCCACAAAAGTATCCACAGGGTTTTCAACAGGCTTATCCACAGACTTATCCACAAATTGGCTGGATTTACCTGTGATTCCATCCAGTAAAGTTATCCACAGCGATAGTTTTTCACGCATCGAAAACAACCATTTGGCCAAGCCGCCGAGTGGTCCACCGCGTGCTTTTCGCGTCGGTGTGCCGGCCTTCGATCTGTTCCCTTTTGAGGTCTGGGCCAAGCTGAACGCGGCTTTCTGGCGCAAGCCGGATTTGCAGCAGCTGTGTTACGGCGACCCGGCCGGTGATGCGCGTTTGCGCGCGATGATCGCCGCCTATCTGCGCAGTTCGCGCGGCATGCAGTGCAGCGCTGAGCAAATTGTGATCACCAGTGGCGCGCAGCAGGGCATTAGCCTTTGTGCACAGTTGCTGGTGGAGCCGGGCGATGGGGTTGGAATTGAAAATCCGGGGTATCGCGCCGCTGGTCACGCGTTCGCCGTTGCGGGTGCGCGATTGCGCGGTATTGCGGTGGACGAGGAGGGCATTGATTGCGCGGCGTTGGCAGCGGCAACGGATTGTCGCGTCGCCTACGTGACGCCGTCTCATCAATACCCGACCGGCGTGGTGATGAGTCTGGCGCGACGTCTGGAATTGCTGGCGTGGGCCGAGCGCACGCAAGGCTGGATCGTCGAGGACGATTACGACGGCGAGTACCGTTACACCGGCGCACCGCTGGCGCCATTGGCGGCGCTCGATCGGCAGGGCCGCGTGTTGTACGTCGGCACCTTCGGCAAAGTCGCATTCCCGGCGCTGCGCCTGGGTTATCTGGTGTTGCCGCCAGCGCTGGTGGACGCCTTTTCCCAGCGCCGCGCGGTGGACGTGCGCCACTCGGAAGTGAGCACCCAAGCGGTGATGGCCGAGTTCATGGCGGCCGGGCATTTTCAGCGACACATTCGGCGGATGCGCCGTGCAGCATTGAGCCGGCGCAACACCTTGTTGGCCGGTTGGCCGAGTGATATTCCCGGCGTCGGCAGCCTGCCGAGTGTGGCGGCCGGTCTGCATTTGACCATTCCCGTGGACACACTGGCCCGCGAGCAACAGTTGATCGGTCTGGCCGCCAGCGCCGATGTCGAGATCAACGGTTTAAGCAGTTATTGGCTGCCGGATTCAACCTTGCCGGCGGATCAACGCGCCGGCCTGGTGCTGGGTTTTGCCGCCGTGCCCGAGGCAGCGATCAGCGCTGCGCTCGGGCGATTGAAGAAAGCCTGGCGCGACTGAAATCAGTTTTTCCCGGAAGCACCGGCCACTGGTTTCTCCGGTATGGGCAGATCAAGAAACAATTTGCGCAGGTCTGGATCGCTCAACTTGCGCAACACGCCATTGATCGGCTCGAAAGCGTTCAAGGTTTTTTGCTGATCCGGTGTAAGGGTCGCAAGGTAACTGTCGGCGACTTTCAGGTGGGCGGTGGTCGGTTGATCCGCCGGGGTTTTCAGGGTTTTGTAGTGAAAGTGCGCGACCCACAGGGGTTGGTCGTTGTTTGCCTTGTCGAGAATCCGGAACTCCTGAAAATAATCGCCGAACTGTTTCGTCGGGATACGTCCACGCTCGTCGCGAGCGAGGCTGAGTTGAGCATTCTCGTGCATCCATTTGAAGTTGGTTTGAGTCGGTTTGCGCAGTTTGTACATGCTCGCGCGGATGTCCACGCCTTCGCGCCTGACCCGCGTGGCCGCTTCACGCATTTCGGTACTCAGACTGGCAATAGGGGGAAAGCTTTTTTTTGCCGCACGCAAGTTGCTCAAGGCTTGTTCGACGTCTGTTGCGCTTTGCTCCAGTTTCCGCGCGTACTGTTCGTGGATCTCTTGCATATCGGCGGGGATCCGTGAAGGACGTTGAGCGTCTTTGCGGGAATTTTTGAGGAAGTTGGAGCAATCGAGATTGAGTTCCAGTGCGTCGCTGATGATATCGATATCGCTGCGAGCCGGGCTCAATGCCGGGCGTGAGTCGGGCACGATCTTGTTAATCGGATCTGCAGTGCTTTTCTCTGGCTTGTCGGGCGCTGATTCGCGCGGGCGGGTTTTGTAAACTTTCACCATTGCGCGTGAAGGGCCGGGTTGTTCAGACGTGGCCGCTTCCTGTTGCCTCAGCGTGGGATCATTCAGCAACAGGGAATCGATCCTGGCCTGGGCCAGTTGGCGAAACTCTTCGATCAGTGTCCGCAGGTGCATCACTCGGGGGCGTTTGACGTGTTGCGGGTAATTTTCGACTACCTCCTGCAAACGCTGGTCGGCATTGTTGAAGGTATCGACGAATCGGCTTATTTGTTCCAGCGTGTCCGCCGTTTCGAGCGTCGCTGTTTTCGTCTTGATCAGCGCTGTCAGATCATGAGCGGCATCAGCCGCGTCAGTAATAATGCGGCCCACTTGGTAACGCGCCTGATTCATTGAGGGCTCGTTGGTTTCTACCATGCAGGGCTCATGAGACATGCCAATCTCGTTGGCTTTGAAATCCAGAACGGTGGACTGAGGCAGCATGGCTCGCAGTTTCGCCGCATTGGTAACGCCTGCTTTGCCGAGGGGTTTCAGGTGCTCCAGCGAAGTCTCGGCAAGGCTCAGTTTATCCCCCAACTGCTGCCCGAGTTCGATGGCCTGAGTGATGGTCGCAACATAATCCCGGTGCAGTGTCGGAGGATCCTGGGGGCGGCCGTTTCGCAGCGGCTCAGTGATCCTGATGTAGGCGTGCACCTTCATGAGGTACCACTGATCAATATTTTTATGCAGTTCGGTGGTCAGGCGTACCGTGTCGTAGACGTAACCGACCGAGCCTCCTTTGGTACGCCAATCGCGAATATGTTCCAAAGCTTTCTGGTATTCACCAATCGCTTCTTCGAGTTTTAACGCGTATGCATAAGAAGTGGCTTCGCGAGTTTTCTCGGTGGCCTTGAACTTCTCATCGAATGCAGTCATCAGTTCGGTCTTGAGGGTTTTTTCGCGCTCCTTGAACGCTCGCAATTCGCTTTCCAGTTCCTGTTTGCGAAGTTCGTTGGCATGCCTGAACTGCTGAATCCGGCTTTTGCGTCCGCCACCACGCAAGCGCAGGCGCGTGTCGATGTACCACAGACCTTTCAGACCCGTTAGCAGCGGGCCGCTACGGGTTGAGTCGTGAGGGTCGCAGATCGTGACTTGTCCGTTGATATCCAGGCGAACCTCGAACCAGCGTTCGCGAACTTGCGCGTAACTCTTGTCCGCCAGTTGATAGAGGTAGGGAGGGTGTTCATTGAGGCGGGTCAAGTCCTCATGGCTCAGGTCGGGCGCCTTGACCTTGAGCCCGTCCAGATAACGCCCCAACTCCGGCGGATTTCGTCGAGGAACCGATCCGCCAATCTCGACCGAGGAACAATGCTGGCTTGGTAGTTCATCGAGTAAGGGCTGCTTCTCAAAGCGCGAGCCAACCGGAACGATTTCGGTTTTAGGCAGATATTCAGCCATGTGCTTTTGAGGCTTCAACTCCCCCGCAACCCGTTGGCGGTGCCGAGTAGCGTGATGGGTAAGGATTATCCCCAGCGTCAGCAAAATATCGCCCAGTGAACTCCACTCACCGAGCCGATCCCCGCGCTCATGGGCGTCGAGTGCTTGCTGAATTTCCTCGATGCTTTGCCACACCCATACGGCGGCGCCGAGTGCGCCACTGAGGAAGTTCGAAGTGACATTGAACAGTGTCCAGCTGCATTCCCGCAGCAGTAACCAGCGCTGTTCAGCGTTGGACATGGATTGACGATCCGCCAGTTCCACGAGGGCTTGGGCGTTGCTCTCGAACAGTGTCTGGAAGAGGTCGCCTTTGACCTCATCAATGCCAAAATCGACATGGCCAAGCCCGTTCATGTGCAGGGTCGGGTCGGACAATTGCTGAATAACCAGCCAAGGCGAAGGTAAACCCACCGGGAACACGTATTGAGCATATTCGAAACTCAAATTGCGATCCGCCAGCCATGCCAGCACAGAATCCCTGAGCTCTCCCGGTTGATGCAGGGCATACAGCAGATTCTGCCGTGAAGGGAACTGCAGCAAAGCAGGCTCGAACAGCGGTCGATACAGGATGCAAGGCCCGCTATCGGGATCACGTGCTCCGATGATGAACATATTGGTGACTGTGTCCGTACTGCTGAGCAGACGATGCTGCGGGATCAGCGTGAGCGGACAGATCGAAATCTGGTGCGAAGAGGCAAAGCGTTCGCCCGCGACTTGGCGAATGTAGCCGTAACCGGTTTCATCGAGGCCGTTCTGCGACCGGACTTTGCTTTCGAGTGCCGCCAATGGCAGCAACAAACGTAATTGTTGACGATACAGCGTGGCGTGGCGCTTCGATTCCTGCGAATCGTCAAGCAGTCTGCGCTTGATCAATTGCGGATAAACGCTACCGATATCGACTTTTTGGGCCAGGCTTGTCAGTAGCTCCACCGTCAACCAGGCCGGGACGATTTCACCGGTTTTGAATCGCAGGCTGGCCCTGTAGGGTGGTGTGTTTTCCAAAGCATATTCGCCCAGGGTTCGCGTATAGGTATCAAGCAAATCAGGCAGTGTCAGATCGCCGGCGGTAAAGCTGTTGGTGATGGTAATTTCCAACTCATCCAGCGGCAGGATTGCAGCACCTTCGGCGTGTTTGTCATGGATGAGCGCTTCGCACATCAGCCGTTGGGCAAAGCGATCGATGGGCTCAATCAAATCCTTGCTTTGCTTGAACGCCGGGTCGCGGTAGAGCTTGCCCAGCTCGGTGATGTATTTGCTGTAGGCGGCCAAATCGTCGGCCGAGGCGTTGTGCAGCCAGTCAGGGATCGACGATTCAAGTTTGTCGAGCTGCACCTGCTCCTCCGCAGGCACCACCGGCGCGGTTAAAGTGGCCGGAGCTGACTGGCTCGAGCTGTCTCCTATCGCGGCAATGGAGTCGAGTTGCGAGGCAATCAGCGCCCAGGCCATATGGTCAAAAATATTCCCTTCAGGCTCGAATAGCCGCCACTGCATCGGGCGCCCATCCAGTTGTTCCGAAATACGTGAAGGCAGCGAGGCTCCGAGTTCGTCCATCGACGCGAAAGATTCGTAGCCACTCTCAATGGTGTACATCAACACCAGTTCGCGTTGCTCAAGCTGCGCACATATGACCAAAGCACCACCGAGCAGCAAGTGAGTCTCTTTGGTGTTTTCCAGCGTATCGATATCGATCAGGCCGGCCTGAATCCTGCTGAACCCGCCTTGTTGCATTGGCCGGGCATTCTTGTCCGCAGAGGTGAAGATCAGTCTGGCCAAGGCACACTCTTGAACGCTCCAGCCCTGTACCTCGTTGACATCCAGGGCTTTGCGCAAGGTATCCGCGAGCTCTTGCCAGCGCGGCAGACTGCGGTTCTCGCTGTTCCAGAAATTCAATTGGCGTTCCTGATACTCGACGAACAATAACGGTGAGTAGTCGTTGAGCAGGCGGCCGATCTCCTCAATGTCGACAGCCAGATGCCGCGGATTGAGGGCATCCGGTTCCAGGGTGAGGAAATGTTCAGCGGTAATGAAGTTGGCCGAGGCGTTGTATAGATTCAGGCGAACCAGCGTGTGGCTCAGTGATTCGAATCGAGTGAGGCCAGCGACAACCAGATCGTTTTCCTCGTGCCATTGCGGCGTGCCGATCATGCATGCATCCGGATCGAGAGCCAGATCGGGGTATAGCGAGCGCAATGCTTCACTGAGCATTTGCGCGGCGACATCGCCCAGCGTGGGGCCGTGACTGGTCAGGTTCACCAGTCTGCTTTTGTCGAGCAGAGGGGTAGAGTTTTCGAAGGACAGCGTGACCGGGGGGCTCATGTTCAATACTCCAAGAGTCGAGGAAGCTGTGTTGCCTCCTGCGTAAACCCCGAAAGTAGTGAATAGCCGCCGGGTGTTGGCGGTATATAAATATTGTTCGGTAAAAAAACTGTGGCGAGCGAGCAAACTCGCCTGCCACAGTCACAGCATCAAAAACCTTTGACGTTCAGGTCACCGACGCCGTGGGTGGCGTGATCGGAAAAAACAGCGTTTTCGCCAGTGGCACGCCGATTTCACTGCGGTAAATCGCGATGACTTCCTGTGTGCTTGACGCGTTTTCCAGGGAGTAGCCGCTGCCGAGTAATCTTTGCTCTTTGGTTTTCAAGTGGGCGGCGCTGAACAATTCATCGACGGTGTCGGCTCGCAAATAATGAAAGTGTGCGTACCACAATACCGCTTTGGTTTTGCGGTCACGAATTTCGTATTCCTGCAGGAAGTCTTTCTTCGATCCCTTGAGTTGGCGGCGACCGGGGATCCTGTCGATCATCAATTCTTGCTGAGCGAACAGCCACGCCACGCGCGGCGCGGTGGGCAGTTGGCGCTTGGTCATGTTGACCCGTAACGTATGGCCAACGTTCTTGAGCTGAATGACGGCGGTTTCGATGTTCTGTTTGAGCAGCGCTGCTGCAGTCGCTTGCGCATGGGACGAGGGGCCAGACGTCAGCGCCTGGTCAATGGCATTGGCAGCGTCGTTCAGTTGCGTGGCATGCCGGGTCAGAGCCTCTTCGATTTCTACGGGCAGTCGATTCGGTTCGCGAGCATTGTTCTTCTGCTGCTGAATGAGACCTTGCACAGCATCGAGCAGTGTCTGCCCCGAACTTATCGTTTTGCTCAAACTTTTGGCTGGCAGGGTTTGCGCCGGTTTGCTGCGCACACGCTGTAACCATAGATCGGGTTCCTTCTCGTGAAAGGTCGCCAATACATTGCCGGTCAGGCTGGCTTTGACATCCGCCAGCGGCGTATGACCCTGGGCCTCTTTGCGCGGCTCTACAAGTTGCATGCCTTTGAAGCGCGTTTTGATGACTCGCTTTGCCGGTGCTCGCGATGGGCCGGGCTGCGGAAGCCGGGGGCCGCGTTCAAGCAACATTTGCGACAGTTGCCGGCTGCTCTGCTGACCAAACTCATCAATATTCAGCTGCAGTTGTGCGAGCTGATCCGTCAACATCTGTTCGGCAAACTGCTGAGGCAGATCCTGCAGGCGGGAGTTGATACTGGCGTATTGTTCGACCAGGGTGTTGAGCGCTTCGATGCGTTGCGGGTCGCTGAACTCATGGCCTTCGCGCTGCAGGTCGAGCGAATTCTGGATCGCCAGATTGGCCTCGTTGACCAGACGTATGACCTGCTCCCGAGCGTCCTCCCATGCGGCGCCATTGCCTTCCCTGACGCAAAAAGCGCGCGCCAGAGAAATCCGGAATGCTTTCAAATCCTGCACGTCATATACCGGGAGCTTCTCTCTGAAATGGCTGGCCATTTGCGCAGCTTCTTTTCCGAGAACGCCGAGTTCGGAAAAACTCGCCTGAGCCATTTCGATGCGCTGAACCATCAGCGTGGCCAGCCTGTGCATCTCTTGGTAGGGCGCGTTATCGGCAGGCCTGACTCCGCCGTCTTCTTCCGCCAGCAGAGTGTTAGTCAGATCCATTGACGATTTGAACGCGGGTTTGATCTGGTCGATCCACGACTGGTTGAAAAAAAGCAGGGAGCTGAGCATTTCGATCATCGAAGCCCGATACCCCGGCATCGCTTCAATCCGATTCAATTCCTTGAGGTGGCCAACGGTCGCTTCGTAGGTGCGGATTTGCGCTTCGAGCTTTTCCAGGAATACCGATTCGTGCGCTTTGTACGTCTCAGCCGTTGCCGATAGCAGTGCTTTGCGTGCGCCGACCAATGCAGTTTTGCTGGCGCCGAGATTATCGTTGAAGTCCCTGAGGTGCTGGTGCAGTTCGTCGATTCGTTGTGCGTTTTTGCGTAGCAGTTCGGCCTTTCGGCTTTTGAGGCCTCCGCCGCGCAAACGCAGGCGCGTGTCGATGAACCAACGACCCTGACGGTTATGAATCAGCAATGGCCCGGAGCGTGGCGGTTGTTGACGGGAGTCGATGATTTGCACGTCTTGCTGTTCATTGAGATGCACTTCGAACCAGCGCGCACCTACTTTGGCATAGCGCTTTCCAGCTATGGCGTAAAGGTGCTGTTGTGCGCCCTCACCGATAGGCTGGCCGAGCCCTGTCGGTGGGTCGATAGCGAATCGCTCAAGCGTCTGGCCAAGGCTTGTCGCTTCGCGATTGAGCGCGCCGAGGCTGTGGATGGCCGACTGATGGTTGCCTGGCAGTTCGGTGAGCGTGGTGTCCGCAAGCTGTTTCAACTGGACAGGATCGGGTCGCGTCGGGTTTTCGATGAATTGGGTCTTGGTCGTTGCGGGTAATTCATTTGAACGTCGTGCCGGTTTGCCGCGGGTCGCCGCGCGGTGGGCAAGCACCATGGCCAGTGACAGAAGCAAATCGGTGAGCGCGCTGGTGGCCAGCTCGCTGTTGCCATCGTGTGTCGCTTCGAGGGTTTGTTGCAGGTCATTGAAAAGCTGCCAAATCCACACCGCCGCGCCTACGGTCGGATCGAGAAACGGCAGGACGGCGTTGAACAGTTTCCACGCGCCTTCCTTGAGCGTCGCCCAATGGCTTTCGGCATTCGATACCGATTCACGGTCGGCGAGCTCGATCAGCGCAGCAGTATTGGCGGCGAACAAACTGCGCAGGTAATCACCTTCGAGCACTTTGCTGCCCAGCCGCACGGGGGTGTTGAGGTTAATGTTCAGCAGGGGATTGGTCAGCAATTCGGCGAGTACTGCGAGGTCGGGCAAGTCTCCGTGGAAAATGAAGTTCGAATAGTTGGCGCGAACGCTGTCCGGTAGCCAGGCGAGCACTGATTCACGGATCTTTTTCGAGTGTTTGATCGCGTAGATCAGGCTCGACGGTGTCGGGTACTGAGTCAGCGGGTTTTCCAGCAGCGGACGGTATAGCAAGCACGGCCCTTTGCTTTGATCACGCGGGCCGATCACGAACATGTTGGTGACGATGTCGGCGCTGTCGTCGGTCTGTTGATCGAGCACAAACGATAACGGACGGATGACGATTTCCTGATCATCGACCCGCCGCGCTTCACCCGCCGCACTCATCACGGCCACGATGTAGCGGTAGCCCTGCTCATCGATAGCACCTTCTTTGCGGATCTTGCATTGCAGGGCCAGCAACGGCAGCTGTACCTGCAAGTGCGCGCGGTACAGCCTCGACAACTCTAAAGATTTGATCGGGTCATCAACCAGTCGCTCCTTGATCAGTGCCGGGTAGGTTTTGCCGATATTGACCGTGGTTACCAACCCTTCGACGTAAGTCGGGGTCAGCCATTCCGGCACCGCTTCGCCGGTGGTGAACCAGAGCACTTTATCGCCCAGCGGAACCGCAATCAGGTTTTCCAGGGCCAGCTCTGCCAGGCTCAGCGTGAGGGTTTCGCTGGTGCCCGTGGCCTGAGTGCCCCAGACCACCGGACGGGTGATGCTGATGCGCAGGTTCTTCAGTTTCAGCTGTCTGGCCTGTGGGTGTTTCTTTTCCATCTGCAGCCTGAGGCTGTTCAGAGCAAAGCGCTCGATGGGTGGGATTGCGTCTTCGAAAGACGTGGCGCTGCTCTGCCGCACGGCGGCCAGATCCATCAGATGTCGGCCGAAAGCACTGAGGTCATTGGGGTGCGCGCGGGTCAGCCAGTCTGGCAGCAGCGGATCGATGCGATTGAAGCGCGCATCGTTCTTGTGAACGTGGTGGGCGTTGGCTTGGGTGACAGTTGCAGGCGTCGGGTTACTGAAGTCGAGCTCGCCCAGCGCCTGCGCTTGCAGAGCAATCAGCGTGCAGGCCTGGGTATCGAAAAAATCGCCCTCGGGTTCAACCAGCCGCCACTCAAGCTGGCTGTCGGCGGATAAGCTCCCGGTGAATGTTCGAAGGTAGTGACCAAGTGCTTCGAACGAAGGATGAGCGCGGAAACCCATGATGATCGAGTGCGTGAGTATCAAGGTGCGCTCACCCAGTACGCCAGTAATTACGGCGATATCAAGCATGTTCAGGTGCGTGGGCGTTTCGCCGCCGCTGTCCAGATCGATCAGGCAGGCGCGCGTCTGATAGGGGTCGTGAGGTTTGCGCGTGGCACGGTCAGGGTAGTTGAATACCAGATGCGCGAGGGCAAGCTGATCAGCATCCCAGTGTTTGGCCTGCTTGAGGTTCCAGCGCACGCGCAAGGCCAGAGAAAGCTCCTGCCAGCGAGGCGCATTAAGGGTCACCGGTTGATTCCAGTAGTCGAGTTGCTGTTCCTGATAGGCAGTAAACAGCATTGACGCGAGGAGGTTGAGCAGGCGCCCGACCGCGTCGATGTTGACCGGCAACTGGATGGAAGGGCTGGCGCTCGGCTGCCCGGTCAGGAAGTGTTCACCGTCGATAAACATGACCGGTTGGCGCGCGATTGCATGACGCAACAGCGAGTCGGTCAAGGATTCGAATCGAGTGTCGCCGGCAACGATCTGTCCATCCCGTTTGATCCAGGAAGGCGTGCCGACCATGACCAGATCGGGGTTGAGTTCGAGTGCCGGATACAGCGCGTTCAGTTCTGCGCGCAGCACCGTGGTGGCGACTTCTCGCAGCGACGGGCCGGTGACCAGTTGCGTCAGCAGATCGGTGGCCGGAACAGACAAGATTGGCGAGTCGGGTTCTAAGGGGGGCATGTGCAGATCCTTCTGACGTTGAGTCGGGAAAGCACATGACGGTAGCGAGGCATTTGCGGGGCGTGGTGGTATCTATATATCGCATGTGAAAAAAATGACCCGCACAGTGGCGGGTCAGAATGGAGTTTTCATGGTGACTCGGTTTACTGCTCGAAACCTTCCAGTACGTTCACTGCGTTGATGCCGATTTCTTCGACCGCGTAACCGCCTTCCATGACGAACAGCGTCGGCTTGCCGAGGGCGGCGATGCGCTTGCCCATCGCCAGGTAATCCGGGCTGTCGAGTTTGAATTGCGAGATCGGATCATCCTTGAACGTATCGACACCGAGCGACACGACAATGACGTCGGCGCCGTAGCTTTCGATCTCGTCGCAGCACTGCTCCAGCGCCGCGCTCCAAACGTCGTAGGCGGAACCGGCGGGCAGCGGATAGTTGAAGTTAAAGCCTTCACCGGCGCCTTCACCGCGCTCGTCGTCATAGCCAAGGAAGAACGGAAATTCCGCTTCCGGGTGGCCGTGGATCGAAGTGAACAGCACGTCGCTGCGCTCGTAGAAAATCGACTGCGTGCCGTTGCCGTGGTGGTAGTCGACGTCGAGGATCGCGACTTTCTTGTGGCCTGCATCGAGGAAGGCTTGCGCGGCGATGGCGGCGTTGTTGAGGTAGCAATAACCGCCCATCAAATCGCTGGCAGCGTGGTGTCCCGGTGGGCGGCACAAAGCGAAAGCAGCGCGTGCGCCACGCTGGATTTCTGCTTGTGCGGTGAGGGCAACCTGCGCCGCGCTGTAGGCCGCTTGCCAGGTACCGGCGGTGATCGGGGCACCGCCGTCGAAGCTGTAATAACCGAGTTGGCCGTGCAGGCTGGTCGGTTTTATCGCACGCAGGGTGCGCGCCGGCCAGGTATAGGGCAGCAAGTCGCCGTCGGTGTTGAATTCAGTCCAGCGATCCCACGCACCTTTGAAGAAATCGAGGTAGTCGCGGCTGTGGATGCGGGCGATCGGTTCGAGGCCGAAATCTTTTGGTGCTTCGACCGGGCCGAGGTTCTGGTTTTGTACGCGTTGCAACACATGGTCGGCGCGCGAGGGCATTTCGAAGCACGGCTTGAGCTGGCCATCGATCAGTTCGCAGCGGCCATGGTGCAGGTGGTGATCGTCTGAGTAGATCGTCAGCATTTGTTGTTCTCCGCAAGGCTGGTTCGGTTGCGTCCAGTGTTGCGGCGCGAGACGAATCGGAGAACGGCAGGAAAGGCCAAAAGGGGATTGATCTGGCCAAAACCTCTGACCGCAATTCGCCCCCTGAGGATCAAAAGATCGCAGCCTGCGGCAGCTCCTACACCTATCCCTGTAGGAGCTGCCGAAGGCTGCGATCTTTAGATTCTCAAGCCCTGAATTGGCTGGGGGCCACGCCGCTCCAGCGCACGAAGGCGTGGCGGAAGCTGGCGGTCTCGCTGAAACCGAGGGATTCGGCAATGCGATAGATCGGCAACTGATCCTCACACAACATCTGCTTGGCCCGCTCGAAACGCAGTTCATCGAGCAGTTCCTGATAGCTGCTGCCCATGTCCTTCAGATGGCGGCGCAAGGTGCGTGGTGAGCACTTCATCTGCTGCGCCAATCCTTCCAGCCCCGGCGCGGCATTCAATTGCGCACTGAGCAACTGGCGAATCCGCCCCAGCCACGCCTGACGCCCGGTGAATTCGAGGTTCTGCTTGCGGCAACGCTCGGCCATGGCTTGATGCGTAATGGCATCCGCCAAGGGCAACGGTTGATCGAGCCAGTGGCGGTCGAAGGCGAACGCGTTGTCCTTGGTGGCGAAGTGCAGCGGCGAGTTGAAGTGTTCGGCATAGCTGTCGCGGTAATCCGGCGCGGCGTGTTCGAACCGCGTGGCGAGCAAGGGCAGAGGATGCCCCAGCAGGTCATCGCAAATCACCTTCAGCGAGACCAGGCAGAACTCGGCATTAAACACTGCCATCGCCGGGCTTTCGCGATAGTCCGCCGCAACGAACCAGACGCGCTCGCCATCGTCTTCCAGGCTCAGTTCGAAAAGTGTTCCCAACAGCGCCGGATAACGGATCGCCAAACGCAAAGCGTCACCGAAGGTGGCACAGGTCAGCAGCGCATAACCGAGGATACCGTAGCAGGAAACGTGCATGCGCCGGCCCAGTTCCAGACCGATATCGTGCTTGAGCGCGACCGCGTTGGCGCAGACCTGCATCTCTTGGTTGGTGGTGATGCGTGTGTCGGCACGGTTTAAATCCGCCGCACTGATGCCGCTGCCGTTGAGCAGCGCCTCGCTCGACAGGCCTTCGGCTTTGAAGGTGTTGAGGATCAGCGAGACCGCGTTGAGGGTGGTGAGGTGGGAGTGGAGCATGGGATCTTCCAGCCTTGAGATAGCTGGAATGCAGCAAGTTGCATGCCGTACGCGATCCTTGTAGGAGCAAGGCTTGCGCGCGAAGAACGATGACACGGTGTATCTGTGTCATCGAGGTGGGCCATTCGCGGGCAAGCCTTGCTCCTACAAGGGCGGGGTGGTGTCAGAGGAGTTCGCCGCAGAGGTCGAGTTCGATCAGTCGGCGCACTTCTTGAGTTTCAAGCCCAGCACCGAGCAACCCGTGCAACTTGCCAAACGCCGCCTCACGGGTCATGCCGCCACCGGACGTCACGCCAACCCCGCGCAAGCGGCTGCCCGCTTCATACACATCCAGCTCAACCCCACCTTCATGGCATTGCGTCACGGCAACGACTACCACGCCGTTGTCCCGCGCGCGGCCGAGGCTCGCCAGAAACTCCGGGTTGTCGCTCGGCCCGGTGCCGCTGCCGTAGCATTCCAGCACCAGACCCTGAATGCCGCTGTCGAGCAGGCCATCAAGAACTCCAGCGCTAATGCCGGGGAACAATGGCAGCACGGCAACTTTGGCCAGTTGCTTCGGATGGTTATAGCTCAACGACGCCGGAATCGAAGGCGCTTTCACACCGCCGCCCTGACGCTCCAGACGCTTGAACGGATGACGGCCAAAGCTGCGCACTTTTGCGCAACGGGTCGGCGCCAGCAGTTCGCCGTGGAAGTACAGGTGCACGCCCGGCGCCAGGCCTTGGCCGAGTGCGACCAGTGCGCCGCCAAGGTTTTCCCAGGCATCGCTGTCGGTCACGCCCTCCGGCAGCATCGAACCGGTGAAGCACACGCGCGCATGCAGGCCGAGCAACTGGAAGCTCATCGCCGCCGCGCTGTACGCCAGCGTGTCGGTGCCGTGCAGGATCAGCACGCTGTCGCAGCCTTGCACGTCCACGGCATCGACCACCGCTTCACGCAGTTGCTGCCAATAGGTCGGGGTCATGTTGGCGCTGTCGATCAGCGGCGACATCTCGCGAAAGCGCCACTGCGGCACGACGAGTTCAGGCTGGCTGTGCAGGTAATCGCGCATCCGCGCTTCAAAACCGGACGCCGGGGCCAGGCCGTTGGCACTGGCTTGCATGCCGATGGTGCCACCGGTGTAGAGCACCATGACGTGTTGAGCGGCGGGATAAGTCGACGAATTCATAGGATTCTCCGAAACGATGAATACCTTGTGGGAGCGAGCTTGCTCGCGAAGGCGTCGTGTCAGTCGACATCTACTCAATTGACACACCGCCTTCGCGAGCAAGCTCGCTCCCACAGGTCATGCATTGCACTTTAACTGACGGGCGCAGGGGATGCGCCCGTCATTCACCTGTCAGCGTTGCGCTGCAGGTACGCCTTGCGGCTCGGCTTCGGTCTTGCCCGCTGTTGCCGGCGGGTTGGTTGGCCAGGCTTTCAGGTCCAGATCCAGGTCAGTGAATTTGCTGGAATCGAACACCGGCTGTTTGACGCCGGCGCGACGCTGCTCGTCGTAGTCGCGCATTACGCGCATGCCGACCTTGAACAGCATGGCCAAAGCCACCAGGTTGACGAAGGCCAGGCAGGTCATGGTGATGTCGGCGAAGGCGAACACGGTCGACAGATCCTGCATCGAACCCCAGACCACCAGCGCCAGCACCAGGCCACGGAAAATCATCAGCGCAGCGCGGTTGCGGGTGAGGAACTGCAAGCTGTTCTCGCCCAGGTAGTAGTTGTAGAGGATGCAGGTGAAGACGAACAGCGACAGCGCAACGCTGACGAACATGCGGCCCCAGTCACCGACTACGGCGGCCAGCGAGTTCTGGGTCAGGACGATGCCGTCACCTTCAAAGCCCGGCGTGTAGAAGCCCGACAGCAGGATCAGCAGCGCGGTGCAGGTGCAGATCACGAAGGTGTCGAGGAACACGCTGAAAGCCTGAACCACGCCTTGCGCGCCCGGGTGTTTCACCGCAGCCACGGCGGCGACGTTCGGCGCACTGCCCAGACCCGCTTCGTTGGCGAACACGCCACGCTTCACGCCCATGACGATGGCGCTGCCGAGCAGACCACCAAAGGCCGGGTCGAGACCGAAGGCGCTCTTGATGATGGTTTCCAGCATGGCGGGCACGTGTTCGATCTGGGTGCCGATCACGTACAGGGTCACGCCGATATAGGCCAGGGTCTTGATCGGTACCAACAGGTCGGACACCGAAGCGATGCGCTTGATGCCGCCGAGGAAGGTGATGGCCAGCAGCACCGCCAGGACGATACCGGTGTGGCGCGGGTCGAATTCAAAGGCGTTCTGCAGCGAGTGGGTCACGGTGTAGGACTGCAGGCCGATGAAGGCGAAGCCGTAGGTGACCAGCAGCAGAACGGAGAACACCACTGCCATGCCTTTGAGCTTCAGGCCGTGCTGAATGTAGTAGGCCGGGCCGCCACGGTAAAGACCGTCACCATCGGCGCGTTTGTAGACTTGGGCCAGAGTACATTCGAAGAAGCTGCTGGACATGCCGACCAGTGCGGTCACCCACATCCAGAACACCGCACCCGGACCGCCGAGGGTCACGGCAATGCCGACACCGGCGATGTTGCCTGCACCCACTCGGCCGGCAAGGCTGAGCATCAGGGCCTGGAACGAGCTGAGTTGGCCGGCGCTGCCTTTGAGGCTGTCGCGGAACACCGCGAACATGTGGAAGAAGTGCCGCAGTTGAACGAAACGCGAGCGAATCGTGAAGTAGCTACCGAGCCCGACAATGAGCACGATCAGTACTTTGCCTGAGAGGAAGTCGTTAATGACTTCGAGCATGGATTTTTCCTCGCTGTTTTTTGTGTAAGCAAATGCTGGATCGGAGAAACATCGTGTTACACCGGTTTGCGCGCGGCACAACAGGTGAGGCGAAGGTTTCGTCCCGGTTCCAAATCGCGGGTTTGTTATTAGTTCGGGTTTCACATGGGTGATGGCCTCGTTACCGACGACCGCTCATGCGAAGAGGGGCGGCACTATACCGATCAGTGCGGCGCCCGTCTGCACAGTCGTGGTGCAAGCGACGAAACGAGGATGCTGCAAGATCAAAAGATCGCAGCCTTCGGCAGCTCCTACAGGTGTACATCCATCATGTAGGAGCTGCCGAAGGCTGCGATCTTGGCGGTATCAAATACACAAAACATTTAACGTCCTGCCCGCAAAGAAGTTAAAAAAAAGGGCCTGGGGACTAAATCCCCAAGCCCTCAAAAGGTGAGAGGTGTCTAGTCCCTCGACCTGGTGAGCGGTGCTACAAGTAACGCGTCGATTCAGCCTTTGAGCGGAACCAGGCGCGGAGCAATCATGTTTTCCGGGCGCAGGATGTCGGCGAGCATGGCTTCGTCGAGCAGACCTTCTTCGCGCACCAGTTCCAGCACGCCGCGGCCGCTTTCAAGGGCGAGGCCGGCGATGCGGGTGGCGTTTTTGTAGCCGATGTACGGGTTCAGTGCGGTGACCAGACCGATCGAGTGCTCGACCAGTTCACGGCAGCGCGCTTCGTTGGCGGTGATGCCGACGATGCAGTGCTCGCGCAGCATGTCCATGGCGCGTTGCAGCAGGCGGATCGAGTCGAAGATCTTGAACGCGATCAGCGGCTCCATCACGTTCAGCTGCAGTTGGCCGCCTTCGGCTGCCATCGTCAGCGCCAGGTCGTTACCGATGACCTGGAAAGCAACTTGGTTAACGGCTTCCGGGATTACCGGGTTGACCTTGCCAGGCATGATCGAGCTGCCTGGCTGACGCGCTGGCAGGTTGATTTCGTTGATGCCGGTGCGTGGGCCGCTGGACAGCAGACGCAAGTCGTTGCAGATCTTCGACAGCTTGACCGCGGTGCGCTTGAGCATGCCGGAGAACAGTACAAAGGCGCCCATGTCGGAAGTCGCTTCGATCAGGTCGGCCGCCGGAACCAGCGGTTGACCGCTGATCAGGGCCAGACGCTGAACCGCCAGCGCTTGATAACGCGGGTCAGCGTTGATGCCGGTGCCGATCGCGGTGCCGCCCAGGTTCACTTCAGTCAGCAGTTCCGGGGCCAGCGTCTTCAGACGGGCCAGGTCTTCGCCCATGGTGGTGGCGAAAGCACGGAATTCCTGGCCGAGGGTCATCGGCACGGCGTCTTGCAATTGAGTACGGCCCATTTTCAGGACGTGATCGAATTCTTTGCCCTTGGCCGCGAACGCCTGAATCAGGCTGTCGAGGCTGGCCAGCAGGGTGTCGTGACCGAGCAGCAGGCCCAGGCGGATTGCCGTCGGGTAAGCGTCGTTGGTCGACTGCGCCATGTTGACGTCGTCGTTCGGGTGCAGGTACTGGTACTCGCCTTTCTGGTGACCCATTGCTTCGAGGGCAATGTTGGCGATCACTTCGTTGGCGTTCATGTTGGTGGACGTACCGGCGCCACCTTGAATCATGTCGACCACGAACTCTTCGTGATAATCACCGCGGATCAATCGGGCACAGGCTTCGCTGATGGCAGCGTGCTTGGCTTCGCTCAGGTGACCCAACTCGCGGTTGGCGTCAGCAGCGGCCTGTTTGACCATTGCCAGACCGACAACCAGTTTCGGGTAATGCGAAATCGGAACGCCGGAGAGACGGAAGTTGTTCACCGCTCGCAGGGTCTGGATGCCGTAATACGCTTGAGCCGGTACTTCGAGGGCGCCAAGCAGGTCGTTTTCTGTGCGGAAAGATGCAGCGGAGGACATGATAGAAATCATCTCGATATGGACCCGGTCTGTGCCGGAACGCTGCGAATGCTAGGCTTGTGGGGAATTTTGGGCCAATGCTGTTAAGCACTGCCCTATGCACATTCGGCATAATGCCCATGTGACGCCGCGTGCGCGGCAGACGTGTGACCTGTTTTGGTGCGTGTCCGGGAGGACGTGATGAATCTGGAAAGCAAATGGCTCGAGGACTTCAGTGCTCTGGCCGCCACCCGCAGCTTCTCGCAAGCGGCCGAACGACGCTTCGTGACGCAGCCGGCATTCAGTCGGCGGATCCGCAGCCTTGAAGCGGCGCTGGGGCTGACCCTGGTCAATCGCTCGCGCACGCCGATCGAACTGACGGCGGCGGGGCAGTTGTTTCTGGTGACCGCGCGCACGGTGGTCGAACAACTCGGTGAAGTGCTGCGCCATCTGCATCATCTGGAGGGCGGGCAGGGCGAAGTGATGCAAGTCGCTGCCGCTCACTCGCTGGCACTGGGTTTCTTTCCGCGCTGGATCGCGCAACTGCGCAATGAAGGTTTGAACATTGCCACGCGACTGGTCGCGACCAACGTCGGCGACGCGGTGCATGCGCTGCGTGAAGGTGGCTGCGATCTGATGCTGGCGTTCTACGACCCGGACGCGGCGATGCAGATGGACCCGGAAATTTTCCCCTCGCTGCATTTGGGCCAGACCGAGATGCTGCCGGTGTGCGCGGCGGATGCTGACGGCAAACCGCTGTTCGATCTGGAAGGGGAAGCGAGTGTGCCGCTGCTCGCGTATAGCGCCGGGGCATTTCTCGGGCGCTCGGTGAATGGCTTGCTGCGTCAGCGCCAAGTGCGCTTTACCACTATTTATGAAACCGCGATGGCGGACAGTTTGAAGAGCATGGCGCTGGAAGGGTTGGGCATTGCCTGGGTGCCGCAACTCAGCGTGCGTGCGGAATTGGCGCGTGGCGAACTGGTGGTCTGCGGCGGCCCGCAATGGCATGTGCCGCTGGAGATTCGTCTCTACCGCTGCGCCTTGGTGCGCAAAGCCAACGTCCGCCTGCTGTGGCGCAAGCTCGAAGGCGGCGCTGCCCAAGCTTCCTGAAAAGATCGCAGCCTTCGGCAGCTCCTACATTGCAATGCATGTCCCTGTAGGAGCTGCCGAAGGCTGCGATCTTTTGATCTTTTTGGCTGACCTTCAAGTCAATAAAACCGGGCATTTGCGGCAGATGACAGATGGTCGCGCAGGGGGCTGTTTATTGCTTTCTTTGCGGTATACTGCGCGGCCTTCGGCCGGCACGACCGGCCATTTTTCGTACAATCAAGCCACGCAACCTGCGTGGCTTGTTGTTTTATGACGCGCCTGCGGGCGCTCCAGAGAGAAGAGGCGCGACGATGAGTGCACTGGTTGGCGTGATCATGGGCTCCAAGTCCGATTGGTCCACCCTTAGCCACACCGCCGATATGCTGGAAAAGCTCGGCATCCCGTACGAGGTCAAAGTGGTCTCTGCCCACCGTACCCCGGATCTGCTGTTCCAGTACGCCGAAGAGGCTGAAAGCCGCGGCATCGAGGTGATTATCGCCGGTGCCGGTGGCGCAGCCCACTTGCCAGGCATGTGTGCGGCCAAGACCCACCTGCCGGTGCTCGGTGTGCCGGTGCAGTCGGCCATGCTCTCGGGCGTCGACTCGCTGCTGTCCATCGTGCAGATGCCAGCGGGCATTCCGGTCGCCACTCTGGCTATCGGCAAGGCCGGCGCGATCAACGCCGCGCTGCTCTCGGCGAGCATCCTCGGCGCCAAGCATCCGCAGTTCCACGCGGTACTGAAAACCTTCCGTGCCGAGCAGACAGACAGCGTCCTGGACAATCCAGACCCACGTATTGCCTGAGGTTGTTGAGATGAAGATCGGTGTAATCGGTGGCGGCCAGTTGGGTCGCATGTTGGCCCTGGCGGGCACTCCGCTGGGCATGAACTTCGCTTTCCTCGACCCTGCGCCGGACGCTTGCGCCGCGGCGCTGGGCGAACACCTGCGGGCCGATTACGGCGATCAGGATCATCTGCGCCAACTGGCCGATGAAGTCGATCTGGTGACCTTCGAGTTCGAAAGTGTTCCAGCGGAAACCGTGGCCTTCCTGTCGCAATTCGTTCCGGTTTATCCGAGCGCCGACGCGCTGCGCATCGCTCGTGATCGCTGGTTCGAAAAGAGCATGTTCAAGGAGCTGGGCATCCCGACTCCGGCCTTCGCCGACATTCAATCGCAAGCCGATCTGGATGCCGCCGTGGCTTCGATCGGTCTGCCAGCCGTGCTGAAAACCCGCACTCTGGGTTATGACGGCAAGGGCCAGAAAGTCCTGCGCAAGCCGGAAGACGTGGTCGACACCTTCGCCGAACTGGGCAGCGTCTCCTGCCTGCTGGAAGGCTTTGTGCCGTTCACCGGTGAAGTCTCGTTGATCGCCGTGCGCGCTCGTGATGGCGAAACCAAGTTCTATCCGCTGGTACACAACACCCACGACAGCGGCATCCTCAAGCTGTCCGTTGCCAGCACCGATCACCCGTTGCAGGCGTTGGCCGAGGACTACTCGAGCCGTGTGCTCAAGCAGCTCGACTACGTCGGCGTGATGGCGTTCGAGTTCTTTGAAGTCGACGGTGGCTTGAAAGCCAACGAAATCGCCCCTCGCGTGCACAACTCCGGGCACTGGACCACCGAAGGCGCCGAGTGCAGCCAGTTCGAAAACCATCTGCGCGCCGTTGCCGGCCTGCCGTTGGGTTCGACGGCCAAGGTCGGCGAGAGCGCAATGCTCAACTTCATCGGCGTTGTGCCGCCGGTTGAGAAGGTCATCGCCATCGAAGATTGTCATCTGCATCACTACGGCAAAGCCTTCAAGGCCGGGCGCAAGGTCGGTCACGCCAACCTGCGCTGCGCCGACATGGCCACGCTGCAGGCGCAGATCGTCAAGGTCGAAGCGCTGATCGCCGAGTAATTCAGTTTCATGTGTCTGCGGCGGAACCATTCAGGGGCCGCCGTTCTCTCATGGCAGGATGCCAAAGTCTGACTAGGCTTCGCATATCTACTACTGAGAGGGAATTGCCATGGGAATTATCGGAACCATCTTTATCGGCTTGATCGTCGGCCTGCTGGCTCGGTTCCTGAAACCGGGCGATGACAGCATGGGCTGGATCATGACCATCCTGCTCGGTATCGGCGGTTCGCTGGCGGCCACTTATGGCGGCCAGGCTCTGGGCATTTATCAGGCGGGCGAGGGCGCAGGCTTCCTCGGCGCACTGGTCGGTGCAGTCGTGTTGCTGGTGATCTACGGCCTGATCAAAAAGAACTGATCCAAAGCGACAAAGTCCTCTCTGCCAACGCGGCAGGGAGGGCTAGAATGCTCGGCGATTCAACGTTCCTTCCTTTTTATACCGAGCACCTTCATGCGCCGTCTTCTGTTGACTCTCCTTTTCCTGGGCAGCGGTTTGGCCCACGCCGGCGAACTGCCGGAAACCGACTGGCTCGAACTGATGCCAAAGTCGGATCAAAAGGCCCTTGAGGCCATGCCTGAAATCGACCACAACTCCCCGGAAGCCACCGGCACCTTCACCGAGAAGGGCGGGATGAAGCAGGCCAAAGGTCTGCCGGCAGTGATGTATTCGACCAAAACCGTGGCGTCGATGAACGACAAACACATCCGCATCGGTGGTTACCCGGTGCCGCTGGAGTCTGACGCCAAGGGCCGCAGCACGTTGTTCTTCCTCGTGCCGTATCCGGGCGCCTGCATCCACGTGCCGCCACCGCCACCGAATCAACTGGTGCTGGTGCGTTATCCGAAGGGGTTGAAGCTGGACGATATCTACACGCCGCTGTGGGTGACCGGCACGCTGAAAGTCGAGAAGGTCAGCAATGACCTGGCTGACGCAGCGTATGCGCTGGAAGCGGACAAAGTGCGGGTGGTGCAGGAATCTGATCTCTAAAGCAAAAGATCGCAGCCTCCGGCAGCTCCTACAGGGATATGCATTCCAATGCAGGAGCTGCCGAAGGCTGCGATCTTTTGATCTTAAAGCGGTTTGCTGGCGACACTGACGCCCATGGTATGGCTCGCACCCGGCGCGAGCGTGACGATGTCATCCATCACATTCGCCGTCTCGATGCATAGCATGCGCTGCCAGCCATCGTTATCCATATCCGCCAACGCCGCCGCGCGATCGATCCACGGGTTCCAGATCACTGCCGTGCGCGAGCCGGTGGCGGTCAGGACAATGCGTCGTTCCCAGGCCGCGTCGACGATGCTCAGCTGCGGTGGAGCGTCGAGGTAGATGCGGTCGGTTTCTCCGGCAAACTGCAGGTCACCTTGCTGGCTGTTGGTTTTCCAGTCATCCAGCGTCTCGATGTACTTCAAGCCATCGACGCCGTCGACGTGCACATTGCGCACATCACTGACCGCGAAATAGGTGTGCAGCGCCTGGCTCAGGCTGACGGTGTCACTGCCACGGTTGTGGCTGGTCAGGCTGAAACTCAGTTGCTCGGACAAGTGCAGAGTCAGGGTCAGATCGACCTGATGCGGCCAGTCCGGCAGGCCGCCTTCGGGGTAGGGCAGTTTGAACTCGACCTTGACGCCGTCAGCCTCTGATTCGATGCCACCCAACTCCCAATCCATCGCCCGCACCAGACCGTGTGCGGGTGCCGGTTGCTCACCGGTGTACATGGCCTGCACGCTCTGCGGGTTGCGTTCGAACTTGCCGAACCACGGCCAGCACACCGGCACGCCGGCGCGGATGCTCTTACCGGTCTTGAACACTGCCTTGTCGTTGAGCCAGATGATCGGCGGCTGGCCATCGATCTGATAACTGAGGATGTGCGCGCCTTGCTGGGCCACCAGCACTTCAGCCTGACCGTGGCGGATGCGCCAGCAGTTCAGTTCATCCAGTTTCACGGCTTCAACGTTGGGCGTGTTCATCGGACAGCTCTCAATCAGTAACAAGGACAACTATCGACCGTAAAACGGCCGCGAGGTTTAGCGCGCGCGTGGCGGCACCGAGCGGGTGCGACCGCTGCCGTCGATGGCGACGAAGACGAAAACCGCTTCGGTCACTTTACGCCACTCGCTGGACAGCGGGTCGTCGCTCCACACTTCGACCATCATCTGGATCGAGCTGCGGCCGATTTCCAGGGTCTGGGTATAAAAGGACAATTGCGCGCCGACAGCGACGGGCACGAGGAACGCCATGCGGTCGATGGCAACGGTAGCGACGCGGCCACCGGCAACACGGCTGGCCATCGCGGTGCCGGCCAAATCCATCTGCGCCACCAGCCAGCCGCCGAAAATATCGCCAAAGCCGTTGGTTTCGCGCGGGAGTGCGGTGATTTGCAAGGCCAGGTCGCCTTGCGGGATCGGATCTTCTTGTTCGAGCTCTATCATGCCGAGGGTGCCTCTGACCCGTGACTCATCGTTGGTATTGCTGGTGGTAGCCGTCTTCGGGAAAAACGATTCAGCACCGAACATACTACGTTCGTCACGTTTTCCATCAGGCGCCTAAGGAGAAACTCTGCGAAACCGGCTAATCCCGAGCAAAGGCCGGGCCAACGACGTTTTCGCACAGCAACCCCCTACAAACCGGAGCAGGTTGCGAGTATATCGGTCGGTAGACTCCACGACGACCATCCGGTTCTCATTTCGACCGTCAAATACGCGCCTCTATGTGCTTTTTCGAACAATTTGCTATGGTGCCGAACCTGCCCAAGCCACCGCCAGCGTTGTTGTGGCGGCAGATCCGACTATAAGAGAAGCCCTTGCCATGACCACAGCGCCTTCGAGCCTCGCGCAGCCCGAGCAACCCGCACGACCGTTGACCCGCAATGACTACAAGACTCTGTCGCTGTCCGCCCTTGGTGGCGCGCTGGAGTTCTACGATTTCATCATCTTCGTCTTCTTCGCCACCGTGGTCGGCAAGCTGTTCTTCCCCGCCGACATGCCCGAGTGGCTACGTCTGATGCAGACCTTCGGCATCTTCGCCGCCGGCTACCTCGCGCGGCCGTTGGGCGGCATCGTCATGGCGCACTTCGGCGACCTGCTGGGGCGCAAGAAGATGTTCACCCTGAGCATTTTCATGATGGCCGTGCCGACCCTGATCATGGGTCTGCTGCCTACATACGCACAGATCGGCATGTGGGCGCCGATCCTGCTGCTTGTGATGCGCGTGATTCAGGGCGCGGCGATTGGTGGGGAAGTGCCGGGCGCGTGGGTCTTCGTTTCCGAACACGTCCCGCAAAAGCACATGGGCTATGCCTGCGGCACCCTCACCAGCGGCCTGACCGCTGGCATCCTGCTCGGCTCGCTGGTCGCCACCGCGATCAACAGCATTTATACGCCGGCCGAAGTGTCCGATTACGCCTGGCGGATCCCGTTCCTGCTCGGCGGTGTGTTCGGCCTGTTCTCGGTGTACCTGCGCCGCTGGCTGCACGAAACCCCGGTGTTCGCCGAACTGCAACAACGTAAAGCCTTGGCTGAGGAAGTGCCGCTGCGTGCAGTGCTGCGCGACCATCGCGGCGCGATTGCGATCTCGATGCTGCTGACCTGGTTGCTCTCCGCTGGCATCGTCGTGGTCATTCTGATGACCCCGACCGTGCTGCAAACGGTCTATCACTTCACCCCGACGGAGTCGCTGCAATCGAACAGTCTGGCGATCGTGTTCCTGAGCATCGGCTGCATCATTTCCGGCGCATTGGCGGATCGCTTTGGTGCCGGCCGCGTGTTTGTGTTCGGTTGCCTGGGCCTGCTGATCAGCTCGTGGACGTTCTATCACAGCCTCGCCGATCACCCGAACTGGCTGTTCCCGCTGTACGCGCTGACCGGTTTCCTGGTCGGCACCATTGGTGCGGTGCCGTATGTGATGGTGAAAGCGTTTCCGCCGGTGGTGCGCTTCAGCGGCTTGTCGTTCTCGTACAACGTGGCTTACGCGATTTTTGGCGGTTTGACGCCGATGGTGGTGAGTTTGCTGCTGAAGGAAAGCGCGATGGGGCCTGCTTATTATGTGGCGGTGCTGTGCGCGATGGGGATGCTGGTGGGGGCGTGGCTCTGGAAGAAGGGGCGCTGATTTCCCCTGCCGCCTGATCGTTCCCACGCTCCGCGTGGGAATGCATCCTGTGACGCTCCGCGTCACCTCTCAAATGCGGACGCAGAGCGTCCATGGCGGCGTTCCCACGCAGAGCGTGGGAACGATCGGTTGCGACATGCTGGCCTTTCATCCAATTGTCATATTTCAGCCATAGAGTGTTCACACGGCCTGCTGATACTTGGCCCCGACTTAACACACCCTATCTGCTAGGAGTAAGGCATGAAACTGAAGCGTTTGATGGCGGCAATGACTTTTGTCGCTGCTGGCGTTGCGACTGCCAACGCGTTCGCCGCTGTTGACCCTGCTATCCCGAGCTACACCAAAACCACTGGTGTGTCGGGCAACCTGTCCAGCGTCGGCTCCGATACCCTGGCCAACCTCATGACCCTCTGGGCTGAGAACTACAAAAAAGAATACCCGAACGTAAACATCCAGATTCAGGCCGCTGGCTCTGCCACTGCGCCACCTGCGCTGACTGAAGGCACCTCCAACCTGGGCCCGATGAGCCGCAAGATGAAGGACACCGAACTGGCTGCTTTCGAGCAGAAGTACGGCTACAAGCCAACCGCTATCCCGGTGGCTGTGGATGCCCTGGCTGTGTTCGTGCACAAGGACAACCCGATCCAGCACCTGACCATGGAACAGGTTGATGCGATCTTCTCGTCGACCCGTCTGTGCGGCGCCAAAGCCGACGTGAAAACCTGGGGCGACCTGGGCGTGACCGGCGACCTGGCCAACAAGCCAGTGCAGCTGTTCGGTCGTAACTCGGTATCCGGCACCTACGGCTACTTCAAAGAAGAAGCCCTGTGCAAGGGCGACTACAAACCAAACGTAAACGAACAACCAGGTTCGGCGTCGGTGGTGCAGTCGATCAGCTCTTCGCTGAACGGCATCGGTTACTCGGGCATCGGTTACAAAACCGCCAGCGTGAAAACCGTTGCTCTGTCGAAGAAGGGCAGCACTGACTTCATCGAAGACACCGAAGAAAACGCCCTGAACGGCAAGTACCCGCTGTCGCGTTTCCTCTACGTGTACGTCAACAAAGCCCCGAACAAGCCTCTGGCTCCGCTGGAAGCTGAGTTCGTGAAACTGGTGCTGTCGAAACAGGGCCAGGAAGTTGTGGTGAAAGACGGCTACATTCCGCTGCCAGCCAAGGTTGCTGCAAAAGCACTGGCTGACCTCGGTCTGCAAGAAGGCGGCGCTGAAGTCGCAAAGAAGTAACCCCGTAGATCCGGGCTAAACCCGGATCTGCAGGAACCCCTGTAGGAGCTGTCGAGGGAACCGAGGCTGCGATCTTTTGATCTGGCCTCTGACTGCAAGATCAAAAGATCGCAGCCTCGGTTCCCTCGTCAGCTCCTACACAGGTTTCAAACGTTTCCGTTACAGCAGGTTTCAGGCGGGCCCCACAGGACACCGCGAACCTTCGAATTCTTCGATCCTCCTCCAGTACCCGCTGGCGGTGGATTTGGTGCGTCACTGCATTGTCATCTTTCTGTCATACAGGATCGCTAGGGTGTGCGCATGAATGATCTGGCCAATTCCCCAATGACTACGACTTCCCCTCCCAAGCGCATTGATTTCAATACGCCTGAGCTGCAACGCAAGCGCCGTATTCGTGCGCTCAAGGATCGCTTCACCCGTTGGTACGTCCTCGTTGGCGGCCTGGCGGTGCTGGCAGCCATCACCCTGATCTTCTTCTTCCTCGCCTACGTGGTTGCGCCGCTGTTCAAGGGTGCCGACCTGACCGCGAAAGATGCGATCACCCCCGCCTGGATGCAGGACGCCGGCAAGCCGCTGATGATTTCGCTCGAAGAGCAGAATCAGGTGGCCATGCGCGTGTCCGACAAGGGTCAGGCGCTGTTCTTTGATATCGACAGTGGCGCTGAATTGAATCGCGTCGATCTGCCGGTTCCGGCCGGCACCACCGTGACCTCGCTGGGTGAAGATCAGCCGGGTCATCCGCTGGTGGCCGTGGGCCTGTCCAACGGTCAGGCGCTGGTGTTCCGTCACACCTATAAAGTCAGCTACCCCGATGGCAAGAAAACCATCACCCCGGCCATCGAGTATCCGTACGGCGAGACGCCGATCGCGCTGAACGAAAGCGGCGGTGCGCTGGAGCACGTCAGCCTTAACGCCACCGACACCACGCTGATGCTGGTGGGCTCAACCGGTTCGCAACTCAACGTGTTGTCGCTGACCAGCGAAGAAAACATGATGACCGGCGAAGTCACCAACGAGCAGAAGCGTATCGATCTGCCGCAGATGACCGAGTCGGTGAAAAACATCTTCGTCGACCCGCGCCAGCAATGGCTGTACGTGGTCAACGGGCGTGCTCAGGCTGACGTGTTCAGCCTGCGCGACAAGAGTCTCAACGGTCGCTACAAACTGCTCGAAGACGGCGACGCTGAAGTCACCGCTTCCACTCAGTTGGTCGGTGGTATCTCGCTGATCATTGGCGACTCCAAGGGCGGTCTGGCCCAGTGGTTCATGGCGCGTGACCCGGATGGCGAGCAGCGTCTGAAGCAGATTCGCACCTTCCAGATGGGCACCACGCCGATCGTTGAAATCACCGCCGAAGAGCGTCGCAAAGGCTTCCTCGCTTTGGATGCCAGCGGCAAGCTCGGCGTGTTCCACAGCACCGCGCACCGCACGCTGTTGGTCGATCAAGTCGTAGAAGGTCAGGGCCTGTTCGGTCTGTCGCCACGCGCCAACCGCGTGATCGTCGAAGCCGGCGGCAAGCTGCAACCGCTGCTGCTCGACAACCCGCACCCGGAAGTGTCGTGGAGCGCACTGTGGAGCAAGGTCTGGTACGAGAACTACGACGAGCCTAAATACGTCTGGCAATCGACCGCGGCCAACACCGATTTCGAACCGAAACTGAGCCTCTCGCCACTGACCTTCGGCACCCTGAAAGCCGCGTTCTACGCGATGCTGCTGGCCGCGCCGCTGGCTGTTGCTGCTGCGATCTACACCGCTTACTTCATGGCCCCGGGCATGCGCCGCAAGGTCAAACCGGTGATCGAGCTGATGGAAGCGATGCCGACGGTGATCCTCGGTTTCTTCGCCGGTCTGTTCCTCGCGCCGTATGTAGAAGGGCATTTGCCGGGCATTTTCAGCCTGCTGATGTTGTTGCCGATCGGCATTCTGGTCGCCGGTTTCACCTTCAGCCGCCTGCCTGAATCGATCCGCTTGAAAGTCCCGGACGGTTGGGAAAGTGCGCTGCTGATCCCGGTGATTCTGTTCGTCGGCTGGCTGTCGCTGTACATGAGTCCGTTCATGGAGAACTGGTTCTTCGGCGGTGACATGCGCATGTGGATCTCCCACGACCTCGGCATCACTTACGACCAGCGCAACGCTTTGGTGGTCGGTCTGGCCATGGGTTTTGCGGTCATCCCGAACATCTACTCGATTGCTGAAGACGCCGTGTTCAGCGTGCCGCGCGGTCTGACCCTTGGCTCGTTGGCCCTGGGTGCCACACCGTGGCAGACCATGACTCGCGTGGTGATCCTGACTGCCAGCCCGGGGATCTTCTCGGCGCTGATGATCGGCATGGGCCGTGCGGTCGGCGAAACCATGATCGTGTTGATGGCCACCGGTAACACCCCGGTCATGGAAATGAACCTGTTCGAAGGCCTGCGCACCCTGGCCGCCAACGTCGCGGTGGAAATGCCCGAGTCGGAAGTCGGCGGCAGCCACTACCGCGTGCTGTTCCTCTCGGCGCTGGTGCTGCTGTTGTTCACCTTCGTCATGAACACCCTGGCAGAACTGATTCGTCAGCGTCTGCGCAAGAAATACTCGTCGCTTTAAGCAAAGGTAGAAGTCTGTGAAACAGAACTCCCTGAAAGGATGGTTCAAGAGCGGCGCCCCGGGCGTCTGGATCAGCGGTGGCGCGGTGTCCATCGCGGTCATCATGACCATTGGCCTGTTGGCAGTGATTGCCGTGCGCGGTCTGGGTCACTTCTGGCCGGCGGATCTGGTGCATGCCAGCTACGACGTGCCGGGTCAGGCCAATCACCTGGTCGTCGGCGAAGTGGTACAGAAAGAAGAAGTGCCACGTGCTCGTCTTAAGAGCGCCGGTTTGCCGGTGCCGGACGTTGGCCCGGAATTCATGACCCGCGAGCTGATCAAGGTCGGCAACCGTGACTTGAACGGCAACGACTTCACCTGGATCGTCGGCGAGTGGCTGACCAACCAGACCACGCCGCCGGAGTTGATGGCGATCGAACGTCGCGAGTGGGGCAACTTCTACGGCTACCTGGTCAACGTCAAACAGGATGGCAAGGTTATCGCCGAGGGCGAGGCTGCCTGGCCTGAGCTGCAAGCGCGGATCAACCGTGTAAACGGTCTGGCGGCACAACTGAAATCGCTGGAAAAAACCGACATCGGTGCGATCAACGCAGGGCTGGAACGCATCCGTCTGCACGGTCGCAAACTGGAACTGGAAGGCAAGCTCGACGCCACCGCACAGGCGGACATGGAGTCCGAGCGTGCCGAACTGAACGCGCGTTATCAGGACATCGAAGCGCGTCTGGCCGACCTGCATGCGCAGTTCAATCGCGACGCGTTGACCGCTCGCGACGCCAACGGCAAAGAGATCGAAATCGGTCTGGGCAAAGTGGTTCACGCTTACCAGCCGAACGCGATGAGCACCTTCACCAAGGTCGGTTTCTACTTCAGCAAGATCTGGGAATTCCTTTCGGATGACCCGCGTGAAGCGAACACCGAAGGCGGGATTTTCCCGGCGATCTTCGGCACCGTGATGATGACGTTGATCATGGCGATGATCGTCACCCCGTTCGGCGTGCTGGCGGCGGTGTACCTGCGCGAATACGCCAAGCAGAACACCCTGACGCGGATCATCCGTATCGCGGTGAACAACCTTGCCGGCGTTCCGGCGATCGTTTACGGCGTGTTCGGTCTGGGCTTCTTCGTTTACGTGCTCGGTGGTTCGGTCGACCGTTTGTTCTTCCCGGAAGCACTGCCGGCACCGACCTTCGGTACACCGGGTTTGCTCTGGGCCTCGTTGACCCTGGCGCTGCTGGCGGTGCCGGTGGTGATCGTCGCGACTGAAGAAGGTCTGGCGCGTATTCCGCGTACCGTGCGTGAAGGCTCGTTGGCCCTCGGCGCGACCAAGGCTGAGACCTTGTGGAAAATTGTGATCCCGATGGCCAGCCCGGCAATGATGACCGGCATGATCCTCGCCGTGGCCCGTGCTGCTGGTGAAGTGGCGCCGCTGATGCTGGTGGGTGTGGTGAAACTGGCGCCGTCGCTGCCGGTGGACGGCAACTACCCGTACCTGCACCTCGACCAGAAGATCATGCACTTGGGCTTCCACATTTATGACGTCGGCTTCCAGAGCCCGAACGTCGAAGCGGCCCGCCCGCTGGTGTACGCCACGGCGCTGTTGCTGGTGCTGGTGATCGCGACGTTGAACCTGTCGGCGGTGTATATCCGCAACCACCTGCGCGAAAAATACAAAGCACTGGATAGCTGATTAACGCCTCTCTCTGTAGGAGCAAGGCTTGCCCGCGATGGCGTCATCAAAATCGCCTTCGCCAGCAAGCTGTGCTCCTACAGAGAGCGGTATCACCGCTGACCCATGTTGTGAGGTCAGCGGCCAACCGAACCAAATTTGTTAGCACAGGGAGCCTCCCATGCAGCACGAAGCACATACCCACGGCATCAACATGTCTGCCCTGGGCCGCGACAAGCAGAGCCTCAACCTCGAACAGGAAACCGTGGCCATCGAAGTACCGGGCCTGAGCCTGTACTACGGCGACAAACAAGCGCTGTTCGACGTCAGCATGAACATTCCGAAACAGCGCGTGACTGCCTTCATCGGCCCGTCCGGCTGCGGTAAATCCACGCTGCTGCGCACCTTCAACCGCATGAACGATCTGGTTGACGGCTGCCGCGTAGAAGGCGCGATCAACCTGTACGGCAACAACATCTATCGCAAGGGCGAAGACGTTGCCGAACTGCGTCGTCGCGTCGGCATGGTGTTCCAGAAGCCCAACCCGTTCCCGAAAACCATCTACGAAAACGTCGTGTACGGCCTGCGCATTCAAGGCATCAACAAGAAGCGCATCCTCGACGAAGCGGTCGAGTGGGCATTGAAAGGCGCGGCGCTGTGGGACGAAGTCAAAGACCGTCTGCACGAGTCGGCACTTGGCCTTTCCGGTGGTCAGCAACAACGTCTGGTGATCGCCCGTACCATCGCGGTTGAGCCGGAAGTGCTGCTGCTCGACGAACCGTGCTCGGCCCTCGACCCGATCTCGACGCTGAAAGTCGAAGAGCTGATCTACGAGCTGAAATCCAAGTTCACCATCGTCATCGTCACGCACAACATGCAACAGGCCGCGCGGGTTTCGGACTACACGGCGTTCATGTACATGGGCAAACTGGTGGAGTTCGGCGACACCGACACCCTGTTCACCAATCCGGCGAAGAAGCAGACCGAAGACTACATCACCGGTCGATACGGCTGATTGAAGCAGCTGCGAGCGGCAAGCTTCAAGCGGCAAGTTAGAAGCGAAGCGGCATGGATCACCACATAACAGCTTGCAGCTTGTAGCTTGCAGCTCTTGGTTAAACGCTTTTTCGGAGCGAACAATGATTTCCAAAGAAGGCCTCACTCATCACATCTCTGCGCAGTTCAACGCTGAGCTTGAGGAAGTGCGCAGCCACCTCCTGGCCATGGGCGGGCTGGTCGAGAAGCAGGTCAACGACGCGGTGACCGCGCTGATCGAGGCCGACTCCGGTCTGGCTCAGCAGGTGCGCGAGATCGACGACCAGATCAACCAGATGGAACGCAACATCGACGAAGAATGCCTGCGCATTCTTGCCCGTCGTCAGCCGGCGGCGTCCGACTTGCGTTTGATCATCAGCATCTCCAAGTCGGTGATAGACCTGGAGCGCATCGGTGACGAAGCGACCAAGATCGCCCGCCGCGCGATTCAGCTGTGCGAAGAAGGTGAAGCGCCGCGTGGTTACGTCGAGGTTCGCCACATCGGCGACCAGGTGCGCAACATGGTGCGCGATGCGCTGGACGCGTTCGCCCGTTTCGACGCCGATTTGGCGTTGTCGGTGGCGCAGTACGACAAGATTATCGACCGCGAATACAAAACCGCCCTGCGTGAGCTGGCGACTTACATGATGGAAGATCCGCGCTCTATCTCGCGCGTGTTGAGCATCATCTGGGTGCTGCGTTCGCTGGAGCGCATCGGCGACCATGCGCGCAACATCTCCGAACTGGTGATTTACCTGGTGCGCGGCACCGACGTGCGCCACATGGGCCTCAAGCGCATGAAGGAAGAAGTTCAAGGCACAAGCGGCGAAACCGCTAATGTTCCGGACGTTGCTGACGATAAGTAAGATTGCCTGAGTAAAGCGCCCGGCCCTTTGGCCGGGCGTTTTCGTTTACAGCTTTCGATAAAAAAGCAGCACCCGCGAACGAAAAGTCCCGGCGTGACTGAAGAGTTTTGGCAATGTGCCATCAGCCAGCGTTATGCTTGCCGGGATTTTAATAGGGGTGTTGGATGAGCAAGATCAGTGTGTTGGTCGTGGACGACGCGTCGTTCATTCGTGACCTGGTGAAAAAGTGCCTGCGCAATTACTTCCCGGGGATCCGCACCGAGGACGCCATCAACGGCAAAAAGGCTCAAGCCATGCTGACCAAGGAAGCGTTCGACCTGGTGCTGTGCGACTGGGAAATGCCGGAAATGTCCGGCCTCGAACTGCTGACCTGGTGCCGCGAGCAAGACAACCTGAAAACCATGCCCTTCATCATGGTCACCAGCCGTGGCGATAAAGAGAACGTGGTGCAGGCGATTCAGGCCGGCGTTTCCGGTTACGTCAGCAAACCGTTCACCAACGAGCAACTGCTGACCAAGGTCAAACAGGCCCTGAACAAGATCGGCAAGCTCGACGCCCTGATGAACAGCGCCCCGACCAAGATGAATTTGGCATTCGGCAACGATTCCCTGAGCGCATTGACCGGCGGTAAAGCGCCCGTGGTTGCAGCACCTGCCCCGGCAGCTGCACCGGCGCGCGGTTTGCTCAACAGCCCGCCCGTCAAAGCACCTGCCGCTTCGGCAGCGCCAAGCGGTGGTCGTGGGCATGGCCAGTTGCGGCTGCCGAGCGGCACGCAGCAATGCGTGATCAAAGCGTTGAGCCTCAAGGAAGCGCTGCTGGTGGTGAAGCGCAGCGAGAACCTGCCGCAGATCCTCGACAGCGCGGTGCTCGATCTGGAGCAGGGCGACAATGCCGAGATCGCCCGTCTCAATGGCTATCTGCATGCCGTGGTCGCGCATGAGCAAAAGCCCGACAGCGAATGGCTGCAACTGACCTTCCGCTTCGTCGATCAGGACGCACAGAAGCTCGACTACATCTCCCGCCTGATCGCGCGTGGCACGGCGCAGAAGCACTTCATCCCCGGCGCGTGATCACAAGTTTCAGCCTGATCGTTCCCACGCTCTGCGTGGGAACGCCTCAACCGGACGCTCCGCGTCCTCGCTGCATGGGACGCGGAGCGTCCCTGGCGGCATCCCTACGCAGAGCGTGGGGACGATCAGCAATTACAGGGGATCGCATTCCAATGTAGGAGCTGCCGAAGGCTGCGATCTTTTGTTTTGCCTTTAGCCAAATTGAAACATCTGTCGACTCCCCCGGTCTGTTTCACCTGCTAGGCTCTTTTCAGGCCTTCCTTCGACAGACTCTTGCCCATGTTCGCGCGCCTGCTGTTTCTCTGCGGTTTTCTCTTGGCCTCTACCTCGGCTGTGGCCGTCACTGTCTACAAATCCACCGATGCCAACGGTGTGGTCTCGTACAGCGATCGCCCGAGCAAAGGCGCGAAGGAGTTCGTGTTTCAGGATCGCATGGTCGAGCACCTGGAGCGTCAGGTGTACCTCGACATCAAGAAGCAGAAGGGCGGCGACGTGGTGTTCGTGCGCAACGACCTGTACGCGCCGGTCGAGATCGCGCTGGCGTTTATCAGCCTGAGCAACGTGCGCGGTGCGCCGGCAAAAGCCATCCGTCGGGTGCTGCCGGCGCGCAGCAAAACCCGGATGGCAATGTTGACGCCGATAACCGCTGGCCAACCGCTGCAATACTCACCGCAGTTTCAATATTCCCTCGGCAACCCCGTTGGCGTCGCGCAGAGCTATCGCTATCCGCTACCGTGGCGCGGCGGGCCGTTTCGCTTGAGTCAGGGTGCTGAGGGGCAGTACAGCCACTTCGGGCCGAAGAATCGTTACGCGATGGACATCGCCATGCCGGTCGGCACGCCAATCATCGCGGCGCGCGCGGGCGTTGTGGTGAAGGTCGAAAACTCACAGAGCGGTCGCGGCACCGACCCGTCCGGCAACTTCGTGCGGGTTTTGCACAATGACGGGACGATGGGTGTGTACCTGCATTTGAAGCAAGGTTCGGTGAGCGTCAGGGAAGGGCAGCAAGTGACGGTCGGCAGTCCGCTGGCGCTGTCCGGCAACACCGGCAACAGCAGCGGCCCGCATTTGCACTTTGTGGTGCAGCGCAACACGGGGCAGGGGCTGGTATCGATTCCGTATCAGTTCAACCAGCCACTGGGCGCGTTGCCCAACTTTGCGTTGGGCAAACAGTGATGCGGTGAAGATCAACTGTGGCGAGGGGATTTATCCCCGATGGGCTGCGAAGCAGCCCCAAATCCTACAACCTCGCCATACCTGACAGATCGCGTTTGCTGGCTTTGGGAGGGCTGCGCCCTCCATCGGGGATAAATCCCCTCGCCACAAAAGCCGCCCGCCATCCTGATCAATCCAGCATCAACACCTTCGCCAGCACAATCTTCGGGCCTTTCATCTTTTTGATAATGATCCGCAGGCCTTCGACTTCCAGCACTTCTTCCTCTTCCGGCACGCGGTTGAGGGTTTCATAGACCAGGCCGGCGAGGGTCTCCGCTTCGATGTGATCGAGGTCGATGCCGAGCAGACGCTCCACCTTGAACAACGGCGTGTCGCCACGCACCAGCAGCTTGCCCGGCTGATAGGCGAGGATGCCGCGTTCAGCCTTGCGGTGTTCGTCCTGAATGTCGCCGACCAGCACTTCCAGCACGTCTTCCATGGTCAGGTAGCCGATGATGTTGCCGTCAGCCTCCTCGACCACGGCGAAGTGCGAGCCGCCCTTGCGGAACTGCTCCAGCAACTGCGACAGCGGCATATGGCGCGACACGCGCTCCAGCGGACGGGTCAGTTCAGCCAGGTTGAACGACTCGGGAATGTGATCCAGCGCCGCCAGTTCCAGCAGCAGATCCTTGATGTGTAGCAGGCCGACGAACTCCTGACGCTCGCTGTCGTACACCGGATAACGGCTGAACTTGTGGCGACGGAACATCGCCAGAATTTCCTTCAGCGGCGCGTTGAATTCCAGCGAGATCAGGTCTTCGCGGGAGTTGGCCCAGTCGACCACTTCCAGCTCGCCCATTTCCACCGCCGAGGCCAGCACACGCATGCCCTGGTCGCTGGGGTTCTGGCCTCGGCTGGAGTGCAGAATCAGTTTCAGTTCTTCGCGGCTGTAATGGTGTTCGTGGTGCGGGCCGGGTTCGCCCTGGCCGGCGATGCGCAGAATCGCGTTGGCGCTGGCGTTGAGCAGGTAAATGGCCGGGTACATCGCCCAGTAGAACAGGTACAGCGGCACCGCCGTCCACAGCGACAGCAGCTCCGGTTTGCGGATCGCCCACGACTTGGGGGCCAGCTCGCCGACGACGATGTGCAGGTACGAAATGATGAAGAACGCGGTGAAGAACGAGACGCCTTTGACGACCTCGGCCGATTGCACACCGACCGCGCTCAGCAGCGGCTCAAGAATGTGCGCGAACGCCGGCTCACCGACCCAGCCCAGGCCCAGGGAGGCGAGGGTGATACCGAGCTGACACGCCGAGAGGTACGCATCGAGCTGACTGTGTACGGTGCGCAGGATATGCCCGCGCCAGCCGTTCTGTTCAGCGATGGCCTCGACGCGGGTCGAGCGCAGTTTGACCATGGCGAATTCCGCCGCAACGAAAAAGCCGTTGAGCAAAACCAGGATCAGAGCAAAAAGGATCATGCCGAAATCGGCAAATATTGTTGCGAGGGACAAGCCAGGGGAAGGGTCCATGATGGAGTTTTGCGGGTTCCGTATGATTCAAAAAAAGGTAAAAGCCGCGCCTGAAAGGCAGGCACAAGTCAGCCAATGTAGCGGCTGACCGGGCGATTGCCTAGTGGCGCGTGCCGGGCGGCATCATTCGCTGGCGCTGATCGCCCGTGCATGTGCCACCTGAGCCGGGGCGAAATGGCAGGTGAACGTGCTGCCGTGGCCGGGCACGCTGCTGATCTCCATCCGTGCGCGATGGCGCAGCAACACGTGTTTGACGATGGCCAGGCCTAGCCCGGTGCCGCCGGTGTTGGAGTTGCGGCTGGAGTCGACGCGGTAGAAACGTTCGGTCAGGCGCGGCAGGTGTTTGCTGTCGATGCCGATCCCGGAATCCTGCACGCTCAGGTGCGCGCCTTGATCGTCGCCCGACCAGCGAATGCGGATATTGCCCTCGGCCGGGGTGTACTTCACCGCGTTGAACACCAGATTGGAAAACGCGCTGCGCAACTCCGCCTCGCTGCCCTTGAGCAGAATGCTCGCATCGGCTTCGAGGGTGATGTGCTGGTTTTTTGCGCCGGACAATTGCTGCGCATCGCTTTTGATCGATTGCAGCAACGTGTCGATCTGTACTGGCTGGTTGTCCGACGGGTAATCAGTGGCTTCCAGTTTCGCCAGCAGCAACAGGTCGTTGAGCAGCGTCTGCATGCGTCCGCCCTGTTGTTGCATCTGCTGCAGGGCTCGGCTCCAGCGCGGGTTCCCCTCTTCGACGTTGTCGAGCAGGGTTTCCAGATAGCCGCAGATCACCGTCAGCGGTGTGCGCAGTTCGTGGGAAACGTTGGCGATGAAGTCTTTGCGCATCTGTTCCAGCTGATGGATGCGCGTGACGTCGCGCACCAGCATCAAGTGTTCATTGTTGCCGTAGCGGGTGATGTACAGCTGAATGCGCAGGCGATCATTGGTCGGCGAGGGGATTTCCAGCGGCTCGGCGTAGCTGTCTTGCTCGAAGTACTCCTTGAAGCGCGGATGGCGCACCAGGTTGGTCACCGGTTGGCCGCTGTCCTGCGGGGTCTTCAGACCCAGGAGGGTTTCCGCCGCGCGGTTCCACCATTCCAGATTGCCGTCGCTGTCGAGCATGATCACCGCGTCTTTCAGCGCGGCGGTGGATTCCTGAACCCGGTCGATCACCGCTTGCAGACGTCCGCGTACGCGTTGGTCGCGGCGTTGCAGGTGATAGATGCTGTCGAACACCTCACCCCACAGGCCATAGCCATCGGGCGGTGCTTCATCGGGTTCGTGGAGGCGCAGCCATTCATGCAACCGCAGCAACTGCTTGAGCGTCCAGGCCAGGTAAATACCCAGACCTGCAGCAAGGCTCCAGCCGTAATAGCCGGTGATCAGGCCGATCACCAGGCAGGCGGTGACCAGCAATAGCATGTGGCGAATCAGGGTGCCATGCCAGTTTTGATTCACGGAGCGTCCTTAACGCAGCTTCGAGTTTCAAGCCACAAGCTTCAAGCTAAAGCGGATCGGCTTCAACTTGCCGCTTGTAGCTAGACGCTTGCAGCTGCTGTTTTATGCCTTGGTGGAAAACCGATAGCCAGTGCCGCGCACGGTTTGTACCAGATTTTCGTAGGCGTCGCCGAGTGCCTTGCGCAGGCGGCGGATGTGCACGTCAACGGTGCGCTCTTCAACATAGACGTTGCCGCCCCAGACCTGATCCAGCAACTGGCCACGGGTGTAGGCGCGTTCCTGGTGGGTCATGAAGAATTGCAGCAGACGGTATTCGGTCGGGCCCATCTCGGCCGGTTTGCCGTCGATGGTCACGCGGTGGCTGATCGGGTCGAGCAGCAAGCCACCGACTTCAATCGGCGCTTCGCCATCAGTCGGGCCGGCGCGGCGCAACACGGCTTTGAGGCGGGCGACCAGTTCACGCGGGGAAAATGGTTTGGTGATGTAGTCGTCGGCACCGACTTCCAGACCCTGGATCTTGTTGTCCTCTTCGCCCTTGGCGGTGAGCATGATGATCGGGATATCCCCGGTCAGCTCGTCACGCTTGAGGCGGCGGGCCAGCTCGATGCCGGACGTGCCTGGCAGCATCCAGTCGAGCAGGATCAGATCCGGCTTGCGGTCGACAATGATGGCGTGCGCCTGCTGCGAGTTCTCTGCCTCGAGGCAGTCATAGCCGGCCATTTCCAACGCAACGGCGATCATTTCGCGAATGGGCGCTTCGTCGTCGACGATCAGAATGCTCCTGCCAACCATGCCTTAATCCTCTTGTCATTTAACTGTCTTGCGCCGCATTAGATAACGGAATTATTGCAGTCGTGTGACAGTATTTTAGTCGCCCGGCGATTGGCGCGATCCTGAACTAAGCTTTAAGTCCGAATCCTGACAACCACAAAAGAAGGTTTCCATGACTCAAATGACTGTTTCTTTCAAAGCGCTGATGCTTGCCGCTGCCCTGGCATTGCCATCGATGGCATTCGCCGCCGACCCGGCGATGGAAAAGGACGGCATGTACACCGATCACAAGGGCATGACCCTGTACACCTTCGCCAAGGACTCTGCGGGCAAGTCGATGTGCAATGACAAGTGCGCGACGAACTGGCCGCCATTGATGGCTGCGGCGGGCGATAAGTCGATGGGTGACTGGACTGTCATCAAGCGTGACGACGGCAAAATGCAGTGGGCCTACCAAGGCATGCCGCTGTACACCTTCGTGATGGACAAAAAGGCCGGTGACATGACCGGTGACGGCAAAATGGACGGCGCCTGGAAAGTCGCCAAAGCCAAGTAACCGCATTGCCTTTGTAGGTGCTGAGCTTGCTCGCGAAAGCGGTGTGTCAGTTAACGCATGTGCTGACTGATACGACGTCTTCGCGAGCAAGCTTTGCTCCTACAAGGTTCTATGTTTAGCGCAGTGCGTAATCCAGCACGATCCCGACGAATATCGCCAACCCGGCCCAATGGTTGTGCAAGAACGCCTTGAAACAGCGCAACCGGTCGCGATCCCGCGTGTACCAGAACTCCCACGCGTAGCAACCGGCAGCGACCAGCAAACCAAGGTGAAACCACGTCCCCAACTCAAACTTCGACCCTGCCAGCAACAGGCAGCCCAACGACAACGCCTGCAAACTCAGGATGATCACCCGATCCGCTTCGCCAAACAGAATCGCCGTCGACTTCACGCCGATCTTCAAATCGTCATCGCGGTCGGTCATCGCGTAATAGGTGTCGTAACCCACCGTCCACAGCAGGTTGGCGATCCACAGCAGCCACGCCGCCGCCGGCAGCTCTCCCGTCTCCGCAGTGAACGCCATCGGCATGCCCCACGAGAACGCCGCGCCCAGCACCACCTGTGGGTAATAGGTGTAGCGCTTCATGAACGGGTAAGTGAACGCCAGCGCCAGACCGCCCAGCGACAACCAGATGGTCGGCGCGTTGGTGCACAGCACCAGCAGAAAACTCACGCCCATCAACAGCGCAAAAAACACCAGCGCTTCTTTCGAACTGATCCTGCCGGCCGCCAATGGCCGTTGCGCGGTGCGTTTGACGTGGCCGTCGACCTTGCGATCGGCCCAGTCGTTGATCACGCAGCCGCCGGCGCGGGTGAGGATTACGCCGAGGACAAAAATCACCACGTTGGCCAGCGATGGCGAGCCTTTGCCGGCAATCCACAGCGCCCACAGGGTCGGCCACAGCAGCAGGTAAATGCCGATCGGCTTGTCCATCCGGGTCAGCTGAATGAAATCCCAGGCGCGCGGGTTCAAACGGTTCAGGGACTTGAGCAGGCTCTGATACATCAGCAGTTCTCCGGATGGGCGCGGGCGGTGCGCCACAGGCTCGGCAGGAAGATTTCCGCGACCAGCACGCTCAGCGCGCCACGGTCGAAACGCGAACGACGGCCCCACAGTGCGGGCGCCTTGGCGGCGGGCGGCAGCCATTCTTCAGGGTAGTGGCAGACTTCGAGTGCGCGGCGCTGGAACGCCTGATCGCAAAACAGCAACTCGCCCAACGAGCGGCTGCCGAGTTCGTCCATGTGCAAACCGTCGCCCTGCAACGCGGCGCGCGAAGCGACGCTGCGGGCGAACACCCAAGCCTCGCCATGGCCGCGCAAATACACCTCGCGCACCCAGCCTTCGCTGCCTGCGGCCAGATCCAGCGCCGCGCATTCGTCGGCGCGCAGGGTGTCCCAGCCTTCGAACAAGGGCGTCACGCTGAAGCCGTCGTTAGACAAACGGGTGAGTCGGCGGGTCAGGGAGCCTTCGTCGAACAGCCAGTCGAGGGTCAACGAATCGGGGAGGGGCGTCAGTCGGCTTTGAGTCAGCCAGAGCGGGGCCGGAGAGGAATTTGTCTGTTGCACAATGAGTCATTATTGGCCGCAAATGAGGCGGCGAGCTTACCATGGCGAGCTGCGATATTGAGCGATCCGGGTCGCCGTTGCGCCGAACAGGCTTGCATCTGCGCGGCTCCATCAGTACAAAACGCGCTGAGCCGGACGGCAGCGCAACACCCATCGACCGTCCGCGCCGGCAAAAGCCTGAACCCCTGAGGAAGTACCTGAATGAAAAAGTGGCAATGTGTGGTCTGCGGCCTGATCTACAACGAAGCCGACGGCTGGCCGGATGACGGCATCGCGCCGGGCACTCTGTGGCAGGACGTGCCGGAAGACTGGCTGTGCCCGGACTGCGGCGTCGGCAAAATGGACTTCGAAATGATCGAAATCAACTAAGTAAATCCAAAGGAGTAAGGCATGAGCGCACCAGTCGTCATCATCGGCACCGGCCTGGCGGGCTATAACCTGGCCCGGGAATTTCGCAAGCTCGACAGCGAAACTCCGCTGCTGTTGATTACCGCCGATGACGGCCGCTCTTACTCCAAGCCGATGCTCTCCACCGGTTTCGGCAAAAACAAAGACGCCGATGGCCTGAGCATGGCCGAGCCGGGCGTCATGGCCGAGCAATTGAAAGCCGAAGTGCGCACCCACACGCGCATCAGCGGAATCGATGCCGGCCACAAGCGTCTGTGGATCGGCGAAGAAGCTGTCAGCTATCGCGATCTGATCCTCGCTTGGGGCGCGGAAACCGTGCGCGTGCCGGTCGAAGGCGATGGTGCCGAACTGGTGTTCCCGATCAATGATCTCGAAGACTACGCGCGATTCCGTGCCGCAGCCGCCGGCAGGCGCCGCGTGCTGCTGCTCGGCGCCGGTCTGATTGGCTGCGAATTCGCTAATGACCTGATCCTTGGTGGCTACGAAGTGCAATTGGTCGCGCCGTGCGAGCAGGTTATGCCGACGCTGTTGCACCCGGCCGCTGCCGCCGCTGTGCAGGCCGGACTGGAAAGCCTCGGCGCCAAATTCCACCTCGGCCCGGTGCTGACCCGTTTGCAGAAAGTTGCTGAGGGTCTGGAAGCGCACCTCTCCGACGGTCAGGTCATCGCCTGCGATGTGGTGGTCTCGGCCATCGGTCTGCGCCCGCGCATCGATCTGGCGGCGGCTGCCGGCGTGCAGGTCAATCGCGGTGTCGTGGTTGATCGCCATTTGAAGACGTCCCACGCCAATATCTACGCCTTGGGCGATTGCGCCGAGGTCGATGGGCTGAATCTGTTGTACGTAATGCCCCTCATGAGCTGTGCGCGTGCGCTGGCACAAACCCTGGCGGGAAACCCTACAGCGGTGACCTACGGCCCTATGCCCATCACCGTGAAAACCCCGGTGTGCCCGTTGGTTGTTTCGCCGCCGCCACGCGGTAGCGAAGGCGTCTGGACGGTCGAAGGGCAGGGCGCCGACGTCAAAGCGTTGTGCCATAACGCAGACGGTCAGTTGCTCGGTTATGCGCTGACGGGCGCGGCGGTGATGGAAAAACTCGCCCTGAACAAACAGCTTCCAGCCTTGCTGGCGTAAATACCGGTCGTTCTGTCGGAATCACCCCGCTTTTGCCCCCACAAAGATCCGGGTGAGACTGGCGCAGGCTTTAACCGCGTGCCATCCTCACTCCCGTCTGCCGCAGAGTAGAGCACCTGCGGCGCCTTGGGCGCTGTTCCAACGAGGACAGCACGGACATAACAACAAAAAACCGTCAAAGGGGCTTCACTAATGCGTAAACCAGAACTCGCCGCTGCAATCGCTGAAAAAGCAGATCTGACCAAAGAACAGGCCAACCGCGTTCTCAACGCCGTTCTCGAAGAAATCACCGGCGCTCTGCACCGCAAGGACAGCGTCACGCTGGTGGGCTTCGGCACCTTCCTGCAACGCCACCGCGGCGCCCGTACCGGCAAAAACCCGCAAACCGGCGAGCCGGTGAAAATCAAGGCCAGCAACACCGTTGCGTTCAAGCCAGGCAAATCGTTGAAAGACAGCGTCAATCCATAATTGCAACGAACTCCCTAAATAATGGGGAGAACGGTTGCGGAAAAGTGGGCATACCGATTGAATCGGATGCCCATTTTTTATGCCTGATGGTTTCTACATATCGTTGTATGGCGATCGCCATTAATACTCTTGCAACAATATGCACATTGTATGCAATCCACTCGGCCGATAATCCCTCCTATATAAAAGCCATCATTGTGATGGCACTTTTTTAATTGTCTGTTGTCACGCGGCGTTTAATTGAAACAGCAATGAAGTCTTTCAGAATTTTCCTACATCGGGATTTTTCAAAACTTGTCATGCTCCGCTCTGCTTCCGGCGACTCGTCCGGCTCCTGTTCTCAAGGGCGCTGGCGACTGCTCTGGATCGAGGCTTTGCGGCCGGTTCGACCAGAGCGATGCTATTAAAATGGCATCGGGGATTCCCTGACGGAATATAGGGAAACCTCCTACGTGATTTAAAGAACACTTCGTCTTGTTGTTTAATCAGATGCTTGCTAGTGGCCATCATAGTGATTACGATGCGCGCACTTGAAAGAGCACAAACTCAATTGGATGAGTCCCGTACCCGCTCTTCGATACTGTCCCGCGCCGATGCAATTCCAATAGGCGCATGACCGTAATCCTTAATAAAGGCCATGGATGTCCTACTCAAGCAAACTTTCCGCTCATTACCTCGAACTCGCAAAAGTCTCTGTTTCCAAAGAGAATTTCGCGGGCGAAGACGTTCGTTTTTCGAGCGAATTCGAGGCATTGGAAAGCGAGCTGAGCAAAGCCTCGTCGATGCACGAAAGCGGGCAGATCGACTGGCTGAAAATCCGTGAGAACAGCGAAAACCTGCTGCGTACCCAATCCAAGGATTTGCGTGTCGGCGCCTGGCTGACCTGGTCGTTGTACCAGCGTGAATCCTTCCCCGGGCTGCTGGCCGGCCTCGGTTTGCTGCACCATCTGTCGGAAAACAACTGGGCCGACGTCCACCCGCTCAAACCCCGCACCCGTGCCGCCGCCATCGGCTGGCTGGTGCCGCGTCTTGAGCAGGTCATCACCGAAAACATTGCGATCAAAGAGCAGTTGCCGATGTTTCGGCAGCTCTCCGATCACCTCACCGGTCTTGAAGCCGCTTGCGCTGAGCACTTGGGCGATGAGTCGCCGTTGCTGCTGCCGATCTCCCGTCGCCTGAAAACCATGATCCAGCGCGCTGCCGACAATCAGCCGGCCCCCGGTGTGGTGGGCGCAGCGGTGGCGCAAGTCAAGCAGGCCGCGACCCAGTTGCTCACCCCTGGCGCGCCGATCGACAACGAAAAAGACGCGCACAAAGCATTGCGCGCCCAGCAAGACAGCGCTCGCCCGTTGTGTGCCTGGTGGCTCAAGCAGAAAGCCACTGACCTGCGCGCCTTGCGCCTCAACCGCACGCTGTTGTGGATGACCATCGACGCGGTGCCTGAGCGCAACGCCGAGCAGATCACCATGCTGCGCGGCCTGCCGGTCGATAAGCTCAAGCTCTATCAGGATCGTTTCGATCAGGGCAAATACGCGGATTTGCTGGTGGAACTGGAGGCGAGCCTGGCGAAGGCGCCGTTCTGGTTCGATGGCCAGAGGATGGTCTGGGAATGTCTCCAGAACCTCAACGCCGAGCTGGCCATGCGCGAAGTGGAAATCCACTTCGCGCTTTTGGTTCAACGGCTGCCCGGCATTATCGAACTGCGTTTCCATGACGGCGCACCGTTCGCCGATCCCGCTACTCGGGCGTGGATCGCCGCTAACGTCATCCCGCATCTGCAAAGCGCCAGCGCGCCGCGCAAGGTCGAAAGCGACAACGTCGAAACCCAGCCTGCCTGGGAAAAAGCCCTCGAAGAGGTGCTGCCGATTCTGCGCAAGGAAGGCCTCAAGCCTGCCGTGCAGATTCTCAAGCAAGGACTGCAAGCCGCTCAGGGTGGGCGCGTGCGTTTCTTCTGGCAGTTCGCCCTCGCACGGTTGTGCTTCATGGCCAAGAAATACGAACTGGCCAAGAACCAGCTGGAAACCCTCGATCAGACATTACAGGACTCAGGCCTGCACGCCTGGGAGCCCGATCTTGCATTGGAAGTGCTGCATTTACTGCATAGCTGCTGCGAGTTGTTGCCGCAGAACCATGCCGTACGTGAACGCAAGGAAGAGATTTATCGCAGGCTGTGCCACCTCGATCTCGAAGTGGTACTCGAATAGGCCCCAGGGCCACAACCGCAAGGAGAAAAGCCATGGCCAAAGAAGGCTCGGTAGCCCCCAAGGAACGCATCAACGTCACCTTCAAACCCGCCACCGGCGGTGCTCAGGAAGAGATTGAACTGCCGCTGAAGCTGCTGGCAATCGGTGACTACACCCACCGCAAGGACGAACGCAAGATCGAAGATCGCAAGCCGATCAGCATCGATAAGGTGACCTTCGACGAGGTGTTGGCCAAGCAAGAGCTGAGCCTGTCGATGAACGTGCCGAACCGTCTGCAGGAAGAAGGCAGCACGGAAGAGTTGGGCGTGCAGCTGCGCGTCAATTCGATGAAGGACTTCAACCCGGCCAGCCTGGTCGAGCAAGTGCCTGAGCTGAAAAAACTGATGGAACTGCGCGATGCGCTGGTGGCCCTCAAAGGCCCGCTGGGTAACGCCCCTGCGTTCCGTAAAGCCATCGAAGGCGTGCTCGCCGACGACGAATCCCGCGGTCGCGTACTCGGTGAGCTGGGCCTCAACGCCGCAGCCCCGGACGCCTGAACCCAGCAGCCAAGGAAGCCAACACAATGAGCACTAGCGCAGCACAAGAGAAAGGCGCCGCGAGCGGCGAGTACAGCATTCTCGACAGCATCATCGCCGAAACCCGTCTGACCCCGGACGACGAAGCCTACGACATCGCCAAACGCGGCGTGTCGGCCTTCATCGAAGAACTGCTCAAGCCGCAGAACAACGGTGAGCCGGTCAAGAAAGCCATGGTTGACCGCATGATCGCCGAGATCGATGCCAAGCTCAGCCGTCAGATGGACGAAATCCTGCACCACCCGGATTTCCAGGCGCTGGAATCGTCGTGGCGTGGTCTGCAGCTGCTGGTCGACCGCACCAACTTCCGCGAAAACATCAAGATTGAAATCCTCAACGTCTCCAAAGAAGACCTGCTGGACGATTTCGAAGATTCGCCGGAAGTCATGCAGTCTGGCCTGTACAAGCACATCTACACCGCTGAATACGGCCAGTTCGGTGGTCAGCCGGTGGGCGCGATCATCGCCAACTACTACATGTCGCCAAGCTCGCCTGACGTGAAACTGATGCAGTACGTGTCCAGCGTTGCCTGCATGTCTCACGCGCCGTTCATCGCTGCGGCCGGCCCGAAATTCTTCGGTCTGGAAAGCTTCACCGGCCTGCCGGATCTGAAAGATCTGAAAGACCACTTCGAAGGCCCGCAATTCGCCAAATGGCAGAGCTTCCGGACTTCGGAAGACTCCCGCTACGTTGGCCTGACCGTGCCGCGTTTCCTGCTGCGTAACCCGTACGACCCGGAAGAAAACCCGGTGAAATCGTTCGTGTACAAGGAAACCGTTGCCAACAGCCACGAGCACTACCTGTGGGGCAACACTGCTTACGCGTTCGGCACCAAGCTGACCGACAGCTTCGCCAAATTCCGCTGGTGCCCGAACATCATCGGCCCACAGAGCGGTGGCGCTGTTGAAGACCTGCCGCTCCACCATTTCGAAAGCATGGGCGAAATCGAAACCAAGATCCCTACCGAGGTTCTGGTCAGCGACCGTCGTGAATACGAACTGGCCGAGGAAGGCTTCATCTCCCTGACCATGCGCAAAGGCTCAGACAACGCGGCGTTCTTCTCCGCGAGCTCGGTGCAGAAGCCGAAGTTCTTCGGCATCAGCGCAGAAGGCAAGGCTGCAGAGCTGAACTACAAGCTCGGCACTCAACTGCCGTACATGATGATCGTCAACCGCCTGGCTCACTACTTGAAAGTGCTGCAGCGCGAGCAACTCGGTTCGTGGAAAGAGCGTACCGACCTTGAGCTGGAACTGAACAAGTGGATCCGTCAGTACGTTGCCGACCAGGAAAACCCGAGCGCCGAAGTGCGTGGCCGTCGTCCGCTGCGCGCTGCGCAAATCATCGTCAGCGACGTTGAAGGCGAGCCGGGCTGGTACCGCGTGAGCTTGAACGTGCGTCCGCACTTCAAGTACATGGGTGCCGATTTCACCCTGTCGCTGGTTGGCAAGCTGGACAAAGAGTAAGAGCGACTCATGGACGGATACGGCAGCCTTTTCGAACGCCTTAATGGCGACGCAGAAAAACGCAGTGGTTGGAGCCGCGAGGTTTCCGCCATGGCGTCCGTGGCTGCCCATCTGGCCAAAATGCTCAGCACCCGGGCCGGCAGCGTGCAAACGCTGTCCGACTACGGGTTGCCCGATCTCAATGACATGCGTCTGAGCCTGCACGACTCTCTGAGTCAGGCCCGTCTGGCCATCGAATGCTTCATCGAAGCCTACGAGCCGCGCCTGAGCAACGTGCGTGTCATTTCCCTGCCGCGTGATCACGATCAGCTGCGCCTGGCCTTCAGCATCGAAGGCCTGCTGGAAGTTGATGGTTTCAAGCGCCAGGTCAGTTTCGCCGCGCGCCTGGATGGCAGCGGACAAGTGAAGGTCAACTAAGGAGATTCCCGATGTCTGGCAAACCCGCAGCACGCGTATCCGACCCCACCGCTTGCCCGCTCCCCGGCCACGGCACCAACCCGATCGCCGCCGGTTCCGGCGACGTGTTCTTCGACGGCCTCGCGGCCGCCCGCCAGGGCGATGCCTCGGCGTGTGGTGGTGCGATGTCGGGAGGTTTGGCCACCACTGTTTTGATCAACGGCAAACCTGCCGCGACGGTTGATTCGGTGGGGACACACGGCAACAAAGTTACGGCTGGATCCGGGACGGTGATTATCGGAAATTCGCATTCGCCCGCGCCATTTTCGGGGCTTGCCGCTATAGCGGTTGTCGCGGCGCTGGATTACCGACTGGGTTTGAAGTCCGGTGGCAACTCGGTACTGACGCCGCTGGAAATTCCAGACTTCGACGAGCTGAAATCAGGAACATCGGAAAACCGTGAGTTGGTCGATTTCGTCGTCGAGAACCGCATGGACGCAGCTGACAGTGTGAAGCTGGAAGTGCTGGACGGCGAGAAGCTGGTATACGCCGAAGCCAATACCGCGCCGTTCCTCCCGCCAGGCAAACACCCATGGCAATGGGACGGCTACGACACGGCCGGCATCCTCGATACCAAAGTCCTGAAAAGCCCGAACCTGAAAGTGCGCCTCACCGCGACCGGGGCGGGGAAGCAGCAAGTGACTGAAGTGAAGCTTGATTGCTCGGCTAAAAAGGTGAAATGGGTCGATGTGCGTGTTGACCGCAACGCCAAGACCGTTGAAGTCACGTTACGCCCGAGCTTTTCGGATGGCGGCAGCAGTGGCTCCACACCCGGACTGGTACCCACGCCTTTCAGCACGTTGCTCGGCTGGGCCAAGGAAGGTATCGAGTTGTACTGGTCGCGTAATGGCTCACGCGGCGGCGGTATCGCCGAGGGCATCACGACCAGCAAAGGCCTTTACAAAGTCACCGTCAAAACCGAGATCAACGTCGAGCCCAAAGCCGGGAATTTCCCTCTGATTGATTCGCTGTCGGCGGACTTCGGACGTTCCACCAGCCTGGCTATTGCAAGAAAGGTTTATCACAACGCCGGCTATGCCTATGAAAGCTACGTTGTTCAACGACGTCGATCTCCAGAGTTCGCTAAAGACATTGCCAGAGAAGAGTTCAAAGAAACGTCGGCTCATGAGTTTGGTCATTTGATTCTTAATGAGTACGGCGGTGGAATCATCCCCGGTTACTCCTGGACTCACAAAGAAACATCGACATTGATGCAAAACCCTAAGGACAACCACCCGACGCCGAACGCCGGCGAGGTGGATGTCATGCATTACTTCAGCAGTTACACGCAGTCCTCCGCTGATCTGCAAAAAAGAATGGCGGCGTCTGAACAGGACGTCAAAAGCCTGCTTTGGCTGGCAAGGGTCGAGTTCGATGACTAGGTTGACCGGTCTCATCTTGCCGTTCGTTTCCCTTTATGGCTGCGCTGCTCAGCAGGTGTACAACAACCATGTGTATGTCGAAAACCGCTGTGGCCAGCGCTTGGCAATGAGGGTTTCCAACGGCTCGAACCTGTATTCGCAGGATCGCCACATGACTGCCGAACCGGATTCCCGTGCCATGGTCGCGAGTTTTGCTTCCTATGGTGAGGATGTGATGGAGCAGATCCCGCATAACCATCTGTTGAAGATCAACGATGCTGCTGGCACCAGGATTATCGGCGCTCTGGAGTTGAAGAGGCGCCTGAGTGGCGTGCAGAAGGTCAGTCAAGGGACACAGCGCGAGTGGACAATCAGCGAGGCTTCGGTTTGTCCATGAAACTGCCTAGGACGATTTTGATGATGAGATGGGTAAGCTTCTTCGCGTGCTTCGTTTCGCTGGCTGCATGCGCTGCGCAGCAGGTCTATCGCAATGATGTTTACCTGCTGAACACTTGTGGAGTACCACTGGAGTTGGCGTTGGCGAACGACTCCAACTATGACGATCAGCCACGCAGCTTCACGTTAAACCAGAACCAGCGCAGTTCTATCGGCAACTACCAGTCATTCGGTGAAGACGTATCGGGTCAGATCAGCGACAAGTACAGCCTGTCGATCAAAAGCCAGAACGGGACTAAGTCCATCGATGCGCAGACGTTGCGAAATGCAGTAGCGAGCATCAAAAAAACTGAAGAAAAAGCTGTCCGCTCTTGGACGATCGATACCGGGGCTTTCTGCCCATGAAGCACATGTTCGGGTCGGCTCGATGAAACTCAGAGCCTGGCAATGCCTTGTCGCTTTCCTCTGCTCGGTCGGTTTGCTGACGATTCTGGTGGGATTTGCGTTGCTGTTGCGAATGGAAAGTTCGACCGAACCAAAGCTGTTCGCTCATCCCCACGCGTTGTGGATTGGCGCCGAGGATGGCGGGGTTTTTGTCGAGATCACCAAGCACGAAGCGCCGGACTATTACGTAGAAATTCGTCAAGAAAATGGTGAGATGTGGACTGAAGGCTGGGTTCGCTATGGCAACAGGGACAGTCATCCACTCAGCGCTGCGGCAATTGGTGGCTACGACGGTGAAGAACTCTATGTCTATACGGGTGTCGCGATCACGCCGCAAAAACAGGGAGTTGCGCAGCGATGAATAAATATGTGCCAGCGACCCCGGGGCAGGAGACGGACGCATGACCGATTCAGGTCGCTTCGCAATGATTTGGCTGCAGCGCTTGCTACTCGTGGTGGGAGCGATCGCCTGCATGCTCTATTTTGCTGCGCACGCGCTTTCCAACGCGTTGATGTTGCTAATGGACCGCGAAAATTTTATCCCTGCGCAGTCGTCCATCTGGACATTCGAACCTTACGAAATCAATCAAGGTTCTTCGTCTTACTGGCTCTACGGTGAGGACAGGGACAACTATTACTTTTTTGCGTACGTCCCTGAACATTCATATCGCGTAATCGCAAAAGACAATTGGTGCGCAGGCTTCGACAAGCGTGATGTCCGCACATGGTGCATGGATCACGCTGTGGAGGTTCGCCGATGACCGACTCATCAAGCGAGATGCTCATGCTCGGTCGCGCGCAACTCAGCTTCTTCATGGCTGCATTGTGGTGGCCATTGATGGCGGTGTTGGCGATCAGTTCCTGTGACCTGTGGAATGGCGAGTATTCAACACCCGAGTCGTCCGGAATTTATTGGCAGTACTTGTTGTGGTGGGGAATTCCCGGGCTTCTGGGCTTTTCGCTGTGGATGTCCCGATCGGCGCAGAGCCGCAACGAGCAACAGGCACTGCGGATGGTTTGGTGGGCGCCGGTGAAGTTCATCCCGTTCTACGCCGTGCCATGGATGCTGTATGGCTTGTTCAGTCTGATCGTCGGGCCGTCCAGTGACGCTTACATGGCGTACGGCTGGATCTCGATTGTGCCGTTTCTCCTGATTGGCGGTTACGTCTGTGCCGGCGTGACGGTCGCGCTCTACAGGATATTTTTTTGATGAGTTCCACTACCAGGCAGGTACCCCGTGTCCTTTAACCACTACTACCAAAGCGAACTCACCGCACTGCGCCAACTCGGTCGCCGTTTCGCCGAGCGTAGTCCGGCGCTGGCGCCGTATCTGGGCCAGGCCGGGCGGGATCCGGATGTGGAGCGGTTGCTGGAAGGCTTTGCGTTTCTGACCGGGCGCCTGCGCCAGAAGCTCGATGACGAACTGCCGGAGCTCAGCCATTCGCTGATGCAATTGCTCTGGCCCAACTACATGCGCCCGCTGCCGGCGTTCAGCATTTTGCAGTTCGATCCGCTCAAGCGTTCGGGCCCGGCGCTGGTGGTCGAGCGTGATACGCCGGTGGAGAGCAAGCCGATCGAAGACGTGCGTTGCCGCTTCCGCACTTGCTACCCGACTGAGGTGTTGCCGCTGGATCTCGCGGCGTTGAATTACTCGGTGAAGGGCGACGGCTCGCTGCTCAGCCTGCGTCTGGAAATGAGTGCCGACGGCCACCTCGGTGAGCTGGAACTGAGCAAGCTGCGCCTGCACTTTGCCGGCGAGCGTTACATCAGCCAGATGTTGTACCTGAGCCTGCTGCGCAACCTCGAAGGCATCGAACTGATTCCGCTCGACGGCGCCGGCAAGCCAATTGATGGCGTCAGCGGCAAGCCGATGGCGTTCAAGATTCCCGGTGACCGGGTCACCCCGGTGGGCTTTGCCGAAGAAGAAGCGTTGATCCCGTATCCGCTGAACACCTTCCGTGGCTATCGCTACCTGCAGGAATACTTCGCCTTTCAGGACAAATTCCTCTTCGTCGACGTCAACGGTCTGGACATCCTCAACGCGCTGCCGCAGGACACCCTCAAGCAGATGCGCGGCCTGGAATTGCGCTTCGACATTCGCAAGAGCGGCATCCTGCGCATGCGCCCGACACTGGATAACGTGAAGCTGTTTTGCACGCCGATCGCCAACCTGTTTGCCCACGATGCGTTGCCGATTCGTCTCGACGGCAAGCAGGACGAATACCTGCTGCTGCCCGCGGAATACGATCTGGAAAACTGCGGTGTGTTCTCGGTGGAAACCGTGACGGGCTGGAAGCCCGGCGGCCTCGGTTATCAGGAATACGTGCCGTTCGAATCCTTCGAGCACGACCCGAGTTTCGACGTGCCCAACAGCCGTCCGCATTACAGCATTCGCCAGCGCTCGTCCTTGCTGCACGACGGCCTCGACACTTATTTGAGCTTCGGCATTCGCCACACCGAAGCCCACGAAACCCTGTCGATCGAGCTGATCTGCACCAACCAGAATCTGCCGCGCAAGCTCAAGCTCGGCGACATCTGTGTGGCCTGCGAAGAGACGCCGGAGTTTCTCAGTTTCCGCAACATCACCCCGGCCACGTCGAGCTTCGCGCCGCCGCTGAACCGTGACTTCCTGTGGAAGCTGATCAGCAACATGTCGCTTAACTATCTGTCGCTGGCGGACGTCAATGCGTTGAAGGTGATTCTCGAAACCTACGACTTGCCGCGCTACTACGACCAGCACGCAGAGAAGGTCAGCAAACGCCTGCTCGGTGGCCTGAAGAATATCAAGCACCACCACGTCGATCGCTTGCACCGTGGCTTGCCGGTACGCGGCTTGCGCACCGAGCTGACCATCGACCCGGAAGGGTATATCGGCGAAGGCGATCTGTTCGTCTTCGCTTCGGTTCTTAACGAGTTTTTCGCGCTTTACGCCAGTCTCAATTCATTCCACGAGCTGCGAGTAAAAAGCACACAGGGAGAGGTGTACCAATGGACACCACGTATGGGCCTGCAGCCCCTGCTTTAAGCGGGCTCACCAAGGCGATACGCGAGTACTCGCTGTTTCAGGCAGTGCTGCTGGTGATCGATCGGCTGCGCGAGGCACACCCGTACCTGAGCGAAGACGATTTGTACGATCAGCTGGAATTCCAGGCCAATCCGAGCCTGGGTTTTCCCGGCAGCGACGTCGATCGCGTGGAGTTTTTCGAAGAGCACGGGCAGATGCGCGCGCGCATGCGTTTCAACCTGATCGGCCTGGTCGGTTCCGGTTCGCCGCTGCCGGCGTTCTATGGCGAACAAGCCTTGGGCGATAGCGAAGACGGCAACCCGACGCGCAACTTCCTCGACCTGTTCCACCATCGTTTGCAACGGCTGATGCTGCCGATCTGGCGCAAATACCGCTACCGCGCAAGCTTCCAGAGCGGCGCGCTCGACCCGTTTTCGGCGCAGTTGTTTGCGCTGATCGGCCTCGGTGGCGAAGAGATTCGCAAGGCCAAGGAACTCAACTGGAAACGCCTGCTGCCGTACCTCGGTTTGCTCAGTCTGCGCGCGCACTCGGCTGCGCTGATCGAAGCCGTGTTGCGTTACTACTTCAAGCACGAAGACCTGGTCATCGAGCAGTGCATCGAGCGCCGCGTCGAGATTCTCGAAGAACAGCGCAATCGTTTGGGCCGCGCCAACAGCCTGCTCGGCGAAGACCTGGTGCTCGGCGAGCACGTGCGCGACCGCAGCGGCAAATTCCGCATTCACATCACCGAACTCGACTGGCAGCGATTCCATGAATTTCTGCCGATCGGTTTTGGTTACCAGCCGCTCTGCGCGCTGGTGCGGTTCACCCTGCGTGACCCGCTCGATTACGACATCCGCCTGGTGCTGCGCCAGGAAGAAATCCGCGAACTGCGCATCGGTGAGCAGAACGCCTGTCGCCTCGGTTGGACCAGTTGGCTGGGCCGCGAAAAAGCGGACGGCGTGGTGACCCTGGGCAGCAAAATTCATTAAGGACGTGAGCCATGATCAACGTAGACCTGCAACAACTCATCCAGGCGCTGGACGCCGAAACCCGTCGTGATCTTGAGCGTTCGGCTGAGCGTTGCGTCGCCCGTGGCGGTAGCAAGATCCTCGTCGAAGACCTGATGCTCGGCCTGCTCGAACGTCCGAACGGCTTGCTTGCCCGCGCGTTGCAAGACGCCGATGTCGACGCCGGTGAACTCAGCGCGGCGCTGCAATCGCGCGTCGAGCACAGCGCTTCGCGCAACCCGGTGTTCGCCCCGGAACTGGTGCAGTGGCTGCAAGATGCGTTGCTGGTGGCCAACCTCGAACTCGGTCAGACCCAGGTTGAAGACGCCGCGCTGATCCTCGCGCTGTTGCGCAACCCGATGCGTTACGCCGGCAGCCGTTATCAGCCGCTGCTCGCCAAGCTGAACATCGATCGCCTGAAAGAATTTGCCCTGTCGCAACAGGAGCAACCGGCGGCCAACGGCAAACCGGCGGCGCAGGGCGAATCACTGTTGCAGCGCTTCACCCACAACCTGACCCAACAGGCCCGCGACGGCAAACTCGACCCGGTGCTGTGCCGTGACGGCGCGATTCGGCAGATGGTCGACATCCTCGCCCGTCGCCGCAAGAACAACCCGATCGTCGTCGGTGAGGCCGGTGTCGGCAAGACCGCCATTGTCGAAGGACTGGCTTCGCGCATCGCTGCCGGTGAAGTGCCGCAAGTGCTCAAAGGCGTCGAGCTGCTGTCGCTGGACATGGGCCTGTTGCAGGCCGGCGCCAGCGTCAAAGGTGAGTTCGAGCGTCGCCTCAAAGGCGTGATCGACGAAGTCAAAGCTTCGCCAAAACCGATCATTCTGTTTATCGACGAAGCCCACACGCTGATCGGCGCGGGCGGCAATGCTGGCGGTTCCGATGCGGCCAACCTGCTGAAACCGGCACTGGCCCGTGGCGAACTGCGCACCATCGCCGCCACCACGTGGGCCGAGTACAAGAAATACTTCGAGAAAGACCCGGCACTGGCCCGTCGTTTCCAACCGGTGCAATTACACGAACCGACCGTCAGCGAAGCGGTGACCATCCTCCGTGGTCTGGCCCAGGTTTATGAGAAAAGCCACGGTATCTATCTGCGTGATGACGCGGTGGTTTCGGCGGCGGAATTGTCCGCACGTTACCTGGCCGGTCGGCAACTGCCGGACAAAGCCGTCGATGTCCTCGACACCGCTTGCGCCCGCGTACGCATCAGCCTCGCCGCTGCCCCGGAAAGCCTGGAGCGTCTACGTGGCGAACTGGCTGAAGGTGGCCGTCAGCGTCAGGCCCTGCGCCGTGACGCCGAGGCCGGTCTGCTGATCGATCACGAAGCGCTGGAGGCTTTGGAAGCACGTCTCGACGACGCCGAAGACGAAATGGTCGCGCTGGAAGCCCTGTGGACTGAACAGAAAACCCTGGCCGAGCGCCTGCTCGATCTGCGTCAGCAACTGGCCAAGGCCCGCGAAGCCGCTGCCGTTGAACCGGTGCTCAGCGTTGAAGAAGACGCCGAAGGCACCGTCATCGAAACCCTCGCTGCCGAGGTCGAAGAAGGCCAAAGCGTCGAAGCGCTGGAAGCCCAACTCAACGAAACCCACAGCGCGCTGACTGCCGCCCAGGTCAAAGAACGTCTGGTCAGTTTCGAAGTGTGCCCGCGTCTGGTCGCCGAAGTGATCAGCGCCTGGACTGGCGTGCCGTTGGCGCAACTGGCTCGCGAGCACAACGCCAAAGTCGCCAGTTTCGCCACCGATCTGCGCACGCGCATTCGCGGTCAGGAACAAGCCGTGCACGCACTGGATCGCTCGATGCGCGCCACCGCTGCCGGCCTGAACAAACCTGATGCGCCAGTCGGTGTGTTCCTGCTGGTCGGCCCGAGCGGCGTCGGTAAAACCGAAACCGCGCTGGCCCTCGCTGATCTGCTGTACGGCGGCGACCGTTTCATCACCACCATCAACATGTCCGAGTTCCAGGAGAAGCACACCGTCTCGCGCCTGATCGGCGCACCGCCAGGCTACGTCGGTTACGGCGAGGGCGGCATGCTCACCGAAGCCGTGCGGCAGAAACCGTACTCGGTGGTGCTGCTCGATGAAGTCGAGAAGGCTGATCCGGACGTGCTCAACCTGTTCTACCAAATCTTCGACAAAGGCGTGGCCAACGACGGCGAAGGTCGCGAGATCGACTTCCGCAACACGTTGATCCTGATGACCTCGAACCTCGGCAGCGATCGCATCAGCGACCTTTGCGAAAACGGCGCACGGCCGACCGCCGAAGTGCTCGAAGAAACCATTCGCCCGGTGCTCAGCAAGCACTTCAAACCGGCGCTGCTGGCGCGGATGAAAGTGGTGCCGTACTACCCGGTCGGCGGCCCGGTATTGCGCGAGCTGATCGAGATCAAACTCGGTCGTCTCGGCGAGCGCCTCAGCCGTCGTCAGCTGGATTTCAGCTGGTGCCAGAACCTCGTCGATCACTTGTCCGAGCGCTGCACGCAAAGCGACAGCGGCGCGCGCCTGATCGATCATCTGCTCGATCAACACGTGCTGCCGCTGGTGGCCGATCGTCTGCTCGACGCCATGGCCACCGGTGAAAGCCTGAAGCGCGTGCACGCCACGCTCGACGGCGAAGCCAGTGTGACGTGCGAGTTCGCCTGAGGTGGGCGTGATGTTCACTCAAGTGCCGCAGCCGCTGGTGTATGCCGAAGCGTTGCTGGCGCAGTTCGCCAGTCTGTCGCGCGCGGCGGACGGTGCTGCGCTGCTGGGTGACTTCGTGCGCGGCTTGGCCGAGTTGAGCGGTTGCGAACTGGCGCAGTTGTACCTGCTCGACGCCACCCACACCTGCCTGGGGATGAACGCCGAATGCCTCGACGGCGCCCTGCAACCGCGTGAAGCGGCGAGCCTGCCGGCGGATTACAACGGTGAGCAACTGCTGCAATTCGCCCTGTGCCAGAACCGCGTGGTGTGCCTCGACGACTTGAGCGGCAGCCTGCACGAAACCAGTTTTCTGCCGGCGGTGGCCTCGCCGTGGCAGTCGCTGTTGTGCGTGCCGCTGGTCAATCAGCATAAGGCTGTCGAAGGCTTGCTGCTCTGCGCCAGTCGCCGTCGTACCGACCTGCAAGGTTTTGCCGACTCGCTCGGTCAACTCGGCTCGTTCGTGCTCGGCCAACTGCATTTGCTCCAGCGTCTGCGTCAGCCACGCGATGTGTCGGCACCGGTGGCGCGCAGCGTGCCGAGCATCAGCGGTTACGGCTTGATTGGCAAAAGCACCGCGATGCGCCAGACCTACTCGCTGATCGGCAAAGTCCTGCACAGCCCGTACACCGTGCTGTTGCGCGGCGAAACCGGCACCGGCAAGGAAGTCGTCGCGCGGGCGATTCACGATTGCGGGCCGCGTCGCTCGCAGGCTTTCATCGTGCAGAACTGCGCGGCGTTCCCTGAAAACCTGCTGGAAAGCGAGCTGTTCGGCTATCGCAAGGGCGCCTTTACCGGCGCCGATCGCGACCGCGCCGGGCTGTTCGACGCGGCCAACGGCGGCACGCTGTTGCTCGATGAGATCGGTGACATGCCGCTGTCACTGCAATCGAAATTGCTCCGCGTTTTGCAGGAAGGCGAGATTCGTCCGCTGGGCTCCAACGACACGCACAAGATCGACGTGCGCATCATCGCCGCGACTCACCGCGATCTGTCGGTGCTGGTCAGCGAAGGTAAATTCCGCGAGGACTTGTACTACCGCCTCGCGCAATTTCCGATTGTGCTGCCGGCGTTGCGTCAGCGCGAAGGCGACATCCTCGACCTGGCCCGGCATTTCGCCGAAAAGGCTTGCGCCTATTTGCAGCGTGATCCGGTGCGTTGGTCGGACGCGGCGCTGGAGCATCTGGCGGGTTACACCTTCCCCGGCAACGTCCGCGAACTGAAAGCGCTGGTCGAACGCGCGGTGCTGTTGTGCGAGGGCGGCGAGTTGCTGGCCGAGCATTTCTCCCTGCGCATGGAGCCGATGCCCGAAGACAACAGCAGCCTGAATCTGCGTGAACGCCTGGAGCAGGTCGAGCGCACGCTACTGCTCAACTGCCTGCGCAAAAACGACGGCAACCAGACCCTCGCCGCCCGCGAACTGGGCCTGCCCCGCCGCACGCTGCTATACCGCCTCGGCCGCCTGAATATCAATTTGGGTGACTTCGATGGTTGAACAGAAATTGATCGCCTTGTCCCGCACTCCCACGGCCAATGAATTCCTTAAGGCTGTTGATTCCCCTGTGGCGAGGGGATTTATCCCCGATCGGCTGCGCAGCAGCCGCAGTCCGGTAAACACGGTTTCACACAGTGACCGCGCTGGCAGGTTTTGGGGGGGCTGCGCACCCCATCGGGGACAAGTCCCCTCGCCACAGGAGATCGTGGCACCTCCTTGGATTGGCTCTGAGCCTCGGTTTAGAGCCCCCCAAACCAATAAATTCGCTAATAACGGCGCCGCCCGCAAGGGCCGGCGCTTTGTGCTTTGTCTACCCCTGGAGACCCTCTGATGTCTGTTCGTCACTGGCACGCTGTCCTGCTGACCCTCGTCGTTCTATGCGGCCTTGGCGGCTGTAGCGGCAACTACAAATTCAACGACAACGACTATCGCCCGCTGGGTGATCCGCAAGCGGCCAATCGCGGTAAGTGATTGCAAGGAGCAGCAAACATGGAATTGGTTTTCGAAATGCTGAACACCAAGCAATTCGTGCCCACCGAGTTGTGCCAGAAGACCTTCAAGCAGGCCGGCGGCGTGATCGGGCGGGGCGAGGATTGCGACTGGATCATCCCTGACCGCAAGCGTCACCTGTCCAATCACCACGCGATTGTCAGCTACCGCGAAGGCTCGTTTTTCCTGACCGACAGCAGCAGCAACGGCATTCAGGACGGCGGCAGCGGCGCGCGTCTGCACAAGGGCGAACCGGTGCGCATCGAGCACGGCAGCACCTACGTGCTGGGCGACTTCGAGATTCGTGCGCGACTGGTGCGTGACCCGGCCACGTTCGACGGCGAAGCCGGCCGTCCGCGCGCGGCGGGCAGCATCATTCCCGACGACGCGTTCCTCGACCTTGACCCGCTCAATGCCATCGAACAGCAAGAGCGCGTGTACTCGGAAATCGACGAATTGCTAGCGCCGACCGCCAAACCCGAAGACTCCCGTCAGCGTGCCGACTACGCACGCATCGACATGGAAAGCCTGATGGTGCCGGAGCTGATCGCCGCTCCCGTCGAGCCTGAACCCGCGCCGGCGCCGAAGCCTGTTGAACGGCAAAGCGAAGGTTTCTGGGAGCACTTCGGCGCCGCGCTGGGTGTCGACGTCAAAGGCCTCAACCACGACGAACGCGAAGCGCTGGCACTGAATGCCGCGCGCTTGCTGCGTCAGAGCGTCGGTGGTTTGCAGCAGAGCCTGCGCACCCGCTCGGAGCTGAAAAACGAGCTGCGTCTGGCGCAGACCATCGTCCAGGGCACCAACAAGAACCCGCTGAAATTCGCCGTCGATCCGAGCGAAGCGCTGGAGATTCTGTTGCAGCCAAGCAAGCCCGGTCATCTGCCGGCCGAGCAAGCTATCTCCCGCGCGTTCCGTGATCTGCAGGCGCATCAAGTGGCGCTGCTGACCGCCAGCCGCGCCGCCGTACGCGGCACGCTGGAGCACTTCTCGCCGGAGCAATTGACCCTGCGTTTCGAGCGCGACAACAAGCCGCTGATCGCAACATCGGGTGGGCGCTGGAGAGCGTTCGGCCGTTATCACCAGGCACTGCGTCAGGACGATGACTGGAGCGAGCGCCTGTTGGCCCGCGACTTCGCTCAGGCCTACGAAGAACAGATCCGCCTGATTTCCACCCTCCACACCGACCACCAAGGATGATGCGCATGTCTCGCCGCTCGACCGCTTTTTTCCAGACGCTGACTGCGCTCACTTTGCTGGCGTTGCTCGCCGGTTGCTCGTCGCTATCGCCGTACTCGAACGTGACCAAGGTCAACCTGAAACTGACTGGCAGCGATCAGTTGAACCCCGATCTCAACGGCCGTCCTTCGCCGATCGTGGTGCGCCTGTTTGAACTCAAACACCCGGTGACCTTCGAAAACGCTGACTTCTTCAGCCTCTACGAGCGCGCCAAGGAATCCCTCAACCCGGATCTGGTGGCCACCGAAGAACTCGAACTTCGCCCGGGTGAAACCGTCGAGTTGAAGCTCAGCGTGGAGGAGGGCAGCCGTTACGTGGGCGTGCTCGCCGCTTACCGCGATCTGCCGGAAACCGAGTGGCGCTACACCGTGCAGGTCACCCCGCAGGAACTCACCGAGGCTGATCTGACCCTCGATCAGACGGGTATCCGCAACAGCCAAGAAACGCTCGCCAAGGCGGATAACTGATCATGAATACCCATAAAGTCATTTGGCAGGAAGGCATGCTGCTGCGGCCGCAGCACTTCCAGCACAACGATCGCTATTACGATCACCAGATGAAAACCCGCACCCAGTTGCTGGGCAGTTACACCTGGGGTTTCCTCAATCTGGAGATCGACCTGCAGTTCCTCAACATGGGCAAACTGGTGGTCAGCCAGGCTTCGGGGATTCTTCCGGACGGCAGCCTGTTCGAGCTCGGCGGCAACACCGAACCGCTGGCGCTGGACGTACCGCCGAACACCGGCAACACCCCGATTTTTCTGGCGCTGCCGCTGGTCACCGGTAACCACATCGAGGCGCGCCGTCCGGAGCAGTCCGACGTGCTCGCGCGCTTCACCGCGTACGACGCTGAAGTGGCTGACTCCAACGCCGGCGACGATTCCGCCAGCCAGGTCAGCTGCGGTCGCCCGGATTTCAAACTGATGCTCGGCGAGCAGCAGAGCGATCAGGCGTATGTGAAGCTGAAGATCTGCGACGTGCTCGACACGACGCCCGACGGCGTGATCAGCCTCGATCCGGATTTCGTGCCGACCTACATTCAGGCTCACGCGTCCAGCTATCTGCTGTCGTGCCTGAAAGAAGTCATCAGCATGCTCAACCACCGTGGCGACACGATTGCCGAGCGGATTCGCTCCAACGGCAAGGTCGGCGGCGCTGAGGTTGGCGACTTCATGATGCTGCAACTGATCAACCGCACCGAGCTGCTGCTGCGTCACTACCTCGGTCTGGAGCAAGTGCACCCGGAAGAGTTGTACCGCACGCTGCTGACCATGCTCGGCGATCTGGCGACGTTCTCCGGCGAGAGCAAACGCCCGCGTCTGGACAGCCGTTATTCCCACGCCGATCAGGGCGGCAGCTTCCGCAAACTGATGGAAGCGATCCGTCAGGTGCTGTCGATGGTGCTCGAACAGCACGCCATCGAGTTGATCCTGCAAGCCCGTCAGTACGGGATCATCGTTTCGCCGTTGCACGACCACAAATTGCTCGGCACCGCGTCGTTCGTGCTGGCAGCGAGTGCCAACTGCGATTCCGAAGAACTGCGCCACCGCTTGCCGGCGCACCTCAAGGTCGGCCCGGTGGAGCGCATCCGCCAACTGGTCAACCTGCATTTGCCGGGGATCAAGGTCAAACCGTTGCCGGTGGCCCCGCGGCAGATCGCGTTCCACTCCAACAAAACCTATTTCATTCTCGAACTCAGTTCCGAAGACCTGGCACAACTGGAACGCTCCGGCGGTTTCGCGTTCCACGTGTCCGGCGAATTCGCCGAGCTTGAACTGAAATTCTGGGCCATCAGGAACTGACCGACATGATCAAGGACATGGAACACAACCAGGACGACAAAACCGTCCTGCTCGACCGTCAGGGCCACGGCCCGGCGTCGAGTCCGCTGACCGACTTCGCCGCGCCACCGCGCTTCGAACAACTGGAAGAACGGATGATCTACGCCGCGCGCCTGCGCCCGGCAGAGTCGTTCAATATCAGCCTCAATTCGCTGGTGGCCGCGTCCTCCGATTTGCTTTCGGAAGTGGTGCGCCTCAAGCACAGCGAAAGCCGCGAAGACTTGTACGCGCTCAACGAGCGCCTGACCGCCGGGCTCAAACTGTTTGAAGTGCGCGCCCTGCACAACGGCGCCGAAAGCAGTCAGGTGATGGCCGCGCGTTACGTGCTCTGCACCGTGGTCGACGAAGCCGTCGTGACCACGCCGTGGGGCAACGAGAGCGAGTGGTCGCAGATGAGCCTGCTCAGCAGCTTCCACAACGAAACCTTTGGCGGTGAGAAGTTTTTCCAGCTGCTTGATCGGCTGTCGAAAAACCCGGTCAAACACCTGCCGATGCTTGAGCTGATGTATCTGTGCCTGTCCCTCGGTTTCGAGGGCAAGTACCGCGTACAGGCACGCGGCATGCTCGAACTCGAAGGCATCCGCGACGCCTTGTACCGTCAGATTCGTCAGTTGCGTGGCGACGTGCCGCGCGAGTTGTCGCCGCACTGGGAAGGCCTCAACGATCAGCGCCGCAGTCTGGTGCGCATCGTGCCGGCGTGGATGGTGGTGTTGTTCACGCTGGTCTGTCTGGTGGTGATGTATTCGGGCTTCGCCTGGGTTCTGGGCGAGCAGCGCGACACCGTTCTGCAACCTTATCAGCCGCTTGATCCGGCCGCGGTGCAACCGCAGTCGCAGCCGTAAACAGGGACGTGTGATGAAAAAGTTTTTCAAGAAAGTCGGCGCCTTCCTGCGCCAGACCTGGGTCTGGACTCTGCTGCTGGTGCTGTTCGTGGCGCTGCTGGTGTGGTTCGTCGGCCCGTTGTTGGCGGTCGATGACTACAAGTTCTGGGAGAGCCCGACCTCCCGCCTGCTGACCATTGCCGTGCTGTTCCTGATCTGGGGCCTGGTCATGGTCTTCGTCAGCTGGCGCGCCGGTATCCGCAAGAAAGCCGAAGAAGAAAGCGAAGACGGTCAGGATCGCATCCGCCGTGAAGAGTTGATCGACGAAGAGCAGAAAGAGTTGAAGGCGCGCTTCAAAGACGCGCTGAAAACCCTGAAGACGTCCAGCCTCTATCGTGGCCGCAGCGAGCGCTGGCGCAGTGACTTGCCGTGGTATCTGCTGATCGGCCCGCAGGGTTCCGGCAAGACCAGTCTGCTGGACTTTTCCGGTCTGGAATTCCCGATCAACAAAATCGACCGCAAGCTGACCCGCGACACCCTCGGCACCCGTCATTGCGACTGGTACTTCGCCGACCACGGTGTGCTGATCGACACCGCCGGCCGTTACCTGACGCAGCCGGACGCCGAAGTCGACAGCAGCGCCTGGACGACCTTGCTCGAGTTGCTGCGCAAGCGTCGCCGTGGCCGTCCTTTGAACGGTGTGCTGGTGACCATTCCGGTGGAAACCCTGCTCGGCGGTAGCGAGCAAGACATCGACACCCTCGCGCGTCAGGTGCGTGGCCGTCTGCAAGACGTGCATCAGAAACTGCACGTCGACGTGCCGGTGTATCTGGTGCTGAGCAAGGCTGACAAGCTGCTGGGCTTCGACGAATTCTTCGATCAGCTGAGCCGCGAAGAAAGCGATCAGGTGCTCGGCACCAGTTTCCGCAAGGATCAGGTCGGCACCGACGTCGCGGTACTGCGCAATGAATTTGAAGAGCTGCTGCGTCGCCTCAACAGCCAGGTGATCATGCGCATGCACTCCGAGCGCGACACCCAGCGCCGTGGCCGCATCCTCGACTTCCCGCATCAACTCGGGCAGATCGGCGAGCGCCTGTGCCTGTTCGTCGACATGGCGTTCACTGGCAACCGTTATCAGCGTGCCACGCAACTGCGTGGTTTCTACCTGACCAGCGCACCGCACCTGACCCAGGAAATGGATTCGACCACCGCCGGCATCGGCGCGAGTCTGGGCATGAGCGCCGGTGTATTGCCGACGCTGCGCAGCGGTCGTTCGCGCTTCATTCACCACTTGCTCAGCCGGGTGATCTTCCCCGAGGCGGATCTGGCTGGTCTCGACAAGCGTGAACGCAGCCGCATCCATTGGGGCCAGCGTGCGTTGTACATCGGCGCACTGGCGTCGTTGGCGCTGTTCGGCGTGCTCTGGGCCGGTGGTTTCTCGGCCAACTACGAGCGTCTGGAAAACCTCCGCACGCTGGCGCAGAACTGGACGCAACAACGTTCGGCACTGACCCCGCGTGATGACGCGATGGGCGTGCTGAAAACCCTCGACACCAGTTATGCCGCGACCCAGGTGTTCCCGAAAAAGGGCGACGTTTCGTATCACGAACGTGGCGGTCTGTATCAGGGCGAAGACGTCAATCCGCCGGTCGCCGACGCCTACGAGCGTGAGCTGCAAGCGCAGTTGCTGCCACGGGTTGCTTCGCAGCTCGAAGGGCAGATCCGCGCCAATTTGCAGGATCGTGAAAAGCTGCTCAACAGCCTGCGCGCGTACCTGATGCTGAACATGAAAGATCGTCGCGACGCGGCGTGGCTCAAGGACTGGATCGCCACTGACTGGTCGCAGCGCTACACCGGCAACACCGCGGTGCAGAACGGTCTGAATACTCACCTCGAACGCCTGCTCAAGCAGCCTTTTATCTATCCGCTTAACGACCAATTGGTCGCGCAGGCGCGGCAGGTATTGCGCAGCGAATCGCTGGCCAACGTGGTGTATCGCATGCTCCGCGAGCAGGCGCGCAATCTGCCGGAATACCGTTTCAGCCAACACCTCGGCCCACAAGGCTCGCTGTTTATCGGCACCGATTACGTGATTCCGGGCTTCTACACCCAAGAGGGTTATCAGCAGTATTTTTCGGTACAGGGCGCGACTCTGGTCACCGACATCCTGCGTGACAACTGGGTGCTGGGCGAAGGCGCGGGCATCAGCGACATGGACTTGCGTCGTCTGATGGTCGAGCTTGAGCAGTTGTATTTCCGTGACTACGCCAACTACTGGAGCGAAGCCGTTGGCCAGGTGGCACTGCCGCCGATCAACGACGCCGGTGAAGGCGCCGAGCAACTGGCGGGCCTGACGTCGGCCAACTCGCCAGTGCTCGCGTTGCTCACTGAAGTGCGCGAGAACACCCGCTTCCAGGCTGTTGCTGACCCGGTGGATCAAGCCGCCGATGCCGCTGATGCGCTGGCCGAGCAGAAAGGCAAACTGGGCAAGGTCGGTAAACTGGCGGCCGCCGCAGCAGACAAGGCTTCGGCCCTGACCGTTGCGAAGAACCTGCCGGACACCGCGAAGAAGTCGCTGCAACGTCGCTTCGAGCCGCTGCATCGTTTGCTCGATGACAACAACGGCCCGGCCGCTGACCTGACGCCGGCGCTCAACGCGCTCAACGACCTGCAACTGCAACTGGCCAGCCTGGCCCGTTCCAGCTCGCCGGAACAAGCCGCGTTCGAACTGGCGAAAACCCGCATGAGCGGCCAGCGTGATGCGCTGACCAACCTGCGCAATGCCTCCGGTCGTCTGCCGCGTCCGCTGAGCGTGTGGTTCAACGTGCTGGCCGAAGACTCGTGGCGTCTGGTGCTGAACGATGCGTACCAATACATGAACGGCCGTTATCAAAACGAGCTGTACAGCGTGTATGGCAAAACCATCAGCAAGCGTTATCCGTTCAGCGCTACCAGCACCAGCGACGTGGCGATCGCCGACTTCCGCGAGTTCTTCAAGGATCAAGGCATCGCTGACCGTTTCTTCGACAACTACATGCGTCCGTTCGTCAGTGGCGATCCGGGCAACTACCGCATGCGTAGCGTCGATGGCCACAGCCTGCCGGTGTCCAAGGTTTACCTCGATCAGATGGCCGCCGCACTGACCATTCGCAAGAGCTTCTTCTCGATCAACCCGGCCGAGCCGACCGTGCAGTTCAAACTCGAGCCGTACACCCTCGATCCGGCGGTCAGCCGTTCCGAGTTCAAGTTCGGCGACAAGACCATCGAATACCGTCACGGCCCGATTGTGCCGGTGTCGTTCAAATGGCCAACCGATGCTGAAGACGGTCGCACCAGTCTGGTGATGGACAAGATGTCGGGGCGTCCGATCGGCATCGAGAAAAACTCCGGCCCGTGGTCGCTGTTCCGTCTGTTTGATCTGATGCAGACCGAGTATCTGAACGGTCGCGACGTGCTGGTGCTGAAAGCTGACGTGGGTGGCCTGCGCGCCAACTACCTGCTGACCAGCCAACGCTCGCCGAACCCGTTCGACATGGGCGTACTGCGCACCTTCCGTATGCCGGTGCAGCTCTGATGCTCGTGGCCAGTGCCTGGCGCAGCGCGGCGCGTACCGACCCGGGCAAGGTGCGGGCGCGCAACGAAGATGCCTTCCTCGACTCGCCACAGCAGGGGCTGTGGGTGGTCGCGGACGGCATGGGCGGTCATCAGGGTGGCGACATCGCCAGCCAGTTGATCGTCGCCAGCCTGGCTGAACTGCCGCAACACGATGACTTCGACGAACGCCTCAAAGCCATTCGCCAGTGCCTGCATTGGGTGAACCGACGTTTGGGGCAGGAGTTGACCGTCACCGCCGGCCGTCACGACAGCGTCATGGGCAGCACCGTTGTGGCGCTGCTGGTGGAAGGCAATCGCGCGGCCTGCATCTGGGCCGGCGACAGCCGTTGTTATCTGTGGCGCGGGCAGCGTCTGTATCAGCTGTCCAAAGACCATTCGCTGCAACAACAATTGATCGACGAACAGAAAATGAGCGTCGATCAAGCGGCGGCGCACCCGGCGGCTCATGCCTTGACCCGAGCCGTCGGCGCGGCCGAACAACTGACCCTGGACGTCCTCGAACTCGAGGTCTATCCGGGCGATGCGTTTTTGCTTTGCAGCGATGGTTTGTACCAAGGCCTGAGCAGCGATGCCCTCGGCAACGCCCTCAGTCTCAGCGCGCCGCACGTGGCGCTGGAACGTTTGTTCGACGGCGCCTTGCGGGGCTCCGCGCGGGACAACCTGACTGCCGTGGTGATCCGCCAATGAGTGAAATTGAATCGCCAATCGATGACGTGTTGATCAGCGAAGAACAGGCCAGCAACCTGACCTACTTCGCCTTCGCCAAGTCGCACAATGCCGAACCTGCGCTGGCCCCTAAAAAGGCCAGCATCGGTGTGCTGCCCGATGTGTTGGCCGGTCGCTACCGCCTCGAGCGTTTGCTCGGGGCCGGTGGCATGGGCGCGGTTTACCGGGCGCGGGATCTGCTGCACGAACAGTTTGGCGATCCCGACCCTTACGTTGCGCTGAAAATCCTCAGCGAAGAATTTGCCGAGTCGCCGGACGCCAGTGCCTTGCTCTACAGCGAGTTCGCCCTGACCCGACGCCTGCGCCACGACAACGTCGTGCGTGCACACACTTTTGAAGTCGACACCGACTGCCAGCGGGCCTTCATCACCATGGAATACATGCGTGGCCTGACCCTGGACAAATTGCTCTGCGAGCGGCCCCTCGGCCTGCCGTGGAAAGAACTGCGCGACATCGTCCTGCCGCTGCTCGACACGTTGGCGTATGCCCACTGTCGCGGCGTGCTGCACGGTGATCTGAAACCGAGCAACGTCATGCTCAGCGAAGACGGCCTGCGCCTCTTCGACTTCGGCCTCGGCCAAGCGGAGGAGGGTGTGCTGCCCGGTCTGCCGCACCTGAGCCGTGAACGCTTCAACGCCTGGACACCGGGCTACGCCGCCCCCGAACTGCTTGAAGGCCAGCCGTTGTCGGCCGGCGCGGACGTGTACGGCGTGGCCTGCGTGATCTACGAGCTGGCGGGCGGCAAGCCGCCGTTCCGCCGCGTGGCCTCGACCCTGGCCCGCGACGAACACCTGGAGCGCGAGCTGCACGCGCCGAAAAACCTACCGAAACACTGCTGGCCCGCGCTGCGCAAAGCGCTGAGCTTCAATGCGGCAGAACGCAGCATCACTGCCGGTCAATTGCGTGACGCCATGAGCGCCACTTCGTCCTGGCGGCAACGCCTGCGTTTTCGGGCGTAACGGATGACATTCGAACAGGGAGCACACAATGTTCAACTCAGCTAACGAGACCCACTTCAGCCTGACGGTGGAAGACTATGTCGGCGACCTGCAAGTGCTGTCGTTCACCGGCACCGAGGGTGTCAGCCAGCCGTATCGTTTCGACCTCGAACTGGTCAGCGAAAACCCCGATCTGGATCTGGAAAAACTCCTGCACAAGCAGACCTTTCTCGCGTTCGATCCGCAGGGCTCCGGCATTCACGGGCAGATCTATCGCGTCGCTCAAGGCGATGCCGGCAAGCGCCTGACCCGCTACAAAATCTCTATCGTGCCGCAGCTGCAATACCTGCATCACCGCACCAACCAGCGCATCTACCAGCAGATGTCGGCGCCGAAAATCATCGCGTTGATCCTCGACGAACACGGCATCAAGGCCAACGCCTACAGCTTCCAGCTCAGCCAGCCATGCCCGGATCGCGACTACTGCGTGCAGTACGACGAAACCGACCTGCATTTCGTCCAGCGCCTGTGCGAAGAGGAAGGCATTCACTACCACTTCCAGCACAGCGAAAAAGCCCACCTGCTGGTGTTTGGCGATGACCAGACCGTGTTCCAGAACCTCGGCCAGCCGACCGCGTACGTGCAAGGCAGCGGCATGGTCGCCGACGAACCGGTGATCAAAGGCTTCAAACTGCGCCTGGAAACCCGCACCACACGCACCATGCGCCGCGACTACGACTTCGAAAAACCGCGCCTGCAAATGGAAGCCGCCTACAAACCGGATGGCGAGAGCAATGAACCGGATCTGGAAGACTACGACTACCCCGGCCGCTTCCTCGACCGCGCGCGCGGCAAGTTCCTCAGCCAGCGCGCCCTCGAACGCCACCGCGCCGACTACCGTCAGGCCGAAGGGCGCGGCGACCAGACCAAACTGGTCAGCGGCCACTTCATGGAAATGTCCGACCACCCGCGCAGCGAATGGAACGACCTATGGCTGCTCACCGAAATCGTCCACGAAGGCAAGCAACCGCAAGTGCTCGAAGAAGGCGTGACCAGCGACACCACCAATAACAAGGACGACTTCCATCAGGGCTACCGCAACACCTTCCTCGCCACCCCGTGGGACGTGTTCTACCGCCCGGCCCTCGAACACCCGAAACCGCGCGTACTCGGCAGCCAGACCGCCATGGTCACCGGCCCCAAAGGCGAAGAAATCCACTGCGATCAATACGGCCGCATCAAAGTGCAATTCCACTGGGATCGCGAAGGCCTCGCCGACGACAAAACCAGCTGCTGGCTGCGCGTCTCCAGCTCCTGGGCCGGCGACCGCTACGGCGCCATCAGCATCCCGCGCATCGGCATGGAAGTCCTCGTCACCTTCCTCGAAGGCGACCCCGATCAACCACTGGTGACCGGCTGTCTGTACCACAAAGAAAACCCGGTGCCGTACGCACTGCCGGCGAACAAAACCCGCAGCGTATTCAAAACCCTTAGCTCCCCGGGAGGCGGTGGGTACAACGAACTGCGCATCGAAGACAAGAAAGGTGCGGAGCAGATCTACATCCACGCCCAGCGTGATTGGGATGAGAACGTCGAGCATGACCAGAAGATTCGGGTCGGGAATGAACGTCACGACACGGTTGAGAAAAACACCTACACCGAGCTGAAAGCTGAAGAACACCGCACCACGATCGCTGATCGCAAGATTGAAGCGAAGGCTGACGATCACCTGACGGTGGGGCAGAGCCAGCACGTCAAACTGGGTACGGCGCAGCTGACCAGTGTCGGGAATGAGATTCACCTGAAGGCGGGTGACAAGATTGTGATCGAGGCGGGATCGGAGCTGACGATTCTGGGTGGGGGGAGTTTTATCAAGCTGGATGCGGGCGGCGTGACGGTGGTTGGGCCGGTGGTGAAGATTAATGCGGGTGGGGCGGCTGGGTCGGGGACGGGGATCGGGATTTTGACACCGGTCATACCGTTGATTGCGGATCAGGCTCGGGCGGGGAACACTCTAAAAAATGCAGCTGTTGAAAATTTCTATGGGCAAATGAAGTTCGTCACGAGTACGGGTGTTCCTTACAGCTCAGTAGCTGCGGCATTTATCATTCCTAATAGGACTGCACCATTAACATTTCGAAGCGATGCGGACGGACTGTCGCCAAACGTCAAAGCCGAGTCCATCCAAGAAGCAGAAGTGCATTTAATCTGGGATGATTTTGAGGTTCCGGAAGGTTCTGATGATTATGAGAAAGGACGCAAAGCATGAAGCAGGAGCCCATCACCAAATTAGACATAAGCAAAAAACAGGATGCCAGACCACACGAGTATTGTGTGACGTGCGAACAATCCTGGTCTTTTGCTCAGATGGAAGCCGTTAAGCGCTTGAGTATTCGCGAAAAAAGCCTTTTTTCAGGGAAAAGCAAGCTAACCCTGGTGAGTGACTTCAGTGTCAGGGCTGCGCGAATTGCAGGAAACTATGCACGTTTTTACCTCGAGACTGAACCCGGCGGTAGGCCTGAATTAAAAGGTCGATTCTATTGGATGGGCCTTGCCGCATTCGCCAGTAAGCAGGTCATGTGTGGGCTGGACTTCACAAAATTTGCCCAACGAGCTTCTGCACCCCTCGTCGTCATGCCTGCGACTTATGCTGAGGTCAATGCCGCGATTCTGGTTGGGAAAAATGGGTTGGGCAAAGGCAACTTCTGGTTATTTCAGGATATTTTTTGTTGGCATTGGTTATATGTTAAATCTCCCGATGAGTTTATGTCGTGCAAATCTCGTCGTAATGTCGATACCTATGAAACAGAAACCCAAAAGCGCGTTAAAGATTTACCGTGGGCAAGTGCGGCGCTTGGCTCAATAAACAACCTAAAGAAAACCAACGAAATTGATGAGGCGTTTGATTTAATAAAGGCTGTAGAAGCAATGCCCGCGGGCGCCGCGCGGGAAACAGCAAAATTCGAATCGCTTTTGAAAATTGCCGATCATGAACAATTAAAAATTCTGCAGCCGCTTATTTATGATGATTGGACATTTCAAAAAATTCTTGACGGTCAGGCGTTGTCCGAAGGGCTTCCCTACGTTCCGTTGAGATCTGCTGCGTTTGCAATTGCGTGTGATGTAAAAGACTCTGAGCATAGAGTTCAGATGACGGACGACGATGGCAGTCTATATAAAGCCAAAGAACGAATGAAATTCATTCTGGCGATTGCTAAGCAGTACCACAAATTAATGCAGATAGAGACTCGGCGTATGGAGTCGACAATTGCCACCATCGCAAGTTGGGCCGACAAGACATGAAGCACCATCTATTGATTTTGTTAGTTTTGTTAAGTGGTTGTGGTAATGATCAGGGCGAAGTGAGTACTAAAATGGAAAAGAGTAATCCGGTTGTCAAAATTGACGTTGACGGTTCTTTCGATGCTCTGTTTAAAAGCAGTCCTTTGAGGTTCTCCGAGGAATGCCCAGCATCGATGGGGATTTGTTGGTACAAAATAAACATGCGCAGTGGTGATCCATCTATCCCTAACGTTGTTGTCGATGTGGCTGGCGATAACCTCACAGTCGATAAAGTGACCGACATCAGTGTCTCACGAGTGACAGGAGAGGAGAATGTCACGGACTTCGACCTGACGCTGCTCGGGTTGCCTGATAATACGAGCCATGAAGATAACCGTAAGTGGGTTTATGAACTTCTGAATGGTTTCAAATTAGCCGGTTGGAAAAAGTACTTTTACCCTGCAGATCCACGCATTTCGGGAGACGAGTTGGCGAAGATACCGCAGGGAAAGCAAGTCTTTGGTGAGTATCCATTAAGCCATCCCATGTTTGATCCCGATGTTTCACTGGCACTCGATAAGTGGATGGAAGTTAAATCTTTCTACAACTGGTATATGTATAAAGGTAATGAGTTTGTTCATGTGATGGTTCAGCGCAGTGACAGTGATACTGAACCAAAATCTAAAGGCACTTATCTGACTGTCATAGAATTTACCTCTCAAGAAAACACTTGGAAGCTGGATTTTAAGGAGGAGGACAGGGCTGATTGGAAGCAGAAATTCCCTGCTCGACTGAATGAACTGTTAGCGCGCCGAGCAGAAGCTGAGAAACTGGCACGTTTGGCGGGGGTTCAGATTCAGGAAAATTATCAGGCCCCTGACATCGAGTCGAGTGTCCGCCAATAAAGTACGAACGGGTGTTCATTGATCCTGACTCAGGTCGGCACTCTTTTTCATTTGAAGGCTATTTCCAAATGGCCGGTATTCCATTTGGGAAATTAAGCATGAAGCGTTTTGTATTTTTACCGCTGTTTTCATTTTTGATCAGCGGTTGCGATGATGTCAGTGGTAGCCGAGGCATGGCAGACATTGCCACCAACCGCCCCATTGAAATTAATATGCATGAAGATATTGAAGGGTTAGTCGCGCGTAGTCCTGTAATATTTTCCGAAGGTTGCATGTCAGCAGTTAACATGTGTTGGTATAAGGTTGAAAGATCCTTTGGTGACAGCAAACTTCCGACTGTTATTATAGATAAGTCTCTGACACTCGACCACGTCGCTCGTATCAGCATTGCGGTAGATAGTGATGTTGGTAGAAGTGTTGAGGATCTAGATCTTTCAATTCGATCGTTGCCAGATAACAGCTTGCATGATGATTACAGGCTGTTCCTTTTTGAACTGATTGATAAGATCACCGCTGCTGGCTGGCAACATTATTATTCGCCATCCGATCCGCGAGTTTCTGGATCGCAGATGGATAAGATTGATACACCAGACTACGTACTGGGCGACTACGTATTGAGCCATCCTTGGCTAGATCCGAGCTATCGTTTAGATCTGAGGCGCTGGTTGAGGATTGGGCGTTTTCATACGTGGACTTTTTTCAAAGACGGTAACTATCTTAAGGTGCAGGCTTGGAGCCGGGATTCGGATGATGCACCTGAGGAGCGAGGCACTTATCTGGTTAGTTTGAATTTCAAAACGCAATCAGAGTATTGGCGCACTACATTTGATACTGATAAAGAAAATGCCCGCTGGACGGAGCTCATGCCGGAGAGATTAGAAAAATATCGGATTATCCGAGAGGCAAGAGAGCAAAAGGCAATTGAAGCGGGTATTGAAATCGATACGAGTTATCACGATCCAGTTATTCAGGCGCTGAAATGAGCGTGCGGTGTTTCGATCAAAACGAGGGCTCGCGATCGGCGCCTATGGATAGCAGGTTTTCCGACGCGTTAGCCAGAATGGTTTCCGTGTCGAGCTCTTCGCAGATGTTAAAGAGGTTGCTTTTGCGGCGGTTGGACGGTTTTTTGGAGTGTGTGGGGAAGTTGTAGGCGAAGGTACGTTTAGTGGCCAGCTCGCTTGGTTCACGCATGCCGCCGTGCTTTGCGGGAAAATTCCTAGGGAGTTGCAGGGCGGAGGATCAAAAGATCGCAGCCTTCGGCAGCTCCTACAGGAATGTATTTCGGGAGGTGTAGGGGAGTGTGACTTGGTGGTCATCGTGTTGGGAAAACGGGGGATCGTCTTCAAACGGTGTTGAATAGTGGCGTTCCAGCGTGAAGTGGTTAAACTGCCCCGGCCGTTCATTTTCCTTTTGAGGCTGTGCGCATGAAATTTCGTTTTCTTCTGTGGATGCTGGGTCTGTTGATGGGTAAGGCCAGCCGGACAAATCCTGCATTCCAGCAGCAGTTGGGTGACAAGGATCTGGTGTTTCAGCTGCAGACGCTGGACGGGAAAGTGGCGCGGCATTTTGTGGTCAAGGATCAGCGCATCACCAGCAAGTCTGGCGTGGTGGCAGAGCCAGCGTTTGCGATTGCGTTTAAAGATGCGGGTTATGGCTTTGCCACGATGCAGGCGAAGAACAAGCAGCTGGCGTTTATGCAGGGGATTCAGGACAAGTCGATTCAGCTGAAGGGCAATCCGGCGCTGGTGATGTGGTTTCAGGGGTTGATGAAGTATTTGAAGCCGAGGAAGGCTAAGCCGAAAGCCTGAGGGCTAGAAGCTGAAGTAGAAGGGCCTGAGTCGATAGTCTGAGTAGAAGGCCTGAGTAGAGGGCTTGAGTAGAAGGGCTTTTGTGGCGAGGGGATTTATCCCCGATGGGCTGCGAAGCGGCCCCGAATCCTGAGACCTCGGTTTGACTGACACACCTTGTGGCTGGGTTTGCGACTGCTTCGCAGCCGGTCGGGGATAAATCCCCTCACCACAGGGTTTTGTGTGAATCAGCTAGATTGAGTTGGGTTTTTCGCGAGCAGGCTCGCTCCCACAGGGGGATTGTGTAAATCCTTGGGGGAGCGGGCCTGTTTTGTTTTAGCCCTGGCTGAATTGCGAAGCCAGTTCGCGCAGCAGGACTTCGGCTTCGAGGACTTTGCTGACGACGTCGTTGGCTTTTTCGCGGGTCAGGCCAACGCGTTCGAGCAGGGCGTCTGGAATGTCTTCATCCGGGCCCGAGCCAATCCCGCGTCCACGCAGCAATCGCACGGCCAGGCACACTAGATTCGGATACTCGGCATAAGCGCCGTCGTAGCTCGGATCGTGCTGGAAGCGCAGCGCGGTGGCCAGTTCGTCCGGCATGTCCCAGTAGCGCATCAGCCACGAGCCGATCTGTTCACGGCTGATACCGAGCAGGTGTTGCTCGATGTAGCTGTGGCACAGGTGCGGGTTGACCTCCAGGTGGCGGCAGATCAGCGAGAAGTGCGGCGGGAACACGTGGGCCAGCAGCAGATAACCGAAGTTGTGTAGCAGACCGGCGAGGTAGGTCAGGCCGGCTTCCGGGCGCTGGGCGCGCGGCATGGCGCGGGTCAGGCCTTCGATGACGGCGGCGGTGTAGATCGACTGCTGCCAGTACGGCGTCGAGTGTTGCGGATGGTCTTTTGGCAGGCTCAGGGTCTTGCCGAGGGCCAGACCCAGCGCGAGGTTGATCACCAGATCGAAACCGAGCACGCGGACGATCGCGTCTTCTACCGAGCGAATCTTGCCCGGCGAGGCGTAGTACGGCGACGCCGCCCAGCTCACCACTTGTGCGGCCAGCGCCGGGTCGGTTTCAACGACGCCGGTGATGTCGTCGATGGTCGCGTTCGGGTCGACGCGCAGCTTGATGATTTTTTGCGCGGTTTCGGCCAGCGGCGGAATCTCGATGGTCGCTTCCAGACGCTGCTGAATGCGCCGTGCGGTAAACGCTTGCACGGCCTGGGTGATTTCCTCGCGGTCATCGTCCGGGCGGTCGAGGTTCGGGCGGATGCTGTTCAGCGCTTCGCCGAAGTTGGCGGCGCTGGCCTTGGTCAGCATGCTTTTGAAGGCTTCGCTGGTGATTTCCAGCAATACGCCCGGCTCGCCGGAGTTGATCAGCAGCTTCGGCTCACGCAGCAGGCTTTCTTCGTAGAGGCACGGCGAACTGGTCAGTGCCGGCAGGCCTGGCAGCAGGCTCAGGCTGTGTTTGCCGAGCATCTTTTGCAGACGCTCGGTCGATACGGCGGTCAGGCGACGGCCCGTCAGTTCGGCGAGGCGATTGAGGTCGAGCAACTGGCTCTGCGGAAACAGCACCATCAGCGCGCCGACAGCGTCGTCCAGCAACACGGCTTGTACCTTGCGCGAGGCATTGAGGCCGTGGTGGTCGAGCACTTCTTCGTAGGCGATCCCGAGCTTGTCCAGCAGCAGCCGAATGACAGACGGCGCGTGCGGGGATTCGGGGGCGAGAGCGGCTTCGGTCATGGTCTGTATCCGTTTTTGAAACAATGGCAGGAGTATAACCAGCTTGGTCAGAACGAGCTGTCAGAAACTGCGACGGTGCTCACACTTGGCCGTATTGCTGCCCGTGGCGCAACCAGCGGTCAAGCAACGGGCTGACGTGGGTCGGCCAGCGTTCCAGCAGCGCTTGCGCAGCGTCACGAACGGCAGGCAATAAGTCGGCGTCGCGCATCAGATCCGCGACCTTGAATTGCAGCAAACCGGTCTGACGAGTGCCGAGCATTTCACCGGGGCCGCGCAATTCGAGATCTTTTTCGGCGATGACGAAACCGTCGTTGGTCTCACGCATGATGCCCAGACGCTGGCGACCGATCTGCGATAGCGGCGGATGGTAAAGCAGCACGCAATGGCTGGCGGCGCTGCCCCGACCGACACGGCCGCGTAACTGGTGCAGTTGCGCGAGGCCGAGGCGCTCGGGGTTTTCGATGATCATCAGGCTGGCGTTGGGTACGTCTACACCGACTTCGATCACCGTGGTCGCGACCAGCAGTTGCAGGTTACCGGCCTTGAACTCGGCCATGACTGCGGCCTTCTCGACGGGTTTCATGCGCCCGTGAATCAGCCCGACTTTCAACTCGCCGAGGGCGAGGGTGAGATCTTCAAAAGTGGTTTCGGCGGCCTGACAGGTCAGCTCTTCCGACTCTTCGATCAGCGTGCACACCCAATAGGCCTGACGGCCCTCGGCGCAGGCACCGCGCACGCGTTCGATGACTTCGACGCGGCGGGTGTCGGTGACCAGCACGGTGTTGACCGGGGTTCGACCGGGCGGCAGTTCGTCGAGGATCGAGGTGTCGAGGTCGGCGTAGGCGCTCATCGCCAGCGTGCGTGGAATCGGCGTCGCGGTCATGATCAGTTGATGCGGACACATGCGTCCACCGACGCCTTTCTGCCGCAGCGCCAGACGTTGCTGCACACCGAAGCGATGCTGTTCGTCGATGATCACCAGCGCCAGATTCTTGAATTTCACTTCGTCCTGGAACAGCGCGTGGGTGCCGACCACCATCGGTGTGCCACTGGCGATCTGCTCCAGCGCGGCGACGCGGTTCTTGCCCTTGAGCTTGCCGGCCAGCCACGCCACTTCGATGCCCAGCGGTTCGAGCCAGCGCTTGAAGGTGATGAAGTGTTGTTCGGCGAGAATCTCGGTCGGCGCCATCAGCGCGACTTGATAACCGGCTTCCAGCGCTTGCAACGCAGCTAGGGCGGCGACCACGGTTTTACCCGCGCCGACGTCACCCTGAATCAGCCGCAGCATCGGTTCGTGCTGACTGAGGTCGTAGGCGATTTCGTTGCCGACGCGCTGTTGGGCGCCGGTCGGGTTGAAGCCAAGATTCGCCAGATATTTCGGCGGCAGCTTTTTCGCTTTCGGCATCGCCGGCGCGCGCAACGAGCGCATGCTTTCGCGCAGACGTTGTTGCGACAGTTGATGGGTCAGCAGCTCTTCGAAGGCCAGACGATGCTGCGCCCAGTGATGACCGAGGGCGAGTTCGTCGACGTCGGCATCGGCGGGCGGGTTGTGCAGGTAGCGGATCGCGTCGGCCAGCGGCGCGAGTTGATAGTCGCGTGCGAGTTCGGTCGGCAGCCAATCGGGCAGGGTGTCGGGCTTGAGCATGGTCAGCGTCTGCATGCACAGTTGACGCAGACGCGCTTGGGTCAGGCCTTCGGTCAGCGGGTAAACCGGGGTCAGGGTTTCATCCACTGGCGGTGGTTCGTCGCCGGTGATAGCGCGATATTCCGGGTGGTAGATTTCTAGGCCTGAGGCGCCGGGCCGGGCTTCGCCGTAGCAGCGAATCCGTGTGCCGCGCTTGAGGCCTTCTTTCTGCGCGTTGCTGAAATGGTAGAAGCGCAGACTCAGCCCGCCGGTGCCATCCTGCATGCGCACGACGAGGCTGCGGCGGCGGCCCATGACCACGTCGGCGCCGCTGACGGTGCCTTCGACCACGGCGTCCTGACCCGGTCGCAAATGGCCGATCGGCACCACGCGGGTGCGATCCTGATAACGCAGCGGCAGGTGAAACAACACGTCCTGGAGATTCTCCAGACCGACCTTGGCCAATTTCTCGGCCATGGCTTCACCGACACCCTTGAGTGCCGTCACCGACACTTGCGACAGCTCAGTCATGACGCTCGCTTAACCGGCCGTAACCGGTGTCGCTGGCTTGGCCACCGAGCACAGGCGAATGGAGTCGGCGAGGATTTCGATGGCTTTCGGCCGTGGGAAACTCGCACGCCAGGCGATGGCCACGGTGCGGAACGGCACCGGTGGCGACAGCGGACGCACTGCGATCACGCCGGGGGCGTAGTGATGGCTGTCGACGGCGGACAACGGCAGGATCGAGATGCCCAGACCGGACGCGACCATGTGGCGAATGGTTTCCAGCGAACTGGATTCGACCGTGGTGTGCTTGGCGCCGTCGCCGCCTTTGGTCAGGGTCGGGCAGGCTTCGAGCACCTGATCGCGGAAGCAGTGACCTTCGCCGAGCAGCAGCAGGCTCTTGTCGTTGAGCAGGCCGGCGTCGATGGTTTCTTTTTTCGTCCACGGGTGCTGGGCCGGCATGAGCACGTAGAACGGCTCGTCGTACAGCGGCAGGGTCAGCACGTCAGCTTCGTTGAACGGCAGGGCGATGATGATCGCGTCGAGTTCGCCGTTGCGCAGTTTGTCGCGCAGCACGTGGGTGAAGTTTTCTTCGATGTACAACGGCATCTGCGGTGCGACCCGGTGCAGTTGTGGAATCAGGTGCGGGAACAGGTACGGGCCGACCGTGTAGATCGCGCCGACTTTCAGCGGTGCGGTCAGCTGATTCTTGCCGGCCTGGGCCAGTTCGCGGATGCCTTGGGCTTGCTCAAGAACTTTCTGCGCCTGGGCGACGATGCCTTCGCCGACCGGGGTCACGCGCACGGCGCTCTTGCTGCGCTCGAAAATCAGCACACCGAGTTCGTCTTCAAGTTTCTTCACGCCCACCGACAGGGTCGGCTGGCTGACGTGGCATTTCTCGGCCGCGTGGCCGAAATGCTGCTCTTGGGCGAGGGTAACGATGTAGCGTAATTCTGTGAGGGTCATAGCAAAGCGTCCATGAAGATGCGGGCCAAGCATACCGGCTGCAATCGATAGACGCACGTTATCAGACTGAGGGCGACATGCGACTACTGCAAAAAGCAAAAGATCGCAGCCTTCGGCAGCTCCTACAGGGAAATGCATTCCAATGTAGAAGCTGCCGAAGGCTGCGATCTTTTGATCTTGCTACTTAACGGCGGCGTTCGAGGGAGTAAACAAACGGTGCAACAATTTCAATCGAGCCGTTGTTCAGCATGTCAGCCGGTGGCTTTGGCAGCGGTTGTGCGCGGCGAATCATTTCCAGGGTAGCCCGGTCAAGATCAGCGTTGCCAGAGCGGCCCACCAGTTCGAATGACAGCACGTTACCTTCGGCATCCACCACGAAACGCAGACGGTTCAAGCCTTCCTTGCCGCGTGCCTGAGCACTGGCCGGGTACTTTTTGTACTTGGCCAAATGCGCGAGCAGGGTGCCTTGCCAGCTGGCTTTGGCAGCCATCTGGGCCGGCGACGGGCCTGGTGCAGGCTGGGCGGATTTCTCCGTCGGTGCCTGAGTCGGCTGGGTGTCGGCCGGTTTTTCCTCGGAAGGTTTCTCCTTCGGCGGATCAGGCAGCTTCTTCTCGACCGGCTTCGGCGGTTTAGGCTTGGGCTTCGGTTTAGGTTTCTGCACCGCGATTTCAGCTTTCGGGGCTTCGGCCAGTTTCGGAATCGGCAACTCTTCAACCGGAGCCGGTGGCTGCGGCGGTGTGACGACTTTCGGCGGAGCAGGCGGTGGCGGGGCCGGAACCGGGGCCAGCTCGACCATCATTGCCTGCGGCGGCAATTCGATGGGCGGGCGGGCGGTCCAGTTCAGCGCCAGCGCGATGGCCAGCGCATGAACGCCCAGCACCACGGCCAGGCTACCGCTGTAACGCGTCAGCTTATGGCGCGTCGTGATCATTTCTTGGCTGCCGTCTCAAGTCCTACCAGGCCGACCTTCAGGTAACCGGCGGAACGCAGGTTATCCATCACGCTCATCAGGTCGCCGTAATCCACGCCTTTGTCAGCCTGGAAGAAGATGGTGGTGTCTTTCTTGCCCTTGGTTCTGGCGTCGAGGGTGGCACCCAGTGCTTCGGGCTTCACTTCGTCTTCGCCGAGGAACAGACGCTGATCAGCTTTTACGCTGAGGAACACCGGTTTCTCTGGCCGCGGCGCCGGTTTGGCGGTCGAGGCAGGCAGGTCGACTTTGATGTCCACGGTGGCCAACGGAGCGGCCACCATGAAGATGATCAACAGCACCAGCATCACGTCGATAAACGGCGTGACGTTGATTTCGTGATTCTCGGCCAGATCGTCGTCTGCGCCTTCTTTCAAATGCAGGCCCATGGCCGATTACCCCACTTTAACCATGTGCGGCTGCGAGCTGCGCTCAGGCTGGTGGTCGAGGTCGCGGCTGACCAGCAACAGGACTTCTGCCGAAGCATCGGAAACCTGCGCCTTGTAACCGGCGATCGAGCGGGCGAAGACGTTGTAGATCACAACCGCTGGAATCGCTGCAACCAGACCCAGTGCAGTGGCCAGCAGGGCTTCAGCAATACCCGGTGCCACAACGGCGAGGTTGGTGGTCTGGGTTTTGGCGATGCCGATGAAGGAGTTCATGATGCCCCACACGGTACCGAACAGGCCGACAAACGGCGCGGTGGAACCGATGGTGGCGAGGACGCCGGTGCCGCTGCTCATGTTGCGACCGCAGGCTGCAACCAGACGCTCAAGACGGAAGCTGACGCGTTCCTTGATGCCTTCTTTCTCGCGGCTGTTGACCGACAGGCGCATCTCTTCGAGCGCATCGTGCACCAGCAGGTTGGCGAGGGTGCCTTCCTTGCCGGCGGTGGCGCTGGCTTCTTTAAGGGTGGTGGCTTTCTTCAGGGCGGCGATTTCGCCACGCAGACGACGCTTGGCGCCCATCAGCTCAAAGCCTTTGGCGATCCAGATGGTCCAGGTGATGATGGACGCGATGGCCAGACCGATCATCACGATTTTGACGATGATGTCAGCGTTCTGGTACATGCCCCACGGCGACAGGTCGTGGGCCATGCCCAGCGTGTTGTCGGCTTCGAGAACTTCAGGAACGTCGGCAGCGTCTACCGCTTGCACTGGATCGGTTGCAGCCGGTGCAGCAGCCGGGGCGGTGGCAGGCGCGTCAGCAGCAGGAGCGTGCTGTTCGGTCGCGGCCGGTGCGGCTGGCGCTTGCGCGTCAGCGAAGGCGGCGGTCGGTGCCAGCATCAGGCTGAGCAGCAGAGCCGCCACTGCGCTCCAGGCGCGAGGTCGTTGGGTTGGCGAAGCGGGGATTTGATTACGTGTCATGCTGGCCGGACCTGAGATAGAAAAACGATGATGCTCTTCCAGGCCTCGTGAGGCCGAGAACAAAAGTGGCAGGCATTATTGCAAGTAATTCTTGTTAACAAAAGTAATAGAGTATCTTTTTTTCCTTGATTGCTAGCCGCTCGTCACTCGCCGGGCCTAGTCTGTCGCTTTCCGATGGGAGTTTTCTGATGTCTGCGCCTTCTGTTCTGATTGCCGGTTGTGGCGATATTGGTAGTCGTCTGGCCACGCAATTGCTGGCCGCTGGCTGGGAAGTCCATGGCTTGCGCCGGGATGTGTCACGTCTGCCTGAGGGTGTCATTGGTGTTGCCGGGGATCTCTTTAATGAAGATTGCCCGGACACCTGGCCGATCGGTGCGGTGGATTACCTGGTGTATTGCGCTGCTGCGACGAATCATGATGAAGCCGGGTACCGCGCGGCTTATGTGCAGGGTTTGCAGAATGTGTTGAGCTGGCTGGATGACTATGGCCAGGTGCCGGAGCGGCTGTTGTTTGTATCCAGCAGCAGTGTTTATGGGCAGATGGATGGCGAGTGGGTGGACGAGACCTCAGCGACAGTGGCCAGCGGTTTCTCCGGACGGTTGATGCTTGAGGCTGAGCAAGTCGCGCTCAAGAGCGGTATCCCGGCGAGCATCCTGCGCCTGACCGGTATTTACGGGCCTGGCCGCGAGCGTCTGCTGACGCAAGTTCGCGAGGGTTATCGCGTCGCCGTCGAGCCACCGTTGTATGGCAATCGCATTCACGCGGACGACGCGGCGGGTCTGCTGAAGTTTTTGCTCGAGGCGGATCGGCAGGGGACTGCGCTGGAGAACATCTACATCGGCGTCGACAATGCACCGGCACCGTTGGCCGAAGTGGTCGACTGGTTGCGCGAGTATTTGGGTGTGACCGAGTGGGCGGCAGAGGCGAGCGTGCGGCGCACGGGCAGCAAGCGCTGCAGCAATGCCCGGGCAAAGGCCCTCGGCTGGACGCCAACATACCCAAGCTACCGCGAAGGCTACGCCGCGATCCTCGAAGGTAAATGCTGACGGCGTAACACCACAAACCACTGTGGGAACCGATCCCCTGTGGCGAGGGGATTTATCCCCGATGGGGCGCGCAGCGGCCCCAAATCCTGCAATCGCGGTTGATCAGATAAACCGCGTACAAAGGTTTTGCGACTGCTTCGCAGCCGATCGGGGATAAATCCCCTCGCCACAGAGGTTCCCACCTTGGATATTCAGTGGTTTCAGAAGATGATTACTGTTTTTCCAGCAACCACTTGCGAGCACCCGGTGTGAACTGCGGCTGTTCATCCGCCAGCGCGGAGTTCACCGCTTGCAGGATTTCCAGCTCTTTGCCCTTGCGCACAAAGATCCAGTTATTACCCTGACCGTTCTGCTGCAGCCACATGCTGTCGTTGCCGTTGCTCATCGACGCGCAATCGCCCGCCAGGCACAGCGCATATCGATCGGCACCCGGCATACCGGACACCTGGCCATCGGCCTGGAACTGCACGGTGGCGCCTTCGCCTTCACCGCTGGTGATTTTCCAGCTGCCGCCCATGTAGGCGGAATACAGCGCACGCTCGAAACTCGCACCGATCGGCGCGCCTTCCGGTACCGGAATCGGTGCGCGATCGAACAGTTGCTCGGGTTCGTTATCGCCGGCGGCCTGTTGCAGTTGGCTGCCGTCACGTTTCAACGCGCTGGCGGAGCTGCCGTAGAAGTCGACTTTCCAGGTGCCGGACTCTTCGCCCAGCAGCCGTCCTTCGACGTTCTCAAAACCATTGGTGTAGCGGGCCTGACTGGCCTTGGTGTTGATATCCCACTCAAGGTTCGGGCCGTAAGCCTGAAGTGCTTCGCGCAGGGGGCCGCCCTTGGCTGCAGCATTGATCGCCACCTGATTGATCCAGGTGCCGCTGATGTCACGGTCGGCAGGGTTGCTGGCGCAGCCGCCGAGGAGGAGGGCGAGCAGCGGAAGAGCTAGCGCTTTGCGCATGGTGGAATCCTTTCAAAACCTTTTCTTGCAGAGCAGTCGGCGCGGCGTTTGAAGGCCGCGCCGTGCGCATCACTCGATGACCAGAATGGCATCCATTTCAACCTGCGAACCCTTTGGCAGGGCAGCAACGCCGATGGCGGCGCGGGCCGGGTACGGCTGGTCGAAGTATTTGCCCATGATCTCGTTGACCTTGGCGAAGTGGCTCAGGTCGGTGAGGAAGATGTTCAGTTTGACGATGTCCTTGAACGAACCACCAGCGGCTTCGGCCACGGCTTTGAGGTTCTCGAACACCTGGACGGTCTGGGCTTCGAAGCCTTCAACCAGTTCCATGGTTTTTGGGTCCAGAGGAATCTGACCCGACATGTAAACAGTGTTGCCTGCCTTGATCGCCTGGGAGTAAGTACCGATGGCGGCCGGGGCCTTGTCGCTGGTGATAACAGTCTTGGTCATGTAGGACTCCTTGTTAGGGTTGCGTTATGCACGCATGCGGGTGATGCGGATCACCCCGGTCAAGGCGCGCAGTTTCTTGATCACGCGGGCCAGGTGCACTCGGTCGTGGACGCTGACCACCAACTGGACAACGCTGATGCGACCATCGCGTTCGTCCATGCTGATTTTCTCGATATTGCCGTCGGCTGCGTTGACGCTGCTGGCCAGCAGAGCGATCAGGCCGCGCTGGTGTTCCAGCTCGACGCGCAGTTCGACGTTGAATTCGCCGGTGACATCCTTGGCCCACGAGAGCTGGATGCATTTTTCCGGGTTGTGCCGGATTTCGCTGATATTGCGGCAGTTGTCGAGGTGCACGACCATGCCTTTGCCAGCCGACAGGTGCCCGACAATCGGGTCGCCCGGGATCGGCGTGCAGCACTTGGCGTAGCTCAGCACCAGACCTTCGGTACCGCGAATCGCCAGCGGGCCTTCAGGACTTGGCAGCTGTTCGCCTTCGCCGAGCAAGCGGCGGGCGACGACGTAGGCCATGCGGTTGCCCAGGCCAATGTCTTCAAGCAAATCTTCGATCAGTTCGAGGCGGTACTCGGTGAGCATCGCTTTGACGCGTTCGGCCTGGACTTTCTCCAGCGAACTGTCGAAACCGTTGAGCACCTTGTTCAGCAGGCGTTCGCCGAGGCTGATGGACTCGGAGCGGCGCTGCAGTTTCAGCGCATGGCGGATGTGCGTACGCGCCTTGCCGGTGACCACAAAGTTGAGCCACGCCGGATTCGGCCGGGCGCCGGGTGCGCTGACGATCTCGACCGTGGAGCCACTTTGCAGCGGTTCGGACAGCGGTGCGAGTCGACGGTTGATCCGGCAGGCAATGCAGCTGTTGCCGACGTCGGTGTGTACCGCGTAAGCAAAGTCGACCGCCGTGGAGCCTTTCGGCAGCTCCATGATCCGGCCTTTCGGCGTGAACACATAGACCTCGTCCGGGAACAGGTCGATCTTCACGCTCTCGATGAATTCCAGCGAGTTGCCGGCACGTTGCTGCATTTCCAGCACGCCTTTGACCCACTGACGGGCGCGGGCGTGAGTGCCTTTCGGCTGCTCGTCACCGCTGGATTTGTACAGCCAATGGGCGGCGATGCCGTTGTTGGCCATCTCTTCCATTTCGCGGGTACGGATCTGAATCTCGATCGGTACACCGTGCATGCCGAACAGCGTGGTGTGCAGCGACTGATAGCCGTTGGCCTTGGGGATCGCGATGTAATCCTTGAAGCGCCCCGGCAACGGTTTGTACAAATTATGTACAGCGCCTAGCACGCGATAGCAGGTATCGACCTTGTCGACGATGATCCGGAACGCGTAGACGTCCATGATCTCGTTGAAGGCCCGACGCTTGCCGCGCATTTTCTTGTAGATGCCGTAGAGATGTTTCTGACGACCGCTGACTTCGCCCTGGATGCCGTCGATGGCGAGGCAATGGCCAAGGGATTCTTCGATCTTGTTGACGATTTCCTTGCGGTTGCCCCGGGCGCGCTTGACCGCCTGGTAGATCCGCGCGGAACGCATCGGGTGCATGGCCTTGAAGCCGAGGTCTTCGAATTCGATGCGGATCGCATGCATGCCCAGCCGGTTGGCGATGGGCGCGTAGATTTCGAGGGTTTCCTTGGCGATCCGCCGGCGTTTTTCGCCGGACAGCACTTCCAGCGTGCGCATGTTGTGCAGGCGGTCGGCGAGTTTGACCAGGATCACGCGAATGTCGCGCGCCATGGCCATTGCCATTTTCTGGAAGTTTTCGGCTTGGGCTTCGGCCTTGGTCTCGAAATTCATCTGGGTCAGTTTGCTGACCCCGTCGACCAGTTCGGCCACGGTTTCACCGAACTGCGCTTGCAGCGCTTCTTTGGCGATACCGGTGTCTTCGATCACGTCATGCAGCATCGCGGCCATCAGGCTCTGATGATCCATGTGCATGTCGGCAAGAATATTGGCCACGGCAAGAGGATGCGTGACGTACGCCTCGCCGCTGCGACGGCGTTGACCGTCATGGGCTTGTTCGGCGTAGAAATACGCTCGGCGGACCAGGTTGACCTGGTCGTTGCCGAGGTAGGTCGATAAGCGATCGGCGAGGGCGTCTATGCTCGGCATGATGATTCCTGCCGTAAGCTGTGATCCCGCGCCGTGCTACGTCGACCAGGCATAGGCTTAGACGGCCTCGTTGGACTCGTCCTCGAACGCTGCGAACAGCGGCTCATCCTGGACGATTTCTTGCTCGGCGATGAACTCGTAGCTCATCAGGCCTTCAGCGATTTCACGCAGCGCTACAACGGTAGGCTTGTCGTTTTCCCACTGAACCAGTGGCTCTTTGCCGCCGGTGGCCAGTTGACGGGCACGTTTGGTAGAGAGCATGACCAGCTCAAAACGGTTTTCCACGTGGTTCAGGCAGTCTTCAACGGTTACGCGGGCCATGGTATTCCTCGGAGCGAATGCAATATGCGCGCTGCCCGGTTGGGCGAGCGGACTCAACAGTTTAAAAAATCACCAGCGATTAGGGAAGCGCTGATTTTTTAACCAAGCCCTTCAACGCGCTGCAAGTGCCAATGTAAAGCGCTTGCAGGCCTTTTGGGAAGTGCTGATTAACCGAGCAATTCGGCCAGCAATTTGCCGTGAAGCTGTTGCTGACGCTTCTGAATGAGCTGATTGGCGCGGAAAATCGCCTTCAGATCGTCCAGCGCGTGGGCGAAATCGTCGTTGATGATCAGGTAGTCGTAGTCGACGTAGTGGCTCATTTCGCTGACCGCTTCACGCATGCGGCCGTCGATGATTTCGTCGCTGTCCTGACCACGGTTGGTCAAACGCGAATGCAGTGCTTGCAGCGACGGCGGCAGAATGAAGATCGAGCGCGCCTGCGGCATCAGCTTGCGCACTTGCTCGGCGCCTTGCCAGTCGATTTCCAGAATCAGGTCGTGACCTGCGTCGAGGGTTTGCTGCAGATGGCTTTGCGAGGTGCCGTAGAGGTTGCCGAAAACCTCGGCGCGCTCAAGGAAATCGCCGTGTTCGCCCATCTTCACAAACGCTTCCCGCGTCACGAAGTGATAGTTCACGCCGTCGACTTCGCCCGGACGCATGGCGCGGGTGGTGTGCGAAACCGAAACGCGGATCTCCGCGTTGGCGTCGGTCAAAGCCTTGACCAGACTGCTCTTGCCCGCGCCCGAAGGGGCGGAAATGATGTACAGGGTGCCGGTGCTGTGGGTCATGTCGGGGTTGCCTTACTCAATATTCTGCACTTGTTCGCGCATCTGCTCGATCAACACCTTGAGGTTGACGGCGGCTTGGGTGCTGCGCGGATCAAAGGCCTTGGAGCCCAATGTGTTGGCTTCGCGGTTGAGCTCCTGCATCAGGAAGTCCAGGCGACGCCCGGCTGCACCGCCGGACTTGAGCACCCGGCGCACTTCGATGATGTGGGTGCTCAGGCGATCCAGTTCTTCGGCCACGTCGCTCTTTTGCGCGAGGATGACCATCTCCTGTTCCAGACGCTGCGGATCCAGCTCGGCCTTCATGTCGGCGAAGCGGTCGAGGACTTTCTGGCGTTGGGTCGCGAGCATCTGTGGCACCAGTTCACGCAGGGTCACGACGTCTGCTTCGATCGATGTCAGGCGCTCGTTGATCAACCGGGCCAGCTCCGCGCCTTCGCGCTCACGGCCAGCCTTCAACTCTTTCAGACCTTGATTGAACAGGGCCAGCGCTTCGGCGTTCAGCGCCTGCGGATCGGTTGCATCGCCGACCAGAACGCCAGGCCAGGCCAGGACTTCCAGCGGGTTCAGCGCTGCAGGGTTTTTGATCAGGCCCGCGATGGTTTCAGCGGCAGCGACCAGTTGCGCGGCGCGCTCGCGGTCGATTTGCAGCGCTTTGCCGGTGCTTTCTTCGGTGAAACGCAGGGTGCATTCCAGTTTGCCCCGCGACAGGCCCTGACGCAGCGCTTCACGCACCGCGCCTTCGAGGTCGCGAAAGGTTTCCGGCAAGCGCAGGTGCGGTTCCAGATAGCGACTGTTGACCGAGCGCAGTTCCCAGCTCAGGGTGCCCTGTACGCCGGCTTTCTCGACGCGGGCGAAGGCGGTCATGCTGTGCACCATGGCGGTAACCTCGCAATGCAGATCGGCGCGAAACCTGGGTTCCGCAAGCGCGATATCAATGAATTTATGCCGACTGGCAGCAAAGGCGCAGGATTGTAGCGCAGTGCGGCGAATGCGCCCAAACACACGGTGTGACAAAGGGCTGCAGCCCGTCGGTAATGCGTGTTTCAGGGCCCTCGGTCGTCGGCTCGAATTTTTAACCCGTGCCCAGTCGCGGTGCACCGCTCTATAATGCTCGGCAGTTTTCCGTCCTCAGTACAGGTATCTCCTATGAAACGTCCAAGTGGTCGCGCTGCCGATCAGCTCCGCTCGATCCGCATTACCCGCAACTACACCAAACACGCCGAAGGATCGGTGCTGGTCGAATTCGGTGATACCAAAGTCATCTGCACCGTCAGCGTCGAAAACGGCGTGCCGCGTTTCCTCAAAGGTCAGGGCCAGGGTTGGTTGACCGCCGAGTACGGCATGCTGCCGCGCGCCACTGGCGAGCGTAACCAGCGTGAAGCGAGCCGTGGCAAGCAGGGCGGTCGCACCCTGGAAATCCAGCGTCTGATCGGCCGTTCCCTGCGCGCTGCGCTGGACATGTCCAAGCTGGGCGATGTCACCTTGTACGTCGACTGCGACGTGATCCAGGCTGACGGCGGCACCCGCACTGCATCCATCACCGGCGCCATGGTTGCTCTGGTTGATGCGCTGAAAGTAATCAAGAAGCGCGGCGGCCTGAAGGGCGGCGACCCGCTCAAGCAAATGATCGGCGCGGTATCGGTCGGCATGTATCAGGGCGAAGCGGTACTGGATCTGGACTATCTTGAAGATTCCGCTGCCGAGACCGACCTCAACGTCGTGATGACCAGCACCGGTGGTTTCATCGAAGTGCAGGGCACCGCTGAAGGCGCGCCGTTCCAGCCGGAAGACCTCAACGCCATGCTGGAACTGGCCAAGCAAGGCATGAACGAGATTTTCGAACTGCAGAAGGCCGCACTGGCTGACTGAGCAGGTTCATAACCGCAAGGAGAGTGCGATGAGTGACGAGCAAGCGCTGCTGCCCAAACCGAGCCAGGAGGTTCGCCAATGGGCGATGTTTTGTCACTTGTCCGCTTTGCTGGGAATCTGGATTCCGTTCGGCAACCTGATCGGGCCGTTGATTCTCTGGCAAATGAAGCGTGAAAAGGATCCGTTTATCGATGCCCAGGGCAAAGAGGCGCTGAATTTTCAGATCACTGTCGCGATTGCGTCGTTGATCTGCTTCCTGCTGATGCTGTTGCTCATTGGCTTCGTCCTGATCGTGATACTGGGCATCGGTGCACTGGTGCTGACGATCATTGCCGGGGTGAAGGCCAACGAAGGCTATCCGTACCGGTATCCGTTTACCTGGCGGTTGATCAAGTAGGCTCGCGGGCCTGACGGGCGGAGTGCGCAATGGCTCAGCCGGTCTTTCCTTCTATCGAGCAGCAGACCGAGGAATGGCGGATGAAACCCGCCGCCGTGCTGACGGATCTGCAATCGACCGGCGCTGCGGTGTTCCGCTGGCAGCGTTCATCCACAGACAGCTATCACTTTGAACGTACTGAACCGCGCGAGCATGTTTTGCTCAGCGTGATGCTTGCGCCCATGCAATCGCGTGCCGCTGTTGGCGGCCGGCAGGTGTGGGACGGGCAGATTCACAGTGGTCAGGTGCGATTGCTGCAGCCCAGCCAATCCGCGAGCTGGGACACGCGTAGCGCTTTCGACATCCTTCATGTGCATTTGCCAATGCCGGCGTTGACCGCTGCGGCGCAGGAGCAAGGATTGAGCTTCGCCGGATTTCGCGGAACGCATCAGCCGCTGTATCAAAACGACAGAGTGGCTCATTTGCTGGCCCGGCAATTGGCGCTGTCCATCGGTGACAACAGTCGGGGCGCCCGTGAGCAGGCGGATCTAAGCGTTCAGGTATTGATTGCTCATTTATTGAACAGTTATGAGCTTTCGAGCACCCAGCCAAGAGTTGCCAGCCAAGGCCTGATGGATGCCTTGCGCTACATCGAGCGTCACCCCTGCGAAAAGCTCTGCATTGCCCGGTTGGCGGCAATTGCGGCGATGAGTGAATTCCACTTCGCTCGTGAATTCAAACGCGCTTTTGGCACTTCACCGCATGCCCACGTACTGGTTGTGCGCCTGCAACGGGCGCGCAACGCTTTGGAAAACTCCGCCAAGACTATTTTGGAAATTGCCCTGGAATCCGGGTTTGCCGACTCCAGCCATTTCGCCCGAGTCTTTCGTAAAGCCTATGGCATCAGCCCGAAGGATTTTCGCCAGTCCCGATAAAACTCGTGAGCAAGAAAGTACCGGCAATTGAGCAAGGATCGGCGCGACGACAGCTCTGCCCTCGTTGAACACTGTCCGCACTTCAACGACACGGAGCCAGCCAATGGCACACCTCGGACACGCTGTGCGCGACTATCGCCTGCAACTCATGTACTCGCTGATGGATCGCGAAGGCTTTGATGCTTTGCTTTTCACCCAGGCCGACTTCTTCCAGTTTGCGACCAACTTCAATACCGACGTAGAGACGTGGGAACGGCCAATTCTGTGCGTCGTACCGAGGAACGGCGCGCCGTTTGTGATCGCTCATGAGCTATCGACGCATCATTGGCGTTTCACCAAAGAAGCCGGGCATCTTTGGATCGAGGATGCACGTTTTTATGCCGAGCATCCGCGTGTGCAAAATCGCCTGCCCTTGGTCAGTCAGTGGAGTGAGCTGGTCGCACAATCTTTGCGCGATGCCGGGCTGCATCGGTCGCGCATTGGCGTCGACGCGATCACGGCGCCGTTGGCTCGCGTCGGTACTTTGCTGCCATCGTTGGTGCTGCAAAACGCGACCGAAGAGTGCCGCACGTTGCGGCTAGTCAAGCATGCCGAAGAGATCCAACTGATGCGCGAAGCCTGTGCGTTGACGGATTGGTTGCAGGATCGCTACCGGGAAAACATCCGCCCCGGACGACTGGTTCAGGAGCTGGACATGAGCATGGCCGCACTGTTTGTCGAAGAAGCGGCTAATCGTTTCCCCGGTGAGGATGTGCAGTGCATTGAGTTTTTCACCCTGTCCGGCCCGGCGAGCTGTGCACCCCACGGCGATGGTCGGCAGTGCGGCGCACGCATCGAGAAGGGTCATGGTCTGGTGAACATCATCATTCCGCGTATCAACGGTCTGATCATCGAGAACGAGCGCACCTGGTTTTGCGGCAAGCCTTCGGCGCGGCAAATTCAGTTGTATGAGGCGGCGCGGGAAGCCAATGAAGCGGCGTGCGAAGCGGCGGTGACGGGCAATCCGGTTTGCGCGATAGATGCGGCGGCTCAAGGGGTTTTCGAGCGGCATGGAGTGGCGGACTTGATCATCCATCGTACGGGCCATGGACTTGGGCTGGTCGGCCATGAGTTTCCCCACGACATGGCGTTCAATACGCGACCGCTGATGAGTGGCGAAGTGTATTCGGCTGAGCCGGGGATTTTTCAGTGGGGGCTGGGTGGCTTTCGGATCGACGACACGGTGGTGATTGGCGACACGCCAGACATCCTGACGCGCGCGCCCCGAGACATCTCCAGTCAGACAATTCTCTGATTAATAAAAATGCCCGTGTTTCACCTACGGGCATTTACATGAATGCAACCGGATTAGTTTCTTTGGGATGTAGGATTAATCTATTGCCGATGAATGGTAGTCATATAGTTATATATTTTTCGCTATTACATGTTTAGTCACAACTGCACTGCCTTGGTGCTGGCTCCGTCCTTGGCATCGGCGATGGACGATTGTTAAAGTTGCCCGGCGTTATGTTTCTCTTGAAATATTTCGATATATTCAAGCCGTCGAAGGTTCTTGAATTCCACAGCAATCAGTGTTGAGACAATCAGCCGATTCACGGCGCGCGCTCAGGAAAAGAGCTCGTCCCTGAATATAGCCAAGAATAATCAAAATGATTCAGCTCGATTTTTACGGAACACTCGTGGCCGCTTCCTTAGTACTTTTACTGGGGCGTGGTTTAGTTACTCGCGTTGGGTTTCTGCGCAATTACAATATTCCCGAACCGGTTGCCGGGGGCCTATTGGTTGCGCTTGTTCTTCTGATCATGCGAACACTGGATGTTGAAGTTCGCTTCGATACTTCGCTGCAAACGCCTTTGATGTTGGCCTTCTTTGCCACTATCGGTTTGAGTGCAGACTTCGCCAGCCTGAGAAAGGGCGGGCGCGTTGTTGGGATCTTTTTGGTGGCAGTCGCCGGGCTGCTGGTGGTGCAGAACGCGATGGGCGTTGGCCTCGCCACTCTGCTCGGACTTGACCCGCTGATGGGTCTGTTGACCGGTTCGATCACTCTGGCGGGCGGTCACGGTACCGGCGCGGCGTGGGGCACGATGTTCAGTGAGAAATACGGTTTGGCCTCTGCCTCTGAACTGGCGATCGCCTCGGCGACTTTTGGTCTGGTGCTGGGCGGTTTGATTGGTGGGCCAGTGGCTCGCCTGTTGATCAAACGTGTTGAGGTGCCCGGTTGCCAGAATCAGCAAGCGCCACGGCTCCCCAAGGGTTTTGAGCAGCCGAACAAAGAGCGCTCGATAACGCCGTTTTCATTTATCGAAACACTCGCCCTGATCGCGGTCAGCCTTCTGGTCGGCAATCTGCTGAACGGTTGGCTGCAAGGCAGCGCGCTTGAATTGCCGACCTTTGTTTGTGTGCTGTTTGTCGGTGTGTTGCTGCGTAACGGCCTCTCGGCGCTGGGGCTTTATCAGGTGTTCGAGCGGGAAGTGTCGGTGTTGGGCAATGTCAGCCTGTCGCTGTTCTTGGCGATTGCCTTGATGTCGCTGAAGCTGTGGGATCTGGCGGCGCTGGCGTTACCGATCTTCATCATTCTGGCGGTGCAGACCTTGGTCATGGCGCTGTTTGCGATTTTCGTGACGTTCCGCATGATGGGCCGCAACTACGATGCGGCGGTGCTGGCCGCAGGGCATTGCGGTTTTGGTCTCGGTGCCACGCCGACGGCAATCGCCAACATGCAGGCGGTGACGCAGCGTTACGGGCCTTCGCAGATTGCGTTTCTGGTGGTGCCGATGGTTGGTGCGTTCTTCATTGACATCATTAACGTCATCGTGATCAAGCTGTATCTGGCCCTGCCGATGTTTGTCGCGCTCTGAGGTTCAGCCCGCTTTAGGCTAGCGCACAAAAAATGCCCGTATCTCGCGATACGGGCATTTTTTTGACTGCGATTCGACGCTTAGATGGTCAGCGTCCAGTCGTAGTCGACGATCAGCGGCGCGTGCTGCGAGAACCGTGGCTGACGCGGCAGACGTGCGCTGCGTACAAAGCGGCGCAAGCCCGGTGTCAGGATCTGGTAGTCGAAGCGCCAGCCCAGATTGAGCATCTCGGCCTGTTCGTTATCCGGCCACCAGCTGTACTGGTCGCCTTCACGGCTGACTTCGCGCAGGGCATCGACATAACCCATGTTGCCGACAATCTCGTCCATCCAGGCGCGTTCCGGCGCCAGGAAGCCCGGGGATTGCTGGCTGTCGCGCCAGTTCTTGATGTCGAGCTTCTGCTGCGCCACGTACAGCGAGCCACAATAAATGTACTCGCGGCGTTTGCGTCGCTGTTTGTCCAGGTACTTGCCGAAGTCGTCCATGAGCTTGAACTTCTGGTTCAAGTCCTCATCGCCGTTCATCCCCGAAGGGAGCAGCAAGGTGGCAATACTGACTTTGTCGAAATCTGCTTGCAGGTAGCGCCCGTAGCGGTCGGCCGTCTCGAAACCGAGACCGCTGATGACAGCCTTCGGTTGCAACCGCGAATACAAAGCCACGCCGCCTTGGGCAGGGACTTCAGCATCGCAGGCATAAAGGAAGTAGCCATCCAGTTGGAAGGCTGGGTCATCCAGTTCAAAGGCGGAGGCACGGGTGTCCTGCAGGCAGATGACGTCGGCATTCTGAGCTTGCAGCCAACTGAGCAAACCGCGCTCGACTGCCGCCTGAATACCATTGACGTTCACACTGATGATCCGCATAAATGGCCCCAAAAATCGCGTGCGTGTATGATACACGGCGTCAAGCTAATTAGCTAAATCCGTGGTATTTGGGGTTTTTTTCATGCAAGCGTATCAGCGCGATTTCATTCGTTTTGCCATCGATCGCGGCGTTTTGCGCTTCGGTGAGTTCACCCTGAAGTCCGGGCGCACCAGTCCTTACTTCTTCAACGCCGGCCTGTTCAACTCGGGCTCGGCCCTGGCGCAGCTGGGGCGTTTCTACGCTGCAGCCATCGCTGAAAGCGGCATTCCCTTCGACGTTCTGTTCGGCCCGGCCTACAAAGGCATCCCGCTGGCGGCCACCACCGCCGTCGCATTGGCCGAGCATCACGACCGTGACCTGCCATGGTGCTTCAACCGCAAGGAAGCCAAGGCCCACGGCGAAGGCGGCAGCCTCGTTGGCGCGCCGCTGACCGGCGACGTGCTGATCATCGACGACGTGATTACCGCTGGCACCGCGATCCGTGAAGTGATGCAAATCATTGCTTCACAGGACGGCGCCAAGGCTGCCGGCGTGCTGATCGCGCTGAACCGTCAGGAACGTGGCAACGGCGAGTTGTCGGCGATTCAGGAGGTCGAGCGTGATTTCGGCATTCCGGTGATCAGCATTGTTTCGCTGAATCAGGTGCTGGAGTTCCTCGCGGATGATCCGCAGCTCAAGCAGCATCTGCCAGCCGTGGAAGCGTACCGCACCCAGTTTGGCGTCTGATACGACATCATTCTGTAGGAGCTGCCGGAGGCTGCGATCTTTTGATCTTAAAAACAGAATCAAAAGATCGCAGCCTTCGGCAGCTCCTACAGGGGTTTCGATTTAGCGCAGGTTTCTCCATTTTTTCAGCAGTTTCAGGGTCAATCCTGCGTTGATCAGCGCAAACGCCAGCAGCGCCAACACCACCATCACGTACAACGTGCGATCCACATCAAAATCCCACAGATCCAGCGTGCTGCTGCGAATAATCCCCACGGCAGCCGGCAAGTTGACGTAAAACAGCGCCACAAACGCACACGTCAGCGGCAGCGCCCGCCCGTAAAAAGCCTCGCGAACCTTGCCCCTGCTGCGTTTTCGGTTCAGCGGCCCCGACTGATATTCATCCAGTGCCAACGCTTCACTGAGCGCCGGCCACGCCAGGTTGAACAGGAAGGTGGTCAGGGTCAGCAGCAAGCCACTGACCGCGACGATGTCACTGAACGGCATTCAGGCCCAGCGTTGCGCAGAGCAAGGCGTGGCTGTCCTCGCTGATCTCGAACTGCCCGGCGCTGCCCTTGCGCTTGGTGATGGGTTTGAAGGTTGGCTCGTTCTGCGTGATCAGCATGTTCAGCTCATCGCGTATCACGTCCGAGCTGATGACCACCAGAAACACGGTTTGCGCGTATTCAGCCGTCTCGATCACCGCACGCATGCTGTGCTGGAGGATGTCGTCGAGCTGATTGCGAAAGCGCGACACGGTGTTTTTCAGCAGGGTTTTGCTTTGGCTTTGAGTCAGCTGAAAGATCGTCGAGATCTGCGATTCAGTCGGCAAGGTCTGCCCGAAATAGCTCTGAATCAGGTAGAGCAGACGATCCTGCTTGGCCTCGTCAGCGCGGCTGGGCATGCCGCCCTCGACCAGCATTTTCAGGTATTCGGTCAGGCTGGCCTTGGCAATGCGCTGCAACGCGTGGGTGATTTCCGCGTCACCAATGCGCAAGGTTTTCTTGACCGGTTCCTTTTGTTCCAGCTCGAAAGCGGCGGCGTCGATCGTGAACGAGATCTGCATGGCTCAGGCGCTCCGAGGTTATTTTTTGTTCGAGGGCGTGATGACCTCGGCGCTTTTGATGTTGGCAGGCTTTTCCGGATAAGGGTCTTTGATCGCATCACCTTGGCCGGTGAGGATTTTCCAGCCATTCAACGCATGTGCTGTTTTGCGAAATTGCGGGCACGGTGGCATCGAGGTTTTGGCTTGATTGGAATACTGATGGCCGCAATCGACGCACTCGTAAGTGCCAGGGGAAACATCGCTGCCGTAAGGGACGTAATCTTTTTGCATGGGTAAATCTCCGGTGGATGAAGGGAAGATCCTAGGGAGATTTGTTCTGAGGTGATGTCGGACGTTTCGCTTTGTTAAGTCAGACATTTCTTGCGCGCATAAAAAAGATCGCAGACTTCGTCAGCTCCTACAGGGATTTCGCACAAACGAAATCCGCTTTTGTAGGAGCTGCCGCAGGCTGCGATCTTTAGCCTTTCAGCAATCAGTGACGCTTGCGATTACTGATCAGCGTACCCACACCAGTATCAGTGAAGATTTCCAGCAGGATCGCGTTCGGTACACGACCGTCGATGATCAACGAGCTACCGACGCCGCCCTGAACCGCTTCCAGCGCACAACGGATCTTCGGCAGCATGCCGCCGTAGATGGTGCCGTCAGCAATCAGATCGTCAACTTGCTGCGTGCTCAGGCCGGTCAGCACGGTGCCCGACTTGTCCATCAGGCCGGCGATGTTGGTCAGCAGCATCAGCTTTTCAGCTTTCAGCGCTTCGGCGACTTTGCCAGCCACCAGGTCAGCATTGATGTTGTACGACTCACCGTTGGCGCCGACGCCGATTGGCGCGATCACCGGGATGAAATCACCTTTGACCAACAGGTTGAGCAAGTCGGTGTTGATCCCGATGACTTCGCCCACGTGGCCGATGTCGATGATTTCCGGCTGGGTCATCTCCGGGGTCTGGCGGGTAACGGTGAGCTTTTTCGCACGAATCAGCTCGGCGTCTTTACCGGTCAGGCCGATGGCGCTGCCGCCGTGGCGGTTGATCAGGTTGACGATACTTTTGTTGACCTGACCGCCCAAGACCATTTCGACGACGTCCATGGTCGCCGCGTCGGTGACGCGCATGCCATCGACGAAGTGGCTTTCGATCGACAGGCGCTTGAGCAGATCACCGATCTGCGGGCCGCCGCCGTGCACGACCACCGGGTTGATGCCGACGGCTTTCATCAGCACGATGTCGCGGGCGAAGCCGGTTTTCAGCTCCTCGCTTTCCATCGCGTTGCCGCCGTATTTGATCACCAGGGTCTTGCCGACATAACGTCGGATATAAGGCAGCGCTTCGGACAGGACCTTGGCAGTGTTGGCGGCGGCATCGCGTTCGAGGGTCATTCAGGGCTCCGGGTGGATCAGAACGGTAGTTGGAGATCAGGTGCAACACGTTTCAATTGGGCGTGGAACACGTCCTTGATGCGCTGCAATTCAGCCTCGTCATCGGCCTCGAAGCGCAGCACCAGCACCGGTGTGGTGTTGGACGCGCGCACCAGGCCCCAGCCTTTGGCGTAATCGACTCGCACGCCGTCAATGGTGGTCAGGTCAGCGCCTGCGCCCCACTGTGCGTCGTGCAGTGCATCAATGATGCTGAATTTGCTCTCTTCGGTCACATGGATATTGATTTCCGGCGTAGAAATATCGTTCGGGAAGGTCGCAAACAGCTCTTCCGCAGTAGATTTTTCCTTGCTGAGGATCTCCAGCAGCCGCGCGGCGCTGTAGATGCCATCGTCGAAACCGAACCAGCGCTCCTTGAAGAAGATGTGCCCGCTCATTTCACCGGCCAATAGAGCACCGGATTGTTTCATTTTCTTTTTGATCAACGAATGACCGGTCTTCCACATTAGCGGACGGCCGCCGTATTCCTTGATCAGCGGTACCAGTCGACGGGTGCATTTGACGTCGAAAATGATCTCGGCGTCCGGGTTGCGCGCAACCACGTCACGGGCGAACAGCATCAGCAGACGATCCGGGTAGACGATGCTGCCGGTGTTGGTCACCACGCCGACACGGTCGCCATCGCCGTCGAACGCCAGGCCGATGTCGGCGTTGGTTTCCTTGACCTTGGCGATCAGGTCGACGAGGTTTTCAGGCTTGCCCGGATCCGGGTGATGGTTCGGGAAGTTGCCGTCGACTTCGCAGAACAGCGGGATGACTTCGCAGTTCAGCGCTTCGATCAGTTGTGGGGCGATCACGCCGGCCGCGCCGTTGCCGCAGTCGACCACGACTTTCATGCGCCGCGCCAGTTTGATGTCCTGGACGATTTCGGTGTTGTAGCGGTCGAGGATTTCGACTTGGGTAACGCTGCCGGTGCCGCTGCTCAGATTGTTGGTCTTGATGCGCTCATGCAGCACCTGAATCTGTTCGTTGGCGAGGGTGTCGCCGGCGATGACGATCTTGAAGCCGTTGTAGTTCGACGGGTTGTGGCTGCCGGTGAGCATCACCCCGGACTTGCCGGCCAGCACGTTGGCGGCGTAGTACAGCGCCGGCGTCGGCACCAGGCCGACATCGCTGACATGGCAGCCGCTTTCGGCGATGCCGCGAATCAGCTCGGCAACCAGCTCCGGGCCGGACAAGCGGCCGTCGCGACCGACGGATACATTCGGCTCACCTTGAGCGAGGCTCTGCGAACCGATGGCGCGGCCGATCCAGTAAGCGGTTTCGGCATTGAGGAATTCCGGCACGGTGCCGCGAATGTCATAGGCGCGGAAAATGCTGTCGGGCAGCTTCGGGGCGATCTTGGCTGGGGTGCTCATCTACGGAAATGCTCCATCTCGAAAGTGGCGGGACAGACCGACGAATCGTTCGACGGCAGGCTCAAACTGAAGGGTATGACGGCGTTTTCCACAGAGAGTTCGTGGTATGAAAGGGCCATGACGCCTCGGCTGGCGTGGCTTTCGGCCGGCAAAACCTTGATTTACGGTGTTAAAACCTGTCGCACAAATTGCACAAATTTCTCTTCTGTAGGAGCTGCCGAAGGCTGCGATCTTTTGACTTTGTTTTTTAAGATCAAGATCAAAAGATCGCAGCCTGCGGCAGCTCCTACAGGAGATGTGTTCGGTTATTTGGTGCCGGTATGGCCAAAACCGCCGGTGCCGCGTTCGGTTTCGACGAACTCTTCAACCATTTCGAAGTGCGCCTGTACCACCGGTACCAGCACCAGTTGCGCCAGACGTTCGCCGACGGTCATGGTGAAATCGCTCTGGCCACGGTTCCAGCAGGACACCATCAGCGGGCCCTGGTAGTCGGAGTCGATCAGGCCGACGAGGTTGCCCAGCACGATGCCGTGCTTATGGCCCATGCCCGAGCGCGGTAGGATCAGTGCGGCAAGGTTCGGGTCGCCGATGTAAACCGACAGACCGGTGGGGATCAGCACGGTTTCACCCGGCTTGATCACGATGTCCTGTTCCAGCATGGCGCGCAGGTCGAGGCCGGCGGAGCCCGGAGTGGCGTATTGCGGCAGCGGAAAATCGGTGCCGATGCGTGGGTCGAGGATCTTGGCTTGCAAAGCGTGCATGTAAATTAAACCTGGTTCAGACGTTCGGCGATAAAAGTGACCAGTTGGCGAGCGATCTTGCTCTTGCTGGTCTGGGCGAAAACCGTGGCGTGCAGCTCACGGTCAATCACGCTGCAGGCGTTTTCTTCGCTGTTGAAACCGATGCTCGGGTTGGCGACGTCGTTGGCGACGATCAAATCGAGATTCTTGTCCTTCAGCTTGCGTGCAGCGTAGTCGAGCAGGTGTTCGGTCTCGGCGGCAAAGCCGACACTGAACGGACGGTCGGGACGGGTCGCGATGGTGGCCAGAATGTCTGGATTGCGCACCATTTGCAGGACGAAGCCATCACCGCTCGTAGGATCTTTCTTGAGTTTTTGCGGGGCGATGACTTCCGGGCGGTAGTCCGCAACCGCTGCCGAGGAAATGAACACGTCGCACGGGATCGCCGATTCACACGCCGCGAGCATGTCGCGGGCGCTGACCACGTCGATACGCGTGACGCGATCTGGCGTCGGCAGGTGCACCGGGCCGCTGATCAGCGTGACGCGGGCGCCGGCTTCAACCGCTGCTTCGGCGAGGGCAAAGCCCATTTTTCCGGAGCTGTGGTTGGTGATGTAGCGCACCGGATCGATGTTTTCCTGAGTCGGACCGGCAGTGATCACCACATGTTTGCCGGTCAGTGCCTGGCGCTGGAAACAGTCTGCCGCGCACTGCGCGAGGTCGGTGGCTTCCATCATCCGGCCCATGCCGACGTCGCCGCAGGCCTGACTGCCCGAGGCCGGGCCGAAGGTCTTCAGGCCACGGCTTTCAAGGAGTTGCAGGTTGGCCTGGGTCGCCGGATCACGCCACATCGCCTGATTCATGGCCGGCGCGACAGCGACGACAGCGTCAGTGGCGAGTACCAGCGTGGTCAGCAAATCATTGGCAATGCCTTGCGCCAGACGCGCGAGCAGGTCGGCGGTGGCCGGGGCGATCAGCACCAGATCGGCCCACTTGGCCAGCTCGATGTGGCCCATCGCGGCTTCGGCGGCCGGGTCGAGCAAGTCGAGGTGCACCGGGTGGCCGGACAGCGCCTGCATGGTCAGCGGGGTGATGAATTCGGCGCCGCCGTGGGTCATGACCACGCGCACTTCGGCGCCCTGGTCGATCAGGCGACGAACCAGATCGGCGCTCTTGTAGGCCGCGATGCCGCCGCCGACGCCCAGAACGATGCGTTTCCGATACAGCCGCTGCATAGGTCTGCCTTTCATTTCGTGGGTGACATACGTGGCGAAACCCCCTCCCCAGGGTGAATCCGCCCGCAAAAAAGATGGGCTAAGATATCACAGCGACCGCTACGGAACAGCGGCGCCCACAGACAGGGAAGTGCTATGAGTATTCGTGATTGGCCCGCGGCTGAACGCCCGCGGGAAAGGTTGTTGGAACAAGGTGCGGCGAGTCTTTCGGATGCGGAACTGCTGGCGATTTTCCTTCGTACCGGCGTGCCGGGGAAAAGTGCGGTGGATCTGGCGCGGCATTTGTTGAGTCAGTTCGGCAGCCTGCGTTTGTTGCTTGAGGCCGATCAGGACGCATTCAGCAAACAATTGGGTTTGGGCCCCGCAAAGTACGCGCAGCTGCAAGCGGCGCAAGAAATGGGCAAGCGGCATCTGGCCGAACGCTCGCGCGAGAAACCTGCGCTGGAGAATCCCCAGGTCGTCCGTGATTACCTCAAAGCCATGCTGAGGCATGAGCCTCATGAGGTGTTCGGCTGTCTGTTTCTCGATTCAAAACATCAGGTGCTGAATTTCGAGGCCTTGTTTCGCGGCTCGATCGACAACACCAGCGTGCATCCCCGGGAAGTGGTGAAGCGTGCGTTGGCTAACAACGCGGCGGCGGTGATCCTCTGCCATAACCATCCGTCGGGGAACACGGATCCGAGTCAGTCAGATCGGTTGCTGACCAAGCGACTGCAGAAAGCTTTGGATTTGATTGATGTGCGGGTGCTCGATCACTTCATCATCGGTGACGGCGAGCCGCTGTCGATGGCGGAATGTGGCTGGATGTAACTTCCACTCCCTGTAGGAGCTGCCGCAGGCTGCGATCTTTTGATCCTAAAAAAACAGAATCAAAGGATCGCAGCCTGCGGCAGCTCCTACAGGGGCAGGTTATTTGAGGTTGACCTTGGAGTAGTCCTGACGGCCAAACGGGCTCACCGAATATCCCTGCACGTCTTTGCGCGTTAGCGCATACGCCGTCGGGTGCGCCAACGGCAGCCACAGCGCCTGCTGCTGAATCTGCGCCTGCGCCTGCTCGTACAGCTTGGTGCGTACACCTTGCTCGCTGGTGGTCTTGCCGGCGCTGATCAGCTTGTCCAGATCGGCGTTGCAGTAGCGCGCGAAGTTAGTCCCCGACTTGACCGCAGCGCAGGAAAACTGCGGCGTGAGGAAGTTATCCGGGTCGCCGTTATCGCCCGCCCAGCCCATGAACAACAGATCATGCTCGCCCGCCTTGGCGCGACGAATCAGCTCGCCCCACTCGATCACGCGGATTTCCGCCTGAATACCGATCTCTGCCAGATCCGACTGCAACATCTGTGCGCCGAGGCTTGGATTCGGATTGAGCAGGCTGCCGGACGGACGCGTCCAGATGGTGGTCTGGAACCCATCCTTCAAACCGGCCTTGGCCATCAGCGCCTTGGCTTTGGCGATGTCGTGCGGATAGCCCGGCAGGTTCTTGGCGTAGCTCCAAGTGTTCGGCGGGTACGGGCCGTTGGCCGCTTCGGCGGTGTCTTCAAACACAGCTTTGATGTAGTTGGCCTTGTCGAACGCGAGGTTGATCGCCTGACGCACTTCCGGCTTGTCCAGCGGCGGGTGCTGGCTGTTGATGCCGACGAAAGCGGTCATGAACGCGTCAGTCTTTTCGACTTTTAATGTCGGTTCTTTCAGCGCGGCTTGTACGTCGAGTGGTTTCGGCGACAGAGCGATCTGGCATTCATTGCGTCGCAGCTTTTGCAGGCGCACGTTGGCGTCCGGGGTGATGGCGAAGATCAGCGGATCGACCGCAGGCTTGCCACCGAAGTAGTCCGGGTTGGCCTTGTAGCGGATCGCCGCGTCTTTCTGGAAACGATTGAACACGAACGGGCCGGTGCCGATCGGCTGGCTGTTGAGCTTGTCCGTCGCGCCGGCCTTCATCAGTTTGTCGGCGTATTCGGCGGAGTAGATAGAGGCGAAGCCCATGCTCAGGGTCGCCAGGAACGTCGAGTCCGGGTGATCAAGGGTGAAGCGCACAGTCAGCGGATCGAGGGCGTCGATCTTCTTGATCAGTGCTGGCAACTGCATCGACTGCGCGTGCGGGAAACCGCTCTGGGCGACTTTGTGCCACGGGTTCGCCGGGTCAAGCATGCGATCGAAGCTGAATTTGACATCTTCAGCGGTCAGCTCGCGGCTCGGCTTGAAGTAATCCGTCGTGTGAAATTTCACCTGCGGATGCAGTTTGAACACATACGTCAGGCCATCGGTGCTGACCTCCCAACTGTCGGCCAGGCTCGGCACGACTTTGCCGCTGGCGGTGTCGAAATCCACCAGGCGGTTCATCAGCACGTCGGCCGAGGCGTTGGTGGTGGTCAGCGAGTTATATTGCACCACGTCGAACCCTTCCGGGCTGGCCTCGGTGCAGACGCTCAGCGCGGCGGCCTGGGCCAGAGGGCTCAGCAGGAGCGGGGCGAGCAACAGGGGTAGGGCAGCGAGGCGCATGGTCGGTTTCCTTTTACAGATCGAAGGCCCATCTGCAAGTGCAGTCTGGAAAAGGCCTACCCTAGAGGGCTGGATTACAAATGACTATCCCCTTTTTGCATTTTAAGGGCACAGTGATGGCGGTTTTTCAGACCACGGCGCTGCGCAAAAAGTCTGAAAGCCGTGTGCAGACGATTTTCTTCGACGAGTGGTAAAAACCGGTGCCGGCCTTTATCCAAAGCGTTCGCAGGTCGAAAAAGCGCCTTTTTGTGGATTGATTGCACACGGAAAGTTGTTGCACCCCGGTCTTTCTGGTATAAAGCAGCGCTCTTTTCTAGGGGCCCGGTTCCTTCACTGTAGGTGTAGCCGGTAAGACCTCTAAAGAAACGCGGCGCCTGGCGCCAAATGACTGAGAGATTAAGCGGCCAACCCATGCCGGGTTGGGCATGTGGTTTTAGAGGGCTGAGGCATGTCGAGAGTATGTCAAGTTACCGGTAAGGGTCCGGTGACTGGGAATAACATTTCCCACGCAAACAACAAAACCCGTCGTCGTTTCCTGCCGAACCTGCAGCATCACCGCTTCTGGGTTGAAGAAGAGAAACGTTTTGTGCGTCTGCGCGTATCTGCCAAAGGCATGCGTATCATCGACAAGCGTGGCATCACTGTCGTGCTCGCCGAACTTCGCCGCGATGGCAAGATTTAAGGGAGCTAATCATGCGTGAATTGATTCGTTTGATCTCGAGCGCCGGTACTGGTCACTTCTACACTACCGACAAGAACAAGCGTACTACCCCGGACAAAATCGAGATCAAGAAATATGATCCGGTTGTTCGCAAGCACGTGATCTACAAGGAAGGCAAAATCAAGTAATTGATTTTTCCCGACTTACAAAAAAGGCCCGTATCTCACGATGCGGGCCTTTTTTGTTGCCTCCGGTTTCTGCGGTTGTCTGTGCGGGCCTCATCGCGAGCAGGCTCACTCCTACATTGGAATGCGGTCATCTGTAGGAGTGAGCCTGCTCGCGATAGGGCCGGATCAGCCAGCAAAAATCCTCAAGCCTTCTGTTCGAAGATCACATAGACCTTGCGGCAAGCCTCCAGCACTTCCCAGGTGCCACGAAACCCCGCCGGAATCACAAATCGGTCGCCAACCCGCAACGTCTTGGCATTGCCATCGCTGTCACGCAGCACCGACACGCCCTGCAAAATCTCGCAGTATTCGTGCTCGGTGTAATTCACTGTCCATTGCCCAACCGCACCTTCCCACACGCCAACGCCCATCTGCCCACACGGACTGTCGTACTGATGGAACACCGCTTGTTCAGGATCACCCTTGAGCACTTTCGCCGGATCCGGGCGATAGCGTTCGGCTTCGCTGCTGGTCAGGCTGATGTCGACGACGTTCTGGATGTTCATTGTTGTTATCCCCTGTGAATACGGCGCGATTGGCTGGAAAGGGCCAAAGTCTATGTTGATTAAAATCAACACCGCAAGGCCGTATGGCCACCTTATGTCAAATATATTGAAACAACCCCGGCCGCTGGTTTAGGGTGGCGGGTGCCTCTGGCCGAAATAACCGGCTGGCCGGGCAGAATTCTTGAGGACGCTGGCGAAGATCGCGCGGCGCTCGTATTCAACAAGCGGAGGACACTCGAAATGACCACCCTGACTCGTGCCGACTGGGAACAACGCGCCCGCGACCTGAAAATCGAAGGCCGCGCCTATCTCAACGGCGAATACACCGACGCCGTCTCCGGCGAGACCTTCGAGTGCATCAGCCCGGTCGATGGCCGTCTGCTCGGCAAGATTGCCAGCTGTGACGCCGCCGACGCGCAGCGCGCTGTGGAAAACGCCCGCGCTACTTTCAATTCCGGCGTGTGGTCGCGTCTGGCACCGACCAAACGCAAAGCCACCATGATCCGTTTCGCCAGCCTGCTCAAGCAGCACGCCGAAGAACTGGCCCTGCTCGAAACCCTCGACATGGGCAAGCCGATCAGCGATTCGCTGTACATCGACGTTCCGGGCGCGGCGCAAGCGCTGAGCTGGAGCGGTGAAGCGATCGACAAGATTTACGACGAAGTGGCAGCGACGCCGCACGATCAGCTCGGTCTGGTAACCCGCGAGCCCGTCGGTGTGGTCGGTGCGATCGTGCCGTGGAACTTTCCGCTGATGATGGCCTGCTGGAAGCTCGGCCCGGCGCTGTCGACCGGTAACTCGGTGATCCTCAAGCCGTCGGAAAAATCCCCGCTGACCGCCATCCGCATCGCCGCGCTGGCCGTTGAAGCCGGCATTCCGAAAGGCGTGCTCAACGTGCTGCCGGGCTACGGTCACACCGTTGGCAAGGCGCTGGCCCTGCACAACGATGTCGACACGCTGGTGTTCACCGGTTCGACCAAGATCGCCAAGCAACTGATGATCTACTCTGGCGAATCGAACATGAAACGCGTCTGGCTCGAAGCCGGCGGCAAGAGCCCGAACATCGTCTTTGCCGATGCGCCGGATCTGCAAGCTGCAGCTGAGTCCGCTGCCAGCGCCATCGCCTTCAACCAGGGCGAAGTCTGCACCGCCGGTTCGCGTCTGCTGGTCGAGCGTTCGATCAAGGACAAATTCCTGCCAATGGTGATCGAGGCACTGAAAACCTGGAAGCCGGGCAATCCGCTGGATCCGGCCACCAACGTTGGTGCGCTGGTCGACACGCAGCAGATGAACACCGTGCTGTCGTACATCGAATCCGGTCACACCGATGGCGCCAAACTGGTCGCCGGCGGCAAGCGCATTCTTCAGGAAACCGGCGGTACTTACGTTGAGCCGACGATTTTCGACGGCGTGAGCAACGCGATGAAGATTGCTCAGGAAGAAATCTTCGGACCAGTGCTGTCGGTTATCGCTTTCGATACCGCTGAAGAAGCCATCCAGATCGCCAACGACACGCCGTATGGCCTGGCCGCTGCGGTGTGGACGCAAGACATCTCCAAGGCGCACCTGACCGCCAAAGCGCTGCGCGCCGGTAGCGTGTGGGTCAACCAATACGACGGCGGCGACATGACTGCACCGTTTGGTGGCTTCAAGCAGTCGGGCAATGGCCGTGATAAATCGCTGCATGCGTTCGACAAATACACCGAGCTGAAAGCGACGTGGATCAAGCTGTAAGCCGTTAGCGAGGATCTGGTCGCGAGAACAGATCCTCCAGACGAAGCAGATCCCCTGTGGGAGCGAGCCTGCTCGCGAAAGCGGTGTAACAGTCAGCCTATGTGCTGAATGTGAAACCGTTTTCGCGAGCAGGCTCGCTCCCACATTTGTTTGATGTGACCTCAAAAAATAATTATCCACAGGAGCGTGGAACATGCGTTGGGCGACGTATTTCGCCGTGTTGGCGTCTGTCTTGAGTGTCGGCCTGGCCCTGGGGGTCAGCATGCCGTTGGTGTCGTTGCGTCTGGAGGGCTGGGGTTACGGCGCCTTCGCCATCGGTGTGATGGCGGCGATGCCGGCGATTGGCGTGTTGCTCGGCGCGAAGATTTCCAGTCATCTGGCGGCGCGCTTCGGCACGGCGAATCTGATGCGCCTGTGCCTGTGGGCCGGGGCGTTGTCGATCGGCTTGCTGGCGCTGCTGCCGAGCTATCCGATCTGGTTGGTGCTGCGCCTGATGATCGGCGTGATCCTGACCATCGTGTTCATCCTCGGCGAAAGCTGGATCAATCAACTGGTGGTCGAGAACTGGCGTGGTCGCTTGGTGGCGCTGTATGGCAGCAGTTATGCGTTGAGCCAGTTGTCTGGCCCGTTACTGCTGGGCGCGCTCGGCACTGAAGATGATTACGGTTTCTGGGTTGGCGTCGGCCTGCTGCTGGTTTCGCCATTGCTGTTGTTGGGTCGCAGCGGTGCGCCAAGCAGTGAAGCGAGCAGCGTGACCTTCCGCGACCTATGGGGATTTGCGCGCGATCTGCCGGCGATTGCCTGGGCGGTGTCATTGTTTGCCGCGTTTGAGGCGATGATCCTGACGCTGCTGCCGGTGTATTGCCTGCAACAAGGCTTCACCGCCGAGATCGCTTTGGCGATGGTCAGCACCGTGGTGGTCGGTGATGCGTTGCTGCAACTGCCGATTGGCGCATTGGCCGATTACCTGTCGCGGCGCACGCTGTTTGCAGGTTGTGCGGTGGTGTTGATGCTGTCGAGTCTGGCGATTCCGCTGTTGCTCGATACGCTGCTGATCTGGCCGCTGTGGGTGCTGTTTGGCGCCAGTGCTGGCGGCTTGTTTACGCTGTCGCTGATCTTGATTGGCGAACGTTACCGCGACGATGCGCTGGTGCGGGCGAATGCGCATATCGCACAACTGTGGGGCGTGGGTTGTTTGATCGGGCCTTTGGCGGCGGGGGCGGGGAGTCAGTGGATCAGCGGGCATGCGTTGCCGCTGTTGATGGCGATCGGGGCGTTTGGGTTGGTGATATTGCTGTTGCGCCAAGGTGCATTCGGCCCGGTGACAGAACCTGCTTGACCCCGACTCTGAATCGAGTGATTACCTTGTGGCGAGGGGATTTATCCCCGATGGGCTGCGAAGCGGCCCCAAAATATTCGGTGGTTCAGATATATCGAGTTCACCGGTTTTGCGACTGCTGCGCAGCCGATCGGGGATAAATCCCCTCGCCACAAAAGCCCTCTAGAGCAGAGTTCTCTGTTTGATTACAACATGCGTTCCAGGCCGACGCTGGTGCTGAACCACGCATTAAACCGTCGCCACCAACTCCCCGGCTCTTTGCTCAGCGTATGCATCTGGCCATTGTCTTCAGTGACCCAGACGATGTTCCCATCCTGCAATTTCGCCTGATAGCTCAACGCCGGCGCCATACCCTGCAACGCCAACTCACGCACATGCTCAGCCAGCTCTGGACTGTCCACCAACACCCCGACCTCGGTATTCCACAACACCGAGCGCGGATCAAAGTTGAACGAGCCGATAAACGATTTCTGTCGATCAAAAATCATCGCCTTGCTGTGCAAACTCGAGTCCGAGCCACGGAACGACTTGCTGTAAAACACATGCGGGCCGCTGCCATCGTTATCCCCAGGCTGGCGCCGCAACTCATATAGCTTCACACCGTGTTCCAGCAGCGCCTTGCGATACGGCGCATAACCGCCATGCACCGCCGGCACGTCGGTGGCTTCCAGTGAGTTGGTCAGCAGGCTCACGGAAACACCTGCATCGGCGCGCCCGGTCAGATAGACCAGCCCCGGTTGCCCCGGCACAAAGTACGCCGAAATCATGATCAGCTCTTTGCTGACGTTCTTCAGTTCCGGCGCCAGTTGTGTGGTCAGCAGCAAGTGCGGATCCGGCTCATCCTTGGCCAGCACCTTGCTCGGCGCGTCCCACAGCGCCTGATTCCACGCCCAGATCAGTTCGTTGCGCCAGATGTCCATGCGCGGCTCGGTGGTGAAGGTCATCAACTGCTGATACAGCGCGTGATTCTGTTGGCGGGTTTCTTCCAGCGATTCTTCCAGGCGCGTGCGGGTGTTCTGCAAGTCCTTGGCCGACGGTTTGCTGGAGAGAAATTCATCGATCGGCTTGCTCAGCGCGCTGTTCCAGTACTGATCGAAACTATGCCCGAGCTGCTCGGCTACCGGCCCCATGCTGAGCATGTCGATGTCGGTGAAATTCAGGTTCGGCTCGGCATCGAAATACTCGTCGCCCAGATTGCGCCCGCCGACGATGGCCGCGCTGTTATCGGCCAGCCACAATTTGTTATGCATGCGCCGGTGCTGCAGCGACAGGTTGAACAGGCGCCCGGCCGCGCGGGTGACGCCGGTGCTGCGGCCCAGATGCAGCGGGTTGAACAGGCGTATCTGGATCTGCGGATGCGCCGCCAGCGTGGCGATGATCTGGTCGAGACCGTCGCTGGTGGTGTCGTCGAGCAGAATGCGTACGCGCACGCCACGGTCGGCAGCCTTGAGCAGTTCCTCGACGAGCATTCGCGTGCTGACGCCGTCGTGGACGATGTAGTACTGCAAATCGAGGCTGACCTGCGCGTGGCGGATCAGCTCGGCGCGGGCAGTGAAAGATTCGGTGCTGTTGGACAGCAGGCGGAAGCCGGAGCGGCCTTCATACGGCGCGGCCTGAGCCTGAATCGAACGGCCAAACGCCGAGCTGCTGGCCGGCAAGGCCTGGCTGGGTTCGCGTTGCACATCGACACTGGCGCAGCCGGCGAGCGACAACACGAAGATCAGAAGCAGGAGAGGGCTGGATCGCAAGTCGGATCATTCCGCGTGTGAGTAGGGATCGGAGTATGGCACGGGTTATGACCGTCATCGGCGGCGTTTGATTCAGGAAAAATCTGCCGTGGGGAACCGCCCGGTTTGAGCGCTGTGTAGGCAATGGCCGACGGGCAGGAAAAGAGAAATTTTGAAGTAGGGCATTTCTCCTACTCCTGTCAGCTACGGCCTCAGGCGAATTTTCTCTGGGTGCTTTGTAACTTCGTCTTACATCGGAAGCGGGGGCAAATCGCAATAATGGCCGGGCGTTGTCAGGCAAGAAATTTCGCTATTTCTCGCCAGACAGAACGCTACTTGCTGTCGTCCTTTTAATTCTTACGGAACGAGAATTTCTCATGAAAAAGCTTTTCATCAGCGCCACGGTGGTGGCTACATTGTTGCCTGCTCTTGCCCTCGCAGAAAGTGCCAGCCTCACGGTTAGCGGCACGATTATTCCGACGGCGTGTACGCCAAGTTTTGACGGAGGCAGCGTTGTCGATATGGGCAAGATTTCGGCGGCGGATCTGAACGCCAATACGCAAACCGAGCTAGAGCTGAAAGACATTACCCTGACAATGAACTGCAACGGTCGCGTGCCGGTGGCGGTGAAGGTGCATGACAATCAGGCGTCGACACAGCTGCAAGGCATCACCATCGACGGTCGTGCCGAAGACATGTACATCTACGGCATGGGCGCCGCCAGCGGTGTGAAGATTGGTGGTTATGGGCTTCGTCATGGCACGCCGAACGTGGATGGTACCGCTATGAGCCTCATGTACCAACAGGGTGGCGGGATTGGCGGTCCGACGTGGAATCAGCCGAGTGCGACACTTGTGGGTAAGAATGCCTCCAGCGGTGGTTATCTGCATTATTCCTGGGGCCGCAGCGTTGCAGAGGGCCCTAGCAGTGGTGTCACGCACTCACTTCCAATGACACTGGTTCCAGTCGTCGGCCCGGCGAATGCGCTGCCTACAGGCTCGGACATCACTCTGGACGGCTCCGCGACGTTCGAGCTGGTTTACCTCTGAGTCCAGGGATGTCGTGAGCACACTCTCGACCTGATCAAACACGCGCCGCAGTCCTTGCGGTGCGTCGTTTTTCTGCGCCACAGGCGCACCTTTTTACGTTTGTGTTTCAACGATGGGCCCTTGCGCCGACGGTGCGAAAAATGGGGCGCCAGGGAATCGTCATGCCTCAAATTCAACGTTTTTCAACCACCGCCCTGATGGCGGTGCTGCTTCTATCGAGCGCAACATCCGTGGCCGACGCCGCGGGCATGGTGCCGCAAACGCCGATCCTGATTCTCGAAGAGTCCACCGGCGAAGCGAGTATCAACATCACCAACACTGAACCGCTCCCGGCTCTCTTGCACACGAGCATTGAAAATGTCCCGGAAGACACCGAGCTGCTGTTGCTGCTGACCCCGCCAGTAGCTCGGGTGGAAAGCGGTGGCACGCAACTGGTGCGATTCATTCTGCGCAGCGCTGAGCCGCTGCAAACCGAGCGCCTGAAACGGGTGATTTTCGAAGGCATTCAGCCGCTGGAAAAGGGCAGCAACGCGCGGGTCAGCCTTACCGTAAAACAGAACATTCCCGCGATTCTGCGCCCGAAGAATCTGCCCATCGAACGCCAGCCATGGACGCTGCTGAAGTGGTCAGTGCAGGACACCCAACTGCAGGTCAGCAATCCCAGCCCCTACGTGGTGCGGCTGGCTAATACCGTCAATCTGTTGCCCGGCGAGGCCCCGGTGGATCTGGGCCGCAGCTACATTTTGCCCGGCGAAAAACTGCGTCTGACGTCCGCATCGCCGCTGCCCGCGACGGCGACTCAAGTGCGTCTGTACCCGGCGACGATGTACGGTTTCGCTGCCGGCAATTTCGATGCGCCACTGGTGACCGGTGAATGAGTTACCGTCACAGCCTTGCGCTGCTCAGCCTGTTGGCGTCGGCGAACAGCTTGGCCGACTCGGTCACTTTCGACCCGAACGTCTTGCGCGCCCGTGGGCTCGATCTGCAACTGGCGGAATACTTTCAGGACGCGCCGCGCTTTCAGCAGGGGACGCATTCGCTGCTGCTCAGCGTCAACGGTGTGCCGAAAGGACGAGTGCTGGCGACGTTCGACGAGCAGGGCGAGTTGTGCACCACCGAAACGTTGCTCGAACAGGCAAATATGCGCGTCGAGGCGTTGCCGAACCTGGAGTGCAAGCGCTTCGTCGACAGCTTCGACGGCGTGATCGCGCGGCTTGATCCGGGTAAGGAACAGATCGAACTGCTGCTGCCCACCGGGCTCGTGGCGCCCACGGCTGCGGCGCGTCGCAACTACGCGCACGGTGGTAGCGCTGCGCTGTTCAACTACGACGCGCTGGTGCTGGGTAACGAATACGTTGGCCAGACCACACACTACCGCAGCCTCAACACCGAGCTGGGTTTGAACATCAACGACTGGGCGCTGCGCAGCCGTCAGTCTTACGCGGCGTTCGAGGGCAGCAGCCAGACCGAGCATCTGTATGCCTACGCTTCGCGCACCTTCGAGTCGCTGCAAACCAACCTGCAACTCGGTCAGCTCAACATGGCCTCGCCATTGTTTGCCGGCGAGGCTTTCACCGGTGTGCAATTGCAGCCTGAAGCCGCATTGGGGGAGCTGGAAGCAGACAGTGAAGGCGCCCACGTCGAAGGCATCGCCTATTCCGCCGCTCGGGTCGAGGTTCGGCAGAACGGCGCGTTGATCTACACCACGCTGGTGCCGCCGGGGCCGTTTTCGCTGGTGGGTTTGCCGCTGCTCAGCCAGAGCCTGGATCTGGAAGTCACCGTGTACGAAGAGGATGGCCAGCAACGCAGTTTTATCGTTCCCGGCGACAGCCTTGGTGGTTTGGCGCCGGGCCGCCAGCCGGGTTTCGCGGTGACGGCGGGACGTGTTCGTCGCTATGCCCGCGATGATCGCGACGCGCCTGATTTCGTCGCCGCGAGCAAGGATTGGCGTTTGGCCGCCGGCGAGCAACTGACGGCGGGCGCGATGCTCGGCAGCGACTATCAATCGGCCGGGATGGCGCTGCAGATTCCGTTATTGCCGCGCACAGCGCTGGGACTGCGTCAGGTGGTGTCCCGCGCCCGTCGTGAAGATAAGTTGGGCGCGCAGTTCCAGCTCAGCCTGAGCACGGCGCTGACCGAGCGCGTTTCGGCGAACCTGTCGGTCACCCAACAGGTGCAGGGTTTTCGCACGTTGTCCGATACCACGTGGAATCGCGACACCGATCAACCGGATCAACGCATTCGCAACCAGATGACCCTTGGACTCAGCGGCGCGAGCCTATTGCTGGGATCATTTTCCGGTGGATTTTCACGCTTCACCGATTTTGAAGACGACACCAGTTCGCGCCTCAGCGCCTCGTGGTCACGAATGTTTCAGCGCACCAGCGTGTCGTTGAGTCTTGAGCGTGACATGGGCGGTTCGGCGCATGACAGCCGTGGTTTTGCGACCTATCTGACGGTTAGCGTGCCGATGGGTCGCAGCGGCGCGCTGCGCAGTTTTGTCCGCAAGGACGACCTCAGCGGCACCCGCAGCGGCTTGCGTCTGAATCAGCAGATCAACGACGCCGTGGCCTACAGCGCCACGGTTGAGCGCCCGGAAAACGGCGAGGCGGATGTCAGTGGCCGGCTCAACTTGCTGCCGCGTTACACCCAGATTGATCTGGGTTATTCGCAGCGCGGCTCCGGTTCGACCGGTTACGACTTCGGCGCGCGCGGCGGCGTCGCGTTGCACAGCGAAGGCCTGACCTTATCGCCCTACACCGTGCGCGAGACCTTTGCCCTGCTCAAGGCCGGGGATGCCGCCGGGGTCAAGTTGCGCACGCCTTACGGGCCGGTGTGGACGGACGCCGCCGGGCGCGCGGTGGTGGCCAGCGTGCCGGCCTATCGCAACACGCGGGTGGAGATCGACACCGCGAGCCTGGCGCGCAATGTCGACGTGCTCAACGGCTACCGCGAGATCGCAGCGGCGCGCGGTTCGGTGCAGCGGCTGGAGTTTCAGATGGCCACGTCCCGGCGCGTTTTACTGCACGCACACACGGCCGATGATCAAGTCGTCGGCAAGGGTTTCGGGGTGTTTGATGAGCAGGGCCGCTACGTCACCAGCGTGCTCGATGACGGACGGATTTTTCTTTCCGACATTCAGGCGGACGCTGCGCTGCATGTGCAAAAGGCCGATGGCTCTCGCTGTCATCTGACCTTCGAACTGGCTGAGGAAGCCGATCCCGATGAGCTTTACGAATCTGCGTCCGCGCGTTGCAGCGAGGCATGATTGAGGAATTATCCGATGACTGTTTTCAACGTTTCGACCGTGGCAATGCTGTGGCTGTGCTGCACGGCGGCGTGGGCGCAGGACCAAGCTTGCGAGGTGCGAGTCAGTCCGCCAGCGTTTGATTTTGGCCTGACCGACCGGGGCGCGTTGTTGCAGCAAAGTGCCGGTGCCAATGAACTGAGTTTTGGCAGTCGCCGGGTGCAAGTGCAGGTTATCTGCGAGCAGGCGTCACCGCTGACATTGCGCTTCGATGCGCCGGGGGCTGACGCCGAGCGTTATCGCTTCGGCATTGGCACGTTGCGGCTGAAAGTGATGGCGGTGCGCGTCGACGGTGTTGTCACGCAAAGGGCAGGGGAGCACGACGTGTTGCGGCCCAGCGAGCGTCTTCTGCCGCTGCTGGCGAGCGGCAGACGCCTGGAGGTTGAGTTCGAGGTTGAGGGGCAAATCAGCAGCGAGGCCAGTCGGGTCGCGGATCTGACCCGACTGGACGGCGAAGGCGTGTTCAGACTGGACTGAGCTCGGACTCGGCAAGCAGTTTGATCGCCGCCGCACCGACCTTGCGCACCGCCTCTTCAATCAGCGCTGTCGGTTTAGCCGCGTAGTTCATGCGCAGGCAATTGCGGTACTTGCCCGAGGCGGAAAAGATGCTGCCAACAGCAATCTGTACGCCTTGATCAAGCAGCGCACGATTCAGTTTCAGTGTGTCGAAACCTTCCGGCAATTCCACCCACAACATGAAGCTGCCCTGTGGACGGCTGGCGCGAGTGCCGGCGGGGAAATAGCGCGTCACCCAATCGATCATCACGTCGCGATTGCGCTGGTATTGCGAGCGCATCCGCCGCAAATGCGGTTCGAAATGGCCGGATTTGAGAAATTCGGCGATGGCGATCTGCGGCTGCGGCGCGGTCGATCCGGTGCTGATGTATTTCATGTGCAGCACGCGCTCGAGGTATCGCCCCGGCGCGACCCAACCAATCCGCAGCCCCGGCGCGAGAGTCTTGGAAAACGAACTGCAGAGCAGCACGCGGCCGTCTTCGTCGAAGGATTTGATCGTGCGCGGGCGCGGGTAGGTGTAGGCCAGTTCGCCATAGACGTCGTCTTCGATGATCGCCACGTCGAAGCGTTGGGCGAGGGTGAGCAGCGCGCGTTTGCGCGACTCCGGCATGATGTAGCCGAGCGGGTTGTTGCAGTTCGGGGTGAGCTGGATGGCTTTGATCGGCCATTGTTCGAGCGCCAGTTCCAGCGCTTCAAGGCTGATGCCGGTGAGCGGGTCAGTGGGGATTTCCAGGGCTTTCATGCCCAGACCTTTGAGGGTCTGCATGGCGCCGTGGAAGCTCGGCGAATCCACCGCGACGATGTCGCCCGGCTCGCAGATCGCGTGGATGCTGGTGGACAAAGCTTCGTGGCAACCGGTAGTCACGACCAGATCGCTGGCGCTCAACTGGCAGCCGGAATCGAGCATCAACCGAGCAATTTGTTCACGCAGTTCGAGGGTGCCGTGGATGTTGTCGTAATACAGACCGGGCATGTCTTGGCGACGGCTGATGCGGGCGAGGCCGCGCAACAACGGTTTCATCGTTGGCGTGCTGATGTCGGGCATGCCGCGACCGAGTTGCACGACGTCCTTGCGCGGTACCGCGCGAATCAATTCCAGCACCTGATCCCATTGCGAAATTTCCACTGGCCGCTGCGCCGGACGGCCGACGGCGGGCAACTCCGGCAACTCACGGCCGACCGGCACAAAGTAGCCGGACTTGGGTTTCGGCGTGGCCAGTCCGCTGTCTTCGAGCATGCGATAAGCCTGCTGCACCGTGCTCAGGCTGACCCCGTGTTCGACGCTCAAGGCGCGCACCGACGGCAAGCGGTCGCCGGGGCGATAGAAGCCTTGTTCGATGCGCGTGCCGAGCAATTCGGCGAGGTTTACGTAGAGGGTCATGGCGCTGCCTCGGTGCAGGTGATTCGGAAGACCAGTACAGATGCGAGAAAAATCGTCAATTCAGTCTGCAAAGCGGTAAATCTGTATGGAATTAATACAGTCGCTTTGAATCTGTAATGGTTTTGCTCGCCCGCGCATCATGGAATCTCTGGCTACCCAAGTAAACAGGAGCGACAAAAATGAACGGCTTGAGCGATGTGCGGCTGACGTTACACAGTCAGGAACTGGCGGCAGGGCAGAAGGAACGTGCGCGCAATGAGATCATGCGTAACGCACCGTCCGGCCTGAGCCGCTGGGGTCTGATGTGGCATCGCCTGCACACGCGCAGGGCGTTGCTGAACCTGACGGCGGATCAGCTCAAGGACATCGGGTTGACGCGTGAGCAGGCGCAGGAGGAGGGGTTGAAGCCGTTCTGGCAGATCTGAGATCTGTATTGTTCTTGCCGGCCCTTTCGCGAGCAAGCTCGCTCCCACAGGGGATCTATGGTGGATGGGAAACTTGTGTCCACTGAAGATTAATGTGGGAGCGAGCTTGCTCGCGAAGGCGTTCGTAGGGTCGCTGAAAAGTTGTCAGACCAACTCTTTGAGGCGATGCCACAACATCCCCAACGCCAACAACGGCGAGCGCAAATACTTGCCACCCGGGAAAGTGATGTGCGGCACCTTGGCAAACAGATCAAAGCCACCGCCGTGCTGCCCGCTGATCGCCTCAGCCAGCAACTTGCCCGCCAGGTGCGTGGCATTCACCCCGTGTCCGGAATAGGCCTGGGCGTAATACACGTTCGGCTGGTCATTGAGCCGGCCAATCTGCGGCAAACGGTTGGCGCCGATGCCGATCATCCCGCCCCACTGATAATCAATCTTCACGCCCCCCAGTTGCGGGAACACTTCCAGCATCTTCGGCTGCATATACGCCGCGATGTCTTTCGGATCGCGCCCCGAGTAATGGCAGGCACCGCCGAACAGCAAGCGACGATCCGCCGAGAGTCGGTAGTAATCCAGCGCCACTCGCTGATCACAGACCGCCATGTTTTGCGGCAGCAGGTTGTGTGCCTGCTCTTCGCTCAACGGTTCGGTGGCAATGATGTAGCTGCCGGCGGGCAAAACCTTGCCGCTGAGTTGCGGATTCAGGTCATTCAGATAAGCGTTGCAACCGAGCACCAGCGTCTTCGCCCGCACCGAACCTTGGGCGGTGTGGACTTTGACTTCCGGGCCGTAATCGATACGGGTCACTGCCGAGTGTTCAAACAGCTTCACACCCAATTGCTGCGCCGCCGCTGCTTCGCCCAGAGCGAGATTGAGTGGATGCAGATGCCCTGAACCCATGTCGATCAAACCACCGACATAGCGCTTGGAGCCGACCACCGTGTGCATCTCGTTGGCTTGCAGCAAACGGGTTTCGTAGCGATAGCCGAGGCTGCGCAACTCTTCGGCGTCTTCGGCAAAACTTTCGAGGTCGGATGGTTTGTTGGCGAGGTCGCAGTAGCCCCAAGTCAGGTCGCAGGCGATCTGAAAACGCTCGACGCGCTGGCGGACGATTTCCACCGCTTCCAGGCCCATCAGTTTCATCTCGCGTACGCCGTCGCTGCCGACGACGTTGGCGAACTGATCGAGACCGTGGCCAACGCCGCGAATCAACTGCCCGCCGTTACGACCGCTGGCGCCCCAGCCGATCTTGTGCGCTTCCAGCAACACCACGCTGAGTCCGCGTTCAGCCAGTTCCAGCGCCGTGTTCAACCCGGAAAAACCGCCGCCGACCACGCAGACGTCGGCCACCACGTCGCCTTGCAGCAGCGGATGATCCGGCTGCGGCAAGCTGCTGGCGGCGTAGTAAGAGGCAACGTGAGGTTGGCTCGCGGAGGTGTGGGCGCGGGCGGTCATGGGCGTCATCCTGAGACGGGGGTGTCGAGAAAATTTGACGGAGCATAAGCCGCACGCCCGAACGGGGGCAACACTGGTCGGCCTGCGGTGTCTGGATCACGGCTTTTGCGGCACAATTGCCGCCTATTTCACCTTGGTTACCGTTTCGATGAGCTGCAACAGCCAGACAGTCCGCACCTTGCGCCAGCAAATCCCCTCGTTCGAGTGCGTGCCCGGCTGCCACGATTGCTGTGGGCCGGTGACCACCTCGCCGGAAGAAATGGCCCGTCTGCCGCGCAAGACCCGCGCCGAGCAGGATGCCGCGATGGAAGAGTTGAACTGCGTGCACCTGGGGCCGAATGGCTGCACGGTGTATGAAGAGCGGCCGTTGATCTGCCGGTTATTCGGCACGACCAAGACTTTGCCTTGCCCGAACGAGCGGCGGCCGGTGGAGCTGATTCATCCACGGGTGGAGAAGCAGATTTTCGAGTACATGGCGGCGAATCGGCAGGTGCTGGTCTAAAAGATCGCAGCCTTCGGCAGCTCCTACAGAGAAATGCATCATGATCGTTCCCACGCTCTGCGTGGGAACGATCGTCGCGGTGCTCAATCTGGAATCGGCAGGCTCAAGCTCTCCTTAACCTCTTCCATCACGATATAACTCTTCGACTCCCGCACATGCGGCAGCTTCAGCAGAATGTCGCCCAGCAACTTGCGGTACGAGGCCATCTCGGAAATCCGCGCCTTCACCAGATAGTCGAAATCCCCTGACACCAAATGGCATTCCAGCACGTGCGGCAACTTCAGCACCGCGCGGCGGAACTCTTCGAAAGTGTCGCCGGATTTGTAGTCGAGGCTGATCTCGACGAACACCAGCAAGCTACCCTTCAAGTGCTGCGGATTGAGCCGGGCGTTGTAGCCCATGATGATCCCTTCGCGCTCCAGACGCCGCACGCGCTCGGTGCACGGCGTGGTCGAGAGCCCGACCTTTTCGCCCAGTTCGGTAAAGGAAATCCGCCCGTCCGCCTGCAGGATCCGCAAGATGTTGCGGTCGATCTTGTCCAGCTCACGTTTGGTCTGAGTGTTGGTACGCATAGGGGATGCGCCTCCGTGAAAAGGGTTTTTGCCGAGAATTGTCGCCAAATATAGGCGCTTATATAGTGAAAAGCACTGGCATTTCTTTTTTACACTGCGCGCATCATTGCTCTAACAACAGACGTACGCGGCCCCGCCGCGATGAGGGATACAAAAATGCGCGTAATGGTCTTGGGTAGCGGCGTCATCGGTACCGCCAGTGCTTACTATCTGGCCCGTGCCGGGTTCGAAGTAGTGGTGGTCGACCGGCAGCCGGCTGCGGCCATGGAGACCAGTTTCGCCAACGCCGGCCAGGTCTCGCCGGGCTACGCCTCGCCATGGGCCGCGCCGGGCGTACCGCTGAAGGCGATCAAGTGGCTGCTGCAACGCCACGCCCCTCTCGCGATCAAAGCCACCGCCGACATCGACCAGTACCTGTGGATGGCGCAGATGCTGCGCAACTGCACCGCCAGCCGTTACGCGGTGAACAAGGAGCGCATGGTGCGTCTGTCCGAGTACAGCCGCGACTGCCTCGACGAATTGCGCGCCGAAACCGGCATCGCCTACGAAGGCCGCAGCCTCGGTACGACTCAACTGTTCCGCACCCAGGCGCAGCTTGATGGCGCCGCCAAAGACATCGCCGTGCTGAAAGAATCCGGCGTGCCGTTTGAAGTCCTCGACCGCGCCGGCATTGCCCGCGTCGAGCCGGCGCTGGCGGGTGTCACTGACATCCTCGCCGGTGCCCTGCGCCTGCCGAACGACCAGACTGGCGACTGCCAGATGTTCACCACGCGCCTCGCCGAAATGGCGGTGAAACTCGGTGTCGAATTCCGCTTCGGCCAGGACATCCAGAAACTCGACTACGCCGGTGATCGCATCAACGGTGTGTGGATCGACGGCAAGCTGGAAACCGCCGACCGCTACGTGCTGGCGCTCGGCAGCTACTCGCCGCAACTGCTCAAGCCGCTGGGCATCAAAGCCCCGGTGTATCCGCTCAAGGGTTACTCGCTGACCGTGCCGATCACCAACCCGGCGATGGCGCCGACGTCGACTATTCTCGACGAGACCTACAAGGTCGCGATCACCCGTTTCGACAACCGCATCCGCGTCGGCGGCATGGCCGAGATCGCCGGTTTTGACCTGTCGCTGAACCCGCGTCGCCGCGAAACCCTGGAGATGATCGTCAACGACCTTTATCCTCAGGGCGGTAATCTGGACGAAGCGAGTTTCTGGACCGGTCTGCGTCCGACCACGCCGGATGGCACGCCGATCGTTGGCGCCACGCCGTTCAAGAATCTGTTCCTCAACACCGGTCACGGCACGCTCGGTTGGACCATGGCATGCGGTTCCGGTCGTTTGCTGGCCGACCTGATGGCGAAGAAAAAGCCACAGATCAGCGCCGAAGGCCTCGATATTTCCCGTTACGGCAACAAAATTCAGGAGTCCGCAAAACATGTCAATCCAGCGCCAGCTCACCAATGAGCGCATGAGTCAGATCGTCAGCCACAACGGCACTGTGTACTTGGCCGGGCAGGTCGGCGACGACTTCAACGCCGGGATTGAACAGCAGACCCGCGACGTTCTGGCCAATATCGAGCGTTTGCTTGATCTGGCCGGGACCGACAAACAGCATCTGTTGTCGGCAACGATTTACCTGAACGGCATCGATGAGCACTTCGCCGGGATGAACTCGGTGTGGGATCAGTGGCTGCCAAAAGGCGCCGCCCCGGCCCGCGCGACCGTTGAGGCGAAAATGGCTAAGCCGAGCATTCTGGTAGAGATCTCTATCGTCGCCGCGCTGCCGTAACTGTTGTAAAGATCCCTCTCCCGGCGCTGTTGGCGGTTCACGTCGTCAGTCGGCGCCGGTTTTTATTCCCATGACCGCCTAGAAGTCTGCCGCCATGCGTCCTGCCCGTGCCCTGATCGACCTTCAAGCCCTGCGCCACAACTACCGAATTGCCCGCGAAGTCACCGGCGCCAAGGCGCTGGCGGTGATCAAGGCCGATGCGTACGGACATGGCGCGGTACGCTGCGCCCAGGCGCTGGAAGCCGATGCCGACGGTTTTGCCGTGGCTTGCATCGAAGAGGCTTTGGAGCTGCGCGCCGCTGGTATTCGTGCGCCGGTGTTGTTGCTGGAAGGCTTTTTTGAAGCTGATGAGCTGGCGCTGATCGTCGAGCATGATTTCTGGACGGTGGTGCACTCGCTTTGGCAGCTCGAAGCGATCGAGCAGGCAGCGCTGAGCAAGCCGATCACCGTGTGGCTGAAGCTCGATTCGGGCATGCACCGCGTCGGGTTGCATCCAAAGGATTATCCGGCGACTTATCAGCGTCTGCTGGCCAGCGGCAAAGTGGCGAAAATTGTGTTGATGAGCCACTTCGCCCGCGCCGATGAACTGCACGCGCAGAGCAGCACCGAGCAAGTCGCGGTATTTGAAGCGGCGCGTCAGGGCTTGGCGGCTGAAGTCAGCCTGCGCAACTCGCCCGCTGTGCTTGGCTGGCCGCAGATTCATAGTGATTGGGTGCGTCCGGGCATCATGCTCTACGGCGCGACCCCGTTCGAAGAAGCCAATGCTGTTGCCGATCGTTTGCAACCGGTGATGACCCTCGAATCGAAAGTCATCAGCGTGCGCGAACTGCCGGCCGGTGAGCCGGTGGGCTATGGCGCCAAATTCATCACCGACAAACCGATGCGCATTGGTGTGGTTGCCATGGGTTACGCCGACGGCTATCCGCGTCAGGCGCCGACCGGCACCCCGGTTCTGGTGGCGGGCAAACGCAGTCGCATTATCGGTCGCGTGTCGATGGACATGCTTTGCATCGATCTTACCGATGTGCCGGAAGCCGGTCTCGGTTCGACCGTTGAGCTCTGGGGGAAAAATATCCTCGCCAGTGAAGTGGCGAAGTGGGCCGACACCATCCCGTACCAGATCTTCTGCAACCTGCGCCGGGTGCCAAGGCTCTATTCCGAGGGTTGACGCCGCTGCGGGGGCCAAGTGTTGTAAATACTGAACGCTGTCGCCATGATAACGCTCAATATTCTTACAACATCAGGAGGCTCGCGCCTTGGACGTCGGTGAACGACTGCAATCGATCCGCAAGCTCAAAGGGCTTTCCCAGCGTGAACTCGCCAAACGCGCGGGCGTCACCAACAGCACCATTTCGATGATCGAAAAGAACAGCGTCAGCCCTTCGATCAGTTCGCTGAGGAAGGTGCTGGGCGGCATTCCCATGTCCATGGTCGAGTTCTTTTCCGAAGAAATCCTGCAGGAAGTTCCGACCCAGATCGTCTATAAGGCCAACGAGCTGATCGACATTTCCGACGGCGCCGTGACCATGAAACTGGTCGGCCGCGCGCACCCCAGCCGCGCCATCGCGTTCCTCAACGAAATCTACCCGCCGGGCGCCGATACCGGCGAAGAAATGCTCACCCATGAGGGCGAAGAAACCGGGATTCTGGTGGAAGGTCGTCTGGAATTGGTGGTGGGCCTTGAAACTTTTATTCTCGAAGCCGGCGACAGCTACTACTTTGAAAGTACCAAGCCGCATCGTTTCCGTAATCCGTTCGACTTGCCTGCGCGACTAATCAGCGCAGCCACGCCGGCAAACTTTTAAACCAAGAGGCGCCAGGCCACTACGGCAAAGGCACCCAAGCTGTTTTACCGATGCGCAACAAGACCCCTTTAATCATGGGGTTGTTTCAGTGTGGCGGGCTACCCGCTATACTTGCGCCCGCCTGCGAACCGTGGCCGCAGGCGTGAATAGCCACCATTGAGGGTGAACGCGTGAACCTAATTATGAAAATGCTGGCTGCACCAGCAACCGTACTGGCCCTCTGGGCTGTCAGCGCTCAAGCTGCGACGAATGACGACATTGCCAAACGCCTCGAGCCTGTCGGCCAGGTGTGCGTTCAAGGTCAGGAATGCAAAGGGATGGAAGTGGCTGCGACTGCCGGCGGCGGTGGCGGTGCGAAGACTCCGGATGAAGTGATTGCCAAACATTGCAATGCTTGCCACGGTACCGGGTTGTTGGGTGCGCCGAAAATTGGTGACGCGGCAGCCTGGAAAGACCGCGCCGATCATCAGGGCGGCCTCGACGGCCTGCTGGCAAAAGCCATTACAGGCCTGAACGCCATGCCGCCAAAAGGCACCTGCGCTGATTGCTCGGATGACGAGTTGAAAGGCGCGATCCAGAAGATGTCCGGCCTGAAATAAGCTGCGCTTCTGATGAAAAAAACCGTCTTCGGACGGTTTTTTTGTGCCTGCGATTCAGGGTCTGGGCTGTTCATTGCAGCAAAGTAGCGGCAATCTCGGTCTACCCCTATTCACGGAACGGGCAGGAGGCTTCAGATGGTGCAGTTGTGTTCGATCGAACAAGCAGTGGACGACGTGCTGGCGCGCTTGCCGGCGCATATCCACATGGGCATGCCGCTGGGCCTGGGCAAACCCAATCACTTCGTCAACGCGCTGTACCGGCGGATCAAAGGCCTGCCCGAGCGGCAGCTGACGATCTACACCGCGCTGTGCCTCGGCCGCCCGGCGTTGGGCGATGGCTTGCAAAAGCGCTTCATCGAACCCTTCGTCGAGCGCGTCTTCGGTGACTACCCGGAATTCGATTTCCTCGCCGACCTGCACCGCGACAGCCTGCCCGCCAACATCCGCATCGAACAGTTCTTCATGCAGCCCGGCAGCCTGCTCAACAGCGCGCCGGCCCAGCAGGATTACGTCAGCAGCAACTACAGCCATGCCGCCCGCGACATCAACGCCGCCGGGCTGAATCTGGTGGCGCAGTTATTGGCCAGCAGCAGCGAACACCCGGATCGCCTGAGCCTGAGCTGCAACCCCGACATCACCCTCGACCTGTTGCCGATGATCGCCAAGCGCCGCGAAGACGGGGAGACCATTTTGCTGGTCGGCCAAGTGCACACCGATCTGCCGTACATGCCCGGCGACGCCGAAGTCGACATCGACACCTTCGACCTGCTGATCGACGAGAAGGACAGCAGCACGCTGTTTTCCACGCCGAACATGCCGGTGGGGTTTCAGGACCATTTCATTGGTTTGCACGCGAGTACGCTGGTGCGCGACGGCGGCACGTTGCAGATCGGCATCGGTTCGATGGGTGATGCGCTGACTGCCGCGTTGCTCGCACGTCAGGCGGATAACGCCGGTTATCAGGCGTTGCTCGACGACATCAACCTCAGCCAGTGGGCACAGTTGATCAACCGCGAGGGCGGCACCGGGCCGTTCGCCAAAGGCCTGTACGGTTGCAGCGAAATGTTCGTCAACGGCCTGTTGGTGCTGGCGGATGCCGGGATCATCCGGCGCAAGGTCTACCCCGATGTGCCGACGCAGGAGCAGGCCAACGCCGGCACCCTCGACGAAGCGGCGCAAACCGACGGCATTTCCGTGCACGGCGGTTTCTTCCTCGGCCCGCGCAGTTTTTACGAGCGACTGCGCGAGTTGCCGCTGAGCAAACGCCTCGAATTCAACATGACCCGCATCAGCTACATCAACGAGCTCTACGGGCAGGAAGAACTCAAGCGCTTGCAGCGCCTCGACGCGCGATTCATCAACACGGTGTTCACCATGACCTTGCTCGGCGCTGGCGTGGCGGATCAACTGGAGGATGGACGAGTACTCAGCGGAGTAGGCGGGCAGTACAACTTCGTCGCGCAGGGCCATGCGTTGCACGACGCGCGCTCGATCCTGATCCTGCGCAGTTGGCGTGAATCCGGCGGCGACGTCAGCTCCAACATCGTCTGGGAATACGGCCACTGCACGATCCCACGGCATCTGCGCGACATCGTCGTGACCGAATACGGCATCGCTGATCTGCGCGGTAAAACCGATGCCGTAGTGATCGAGTCATTGCTGAATATCAGCGATTCACGTTTCCAGCAGGGCCTGATCGAACAAGCGCAAAAAGTCGGCAAACTGCCAAAGGATTTCCGCCTCGATCCGCGCTTCACCGAGAACACGCCGCAGCGTTTGCAAGCCATCGCCGCACGGCACAAAAACCTGTTTCCGGAGTACCCGCTGGGCTGTGATTTCTCCCCGATCGAACGGGATTTGCTGCGGGCGCTGAACTGGCTAAAAAGCAAATTCAAACTCACCGAAATCCTCGAACTGGGCAAAGCCGCCCTCGACGCCCCCGAGGCATCGCTCTACCCCGAACACCTCGAACGCATGCAACTCACAAACCCGGAAGGCCTGAAAGAAGACCTCTTCCAGCGCCTGCTGCTCACCGGCCTAAAAGCCACCACCCAAACCCCGTAGGAGTTGCGGCACGCTGCGATCTTTTGAACCTGATCTTTAAAAAATCAAAAGATCGCGGCCTCGTTTCACTCGTCAGCTCCTACACGGGGATTGCGGAGTACCCGAACAACTGTGGGAGCGGGCTTGCTCGCGAAAGCGGTGGATCGGTCAAAAAATGTATCGACTGACACGACGCCTTCGCGAGCAAGCCCGCTCCCACAAGGGTAATGCGGCGTGCCTTTATCCAAGAATGTGTCGACGTCATCCGAGGTCAAGGCCACCACGCAATAACTGTCCACCGCAAAACCAACTGTGGGAGCGGGCTTGCTCGCGAAAGCGGTGGATCAGTCAAAAAATGTATCGACTGATACGACGCTTTCGCGAGCAAGCTCGGCTCCTACAGGTCAGGCGCGGCAAGCGAGTGTATTGGATGGACGTTCACGGATGGGCTAAGAAAGTCTATGTGGTAGCCAGAGGAACCATCACCAATTGCTAAATGAATACCACTGATTCCCTCATTCATTTGGGAGTTGATTTTGTAATCAATTTTGTTCGAGATGGATTCGTTGACGCCGATAGCAAATTCCGTAAGTTTCAGTCCACGTTTGCCAGCAGCGAGATCCAGAAGTTTTATATGTTCTTCGTTATTTATTTTTAATGAGGTTATGTCGTTTTCTTTTACTGTGAGCCAGGCTTCTTCGTTTGAAATTCGATCACTTAGCCATTTTAGAGAGGTTTTCAGACCGGCAGGTAATTCGGGGTTCGGTTTTCTGAGTACAGTCAGTATTCCAGAAATTTTCAATGTGCCTGAAAATATAAAGGGGCAGGGCTCTAATGGGTTCATATGTGCGTAATGAACTTCAAAGAATTCCGCGACGGACTGCACGAAGTTATCGGTCACATCTTCGTCAAGTAATGCATAAGGCTGTGCATGGGGAAGGATGGATACTGTTGCATTGGATTCGTTACCAGACAACGCAAATGTTTGGTAGGAGTTAAGCATATTCAATACAACTCGCTGCGAGAAGAGCGATTGCTGAAAATCACTGTTCATCAGAAGCTCTAGGCTGTAAAGCGCCGCGGCTAAAGATGGCTCAAATACTTGGGTCGCGCAGAAGATGATTTTTTTGCGCTCTGTTCTTCCAGCGATCTCAAATGTCAATTTTGCAGCTTCGTTACTGAAAGAAAAAACGATACTGTTTTTTGGAAACTCCTCTAATTGAGCGATATTTGCCGTCATAAATCCCAAGAGCTCGCATTCTTTGAGGAACTCATTCGAGTCGGCGATAATCGAAAATTCCTCATGATTGAAGAGCGTCGGCGCTATATTTGGCGGTGACATAAAAAACCCTCCTTGTTCTGAAGTGCGCGGCAAGGGCGGTTGCCGCGCGGTGCTTCAATTAATCTTCGGTATGCGCCCAAGCCAACGGTGCCCATCCAAAATTATCCGGGCCAGAAGTGATGCGATTAAGATTTTCTTTTGTGGTTTTTTCAGTTTGCATTTGAGTTTTCCTTTTTTTGGTTTTTGTTGTGATCCCCCCATGTGGCATGGGGTGGAGCGGATTAATGCATAAGTTAGCGATCCGATTGAATAATTATTTTCACTTTTTAAGAATCAATTTTTATGTCTTCTTTTTAGATATGAGTGGTTTGGTTATTTACGTGGGTTGCGTCTGTAGGTCTATTCTGAAAGTTGTAAATTTAAGGTTTTTCATTTGTGGTGAGAGGTCTTGTCTGGTTAGGTTTTATTTATGGGCTTTGTTTTCGGGGCTCATGCCAACCACGAACACAGGGGCACACAGTGCACACACCAAAGAAGTACCTGACAGACACATCTGTCCACCAAGCCTTACTCCTCACTGACTTAACCGAAAAGAACCAACCCGACCACGCAGTCCGACTACTGCTCAATGAAGCCCTTCAAGGACTCGCAGCAAGAGGCTGGCCCCGAGCGCAGTTGCAGGTTGGGCCAAGGATTGTGTCCGCCGAAGAGAACTACGGTTTGCTGGGTTACGACCCGGCAGAAATTACCCTTGGCAGCGAGCACACACGTTGGGTCGATGAGCATTCGCTTTTGCGAACGCAGACCACCAGCCAGATTCCTGCGGCGCTTCAGCAGGCCGCCGAGGTTCGTCAGCCGGGACAAACCATTTTGCTGGCAGCGCCAGGCATTACCTTCAGGCGTGATAGCCGAGATCGTTGGCATTGCGCCGAGCCGCACCAAATGGATATCTGGGTATTGGGCGACCCGGAGCTGGCATCCCATGAGCATTTACTGCGTCTTGTCGGCGATATTTTGCAGTCGGCCGTCCCGGAAAAGTCTTGGGTTTATAGCGACAGTCCACATCACTACACCGAGGGCGGGATTGAAGTGAATGTGTTGAATGATGGCGTGCCGGTCGAGGTTCTTGAGTGCGGGCGTATCGCGAAGTCGCTGTTGCAGCGTTTGCAGATTGATCCGCTGCGCCATGGCGGACTCGCTCTTGGGATGGGGCTGGATCGCCTGACGATGTTGCGCAAAGGCATTCCTGATATTCGTTTGTTGCGTGATCAGAATGTGCGCGTGCAGGCGCAGATGCATGATCTGGATCCGTGGACTGCGGTATCCCGTTTGCCGTCGATTGCCCGCGATATCTCGTTGGCAGTAACGCCGGGATTGAGTGAAGAGGTATTGACCGAGAGGATGTTGCAGGCGGCAGGGGATTGCTCTGGATGGATCGAGGAGATGCGAATCAAGGGGCGCTGGCCACGTTCGGATTTACCGGCGCAGGCCATTGAGCGACTCGGGATGTTACCGGGTCAGGAGAACGTGCTTTTGCATGTGGTGCTGCGTGATTGTTCTCGTTCGATTACCACCGGTGAGGCGAATGCCTTGTACGCGGATATTCAAGCTGCGATGCACGAAGGGGTACCGGGGGCGGGTTACAGAATGGATTAAGTGAAATCTGTAGGAGCTGCGGCACGCTGCGATCTTTTGATGTTGATCCTGAAAATCAGATCAAAAGATCGCAGCCTCGTTGTACTCGACAGCTCCTACACGGGGATTGCGGAGTACCCGAACAACTGTAGGAGCAAAGCTTGCTCGCGAAAGCGGTGGATCAGTCAAAGAATATTCGACTGACACGACGCCTTCGCGAGCAAGCTCGGCTCCTACAAGGATATTGCTGTGTTGCGGGTTATTCGATGAAGGTGACAACGCCACCTGTCAGCGATTTAACGCGGGCCAGCGATTCGACGCGGTAGCCTTGCGAGTCCAGTTCGGCGCGGCCGCCCTGGAACGACTTCTCGATGACGATGCCCAGGCCGGCCACGGTGGCGCCGGCCTGTTTGATGATCGAGATCAGCGCTTGCGAGGCCTTACCGTTGGCCAGGAAGTCGTCGATGATCAGCACGCGGTCGCTGCTGGTCAGATGGCGCGGCGAGATGGCCACGGTGCTTTCGGTCTTTTTGGTGAACGAGTAAACGGTCGCCGACAGCAGGTTTTCCGTCAGGGTCAGGGACTGTTGCTTGCGGGCGAAGATCACCGGCACGCCGAGGTTCAGACCGGTCATGATCGCCGGGGCGATGCCCGAGGCTTCGATGGTGACGATCTTGGTGATGCCCGAATCCTTGAACAGCGCGGCGAATTCGTCGCCGATCAGCTTCATCAGGGCCGGGTCGATCTGGTGGTTCAGGAAGGCGTCGACCTTCAGGACCTGGTCGGAAAGCACAATGCCTTGTTCGCGGATTTTCTGGTGCAATGCTTCCATGAAGCTGTCCTCTTTTGGCGCTTTGTGCGCCGAAGGTCTAGTAAAAAAAGTGGTCAATTCTAGCGCTTTAACATCGCGCGTATATCAGCCAATGCGCTGTTGCCGCGCACGACTTTGACTTCGGTCGGTGTGTCGTCGTTGCCTTCCCAGGCCAGATCGTCCGGTGGCAGCTCATCAAGGAAGCGGCTCGGCGCGCAGTCGATGATCTCGCCGTACTGCTTGCGCTTGGCGGCGAAGGTGAAGGCCAGGGTCTGGCGTGCGCGGGTGATGCCCACGTAGGCCAGGCGGCGTTCTTCTTCGATGGTGTCGGCTTCGATGCTGGAGCGGTGCGGGAGGATTTCCTCTTCCATGCCCATGATGAACACGTAAGGGAATTCCAGACCCTTGGACGCATGCAGCGTCATCATCTGCACGCCTTCGGCACCGTCTTCCTCTTCCTGCTGACGTTCGAGCATGTCGCGCAGGACGAGTTTGCCGATCGCATCCTCGACGGTCATTTCGCCTTCTTCGTCCTTCTCGAGGGTGTTTTTCAACGCCTCGATCAGGAACCAGACGTTGCTCATCCGGTAGTCGGCGGCCTTGTCGCTGGAGCTGTTGGTGCGCAGCCAGTTCTCGTAGTCGATGTCCATGACCATGCTGCGCAGGGCGGAGATCGGATCTTCGCCGGCACACTGCTCGCGAACCTTGTCCATGAAACGCTTGAAGCGCGACAGACGATCGGTGAAACGGCTGTCCAGATGCTCGCCCAAACCGATTTCGTCGGTGGCGGCGTACATCGAGATTTTGCGTTCGGTGGCGTAGTTGCCGAGTTTTTCCAAAGTAGTTGAGCCGATTTCGCGGCGCGGCACGTTGATCACGCGCAAGAAGGCGTTGTCGTCATCCGGGTTCACGATCAGGCGGAAGTAGGCCATCAGATCCTTCACTTCCTGACGGCCGAAGAAGCTGTTACCGCCGCTCAGGCGATACGGCACCTGGTGGTGCTGCAGCTTCAGTTCGATCAGCTTGGCCTGATAGTTACCGCGATAGAGGATCGCGAAATCGCTGTACGGGCGGTCGGTGCGCAAGTGCAGGCTGAGGATTTCCATGGCCACGCGCTCGGCTTCGGCGTCCTCGTTACGGCAGCGGATCACTCGGATCTCGTCGCCGTGGCCCATCTCACTCCACAGCTGCTTTTCGAATTCGTGCGGGTTGTTCGAGATCAGCACGTTGGCGCAACGCAAAATGCGACTCGTGGAGCGATAGTTCTGCTCGAGCATCACCACTTTCAGCGATGGATAGTCGTCCTTGAGCAGCATCAGGTTTTCCGGTCGCGCGCCACGCCAGGCGTAGATCGACTGGTCGTCGTCGCCGACCACGGTGAACTGGTTGCGCTTGCCGATGAGCATTTTTACCAGCAGGTATTGGCTGGCGTTGGTGTCCTGGTATTCATCGACGAGCAGGTAACGCACCTTGTTCTGCCACTTTTCGAGAATGTCGGCGTGTTCTTCGAAGAGTTTTACCGGCAGCAGGATCAGGTCGTCGAAGTCCACCGCGTTGAACGCTTTCAGCGTGCGCTGATAGTGGGTGTAGACGATGGCGGCAGTCTGTTCCTTGGGATTACGCGCGTTTTCCAGCGCCTGAGGCGGCAGGATCAGGTCGTTTTTCCAGGCGCCGATCATGTTCTTGATCTCGTCGACGCCGTCTTCGCCCGCGTATTCCTTCTGCATGATGTCGGTCATCAGGGACTTGACGTCGGTCTCGTCGAAAATCGAGAAACCGGGTTTGTAGCCCAGCCGCACGTGCTCCTTGCGGATGATGTTCAGACCGAGATTGTGGAAGGTGCAGACCGTCAGGCCGCGACCTTCGCCGGCGCGCAAGAGGGTACCGACCCGCTCTTTCATCTCGCGCGCGGCCTTGTTGGTAAAGGTCATGGCGACGATGTACTGGGCGCGGATGCCGCAGTTCTGGATCAGGTGCGCGATTTTGCGCGTGATCACGCTGGTCTTGCCGGAGCCAGCACCGGCGAGCACCAATAGAGGGCCGCCGACGTAGTTCACGGCTTCTTGCTGCCGGGGATTGAGTCGGGACATACGAAAATTCGGGAGTCGTTGACGAAATGGGCCGGCATTTTAACAGGCTCAGAGATTTGTGCTGCTCTGTCCGACTTGTGACGTACCACGCGATTCATATTTGCCGGTTTTGTTACTTTCACGCAGGATGCGCGGTGATTTAGCGGCTAATGTTCTCATTCGTGACACAAAATAACGTTTTGATAACCGTTGTCATTTGGTCATTGGTCAGCGCAACGGCATAATGCCCGCCGCCCACATCATTGCAGAGTCTAGGGAGCTAGCTTGTCTACGCCTGTCGAACCCTTGCGTTTGCTGCTACTGGCCGAAGAGCCAGCGTGGACAGCGTTATTGCGTGAGTGTCTGGCTCCGATGGGGAGCGCGGCGGTGCTGATCAGCGCGCCGAGCTGGGAGTCGGTCAGCAGTTTGTTCGAAGACAACCGCCATGCGGTGTTGTTGACCCTTCCTGCGTTGCAACCGGCACCCGGCCGCTGCAGCCTGCCGACGGTATTGTTGCTCGAACACGAACCGGACACCGCGCCGGTTGGCGTCAGTGACTGGCTGGTGTTCGACGCCCTCGACCCCGGCATGCTGCGCCGTTGCCTGCGCCATGTGCGCGAACGCGGCGTTCTCGAAAACACCCTGCAACGCCTCGCCGAACAGGATCCTTTGACCGGCATCGCCAACCGCCAGGGTTTCCAGACCTTGCTGACAGCGCGTCTTGCTGAAGGCGATGGTCGCGGCCTGGCCCTCGGGCATCTCGATCTCGACAACTTCCGTCACGCCAACGACGCCCTTGGCCATCAGGCTGGCGATCGGCTGATCCTGCAAGTGGTCGCGCGGCTGAAAAGTCAGCTGGAGGCCGGCGATCAACTGGCCCGTCTCGGCAGCGATGAATTTGCTTTGCTGATCGACACCCGCCGCGCGCCGCAACGCGCCGAGTGGATGGCCGAACGCATCACCGAAGCACTCGCCGAACCGTATTGGGTCGATGGCGAAAGCCTGCTCATCGGCTCCAGCCTCGGCATCGCCCACGCCCGCGCGCAGGCTGGCGCTGACCCGCTGATGTGGCATGCGCACATCGCCATGCAGCAGGCCAAGAGCACGCAGGGCTGCACCTTTCATATCTTCAACGAACGCATCAACCGCAACGCGCGGAGCATGGCTGACCTCGAAAGTGAGCTGCGCCGGGCATTGCGTCGTGATGAGCTGGAACTGCATTACCAGCCACGCCTGAATCTTGAGGACGGCCAGATTGTCGGCCTCGAAGCCTTGGTGCGCTGGCGCCATGGCGAACGTGGTTTGCTGCCGCCGAGTGAGTTTGTTCCTTTGGCCGAGCAGAGTGGGTTGATCGTGCCGCTGGGTTATTGGGTGATTTCCCGGGCGTTGCGCGATATGCAGGCACTGCGCGAACGCGGATTGCCGGCGCTGCACATGGCGATCAATCTGTCGTTCCGCCAGTTTCAGGACAGTCAGTTGTTGCCGACGCTGAGCCGCTTGATCGCTGAGCGGGGTGTAGAGGCGCAATGGCTGGAATTTGAACTGACGGAAACGGCGGTGATGCGTCGTAGTGATCTGGTCAAGCAGACCATGGATGCTTTGGGCCGCCTCGGTGTACGTTTTTCGCTGGATGACTTTGGCACCGGGTTCTCATCGTTCGTGCACCTCAACAGCTTGCCGATCACTTTGCTGAAGATCGACAAGAGCTTTGTCGGTGGCATGGAACAGCGTGAAGAGAACCGCAAACTGGTGCACGCGATGATCAACCTTGCGCACAACCTGCATCTGGAAGTGGTGGCGGAAGGGGTCGAGACGCCGGAACAACTGGAACTGCTGCGCGGGTTTGGTTGCGATCAGGTGCAGGGTTATCTGATCAGCCGGCCGTTGCCGTTGGCGGAACTGGTTGAGTACCTGACATTTGGCTCAAGCCAACAGGTTTCTGTGGAGGCCGTTTAAAAGATCGCAGCCTGCGGCAGCTCCTACACCGATCCCTGTAGGAGCTGCCGAAGGCTGCGATCTTTTGATCTTAATCTGCGCCAACGACCTCAAAGCGTGATGTAGCAGGCTCCAGCCGAATCATCCGCTTCATCTTCCACTCAAATGCCAACGTCAGACTCACCGCCGCGCACGCCAACCCCAGCGCCAATCCCCACCAGACGCCCGTCGGCCCCCAGTTCAAGTGGAATGCCATCCACCACGCCGCTGGCGCGCCAATCAGCCAATAACAACCGAGCCCGACCAGAAACGTGGTCTTCGCATCCTTGAGCCCGCGAATACAGCCCATGGCAATCGTCTGCGTGCCGTCGAACAGCTCAAACCACGCTGCCACGGCCAGCAGGCTCACCGCCAAACGAATCACTTCGGCAAACGCCGGATCATTGTGATCAAGGAATAACCCGACCAACTGATTTGGCAGCAACCAGAACACCATCGCAAACCCGAGCATCACCACCGCACCAAAGACGATCCCGACGCGGCCCGACATCCGTGCATCGAGCAATTGCCCGGCGCCGTAATGCTGGCCGATGCGCATGGTGATCGCATACGACATCCCCGCCGGCACCATGAACGCCACCGAAACAATTTGCAGAGCAATCTGATGCGCGCCCAATTGCGTGCTGCCCATGGTGCCCATGCACAGCGCCGCGAAGGCAAACAACCCGACCTCCACCGCGTAGGTGCCACCGATCGGCAGACCGAGGCGCCAGAGTTCTTTCAGGTACTGTCGATTCGGCCGCGATAATCCTGCGCGCAGCGGATAAGCGTCATAGGCCGGATGCCGGCGTATATGCCAGGCCAATGCCAGCGCCATGCAGTTGGCGACAATCGCCGTGACCAGGCCGATGCCCATCAGGCCCATTTTCGGCAGGCCGAACATGCCAGTGATCAGCGCGTAATTGAGCAGGAAGTTGGCCACGGTGCCGGCCAGACTGATAACCATCACCGGTGTCGCCCGACCAATTGCACTGGTGAAACCGCGCAGGGCCATAAAGCTCAGGTAGCCGGGCAGGGCGAAGGGCAGGGCAATCAGGAATTGCCCGGCGGCGTTGACGTTGGTTTCGGTCTGGCCGAACAGCAGCAACACCGGTTTCAGGTTCCACAGCAGCAAACCGGCGCCCAGCGCCATCAGCCAAGCCAGCCACAACCCGGCCTGGGTCAGACGTGCCGCGCCAATGATGTCGCCCGCACCTTTGCGAATCGCTACCAAGGTGCCGACTGCGGCAATCACACCGATGCAGAAGATCGACACGAACGAATAAGTTGCCGCGCCCAGACCGCCGCCGGCCAGCGCTTCGGGACTGAGGCGCGCCATCATCAAAGTGTCGGTCAGCACCATCAACATGTGCGCCAACTGTGAAGCGATCAACGGCCCTGCCAGCCGCAGAATGGCCCAGAGTTCAGTACGCACAGGATGCTGCATGGGTATCACCACTCAATTTTCAGAGGGAACAGGAGACCGTCGATTCTCCGGCCTTGGCAGGCATTGCACAAAGGGATAAAAAGGATGGGTGGCATGACTAAAACTCATCCTGAACAAATTCCGCTCATTTCGCTGCATCCCGCCACTGGAGCTTTGTGCATGGCCCGTCGACTTCCTCCGTTGTATGCCCTGCGCGCATTTGAAGCGGCGGCGCGACATAGCTCGTTCACCCGCGCAGCGGAAGAACTGTCGATCACCCAGAGCGCGGTGAGTCGGCATATTCGTACGCTCGAGGATCACTTTGCCTGCAAGCTGTTTCACCGCAGCGGTCGCCATTTGCAGCTCACCGAGTCGGCCCGTTTGCTGTTGCCGGGCATCCGTGAAGGCTTCGCAGCCCTGGAGCGCGCCTGCAACACCTTGCGTGCCGAGGACGACATCCTGCGCATGAAAGCCCCGTCGACCCTGACCATGCGTTGGTTGCTGGCGCGCCTGAGTCGCTTTCGCCACTTGCAGCCGGGCAACGAGGTGCAACTGACCAGTGCATGGATGGACGTCGATTCAGTGGACTTCAACGATGAGCCGTTTGATTGCGCCGTGTTGCTCAGCGACGGCCATTTCCCGCCTGATTGGGAAGCGAGTTTGTTGTTTCCCGAAGAGTTGATCCCGGTCGGCGCGCCGAACTTGCTCAATGATCAACCGTGGGATCTGGATCGGCTGGCGTCTACCGAATTGCTCCACCCGACCCCGGATCGCCGCGACTGGCGCAGTTGGCTGGAGCACATGGGTTTGTCCGATCAGGTTTCGCTAAAGGGCGGGCAAGTATTCGACACGCTCGAACTTGGCATGATCGCGGCGGCGCGCGGCTATGGCGTATCAATGGGCGATTTGTTGATGGTCGCCGAAGATGTCGCGCAAGGACGCCTCAGTCTGCCGTGGCCGACCGCCGTTGCCAGTGGCCTGAATTATTACCTGGTGTGGCCAAAAACCCGTCCGGGAGGTGAACGTTTGCGCCGTCTCAGCGACTTTCTTCAAGGCGAAGTCCGCGCCATGGAACTGCCAGCCGTTGCGCGCTTGAGCTGAAACGTTCGAGCCGCCACAATGCCGGCCCCGTGCCATACCCTCGCACAGCGCTCAAGTATTCGGATTTACCGCCGACTATGAGCAAGTGGAACCGTCGTGCCGGTCTCCATGCTTCACCCCCATTATTAGAATTATTCCGAGCATCAGCTGCGATCAAGGAGGATCCGCTGGCTCGGCCAGGAGCTGTTCATGTCTCAACCTCGCGCTCGGATTGCCTCGCAGCTGGGCCTTGCCCTTGCTGTGATTCTGGCGGTCGTCATCAGTGGCAGTACGCTGTTCGCGTTGCGTTCGCTGGATACCGCCAACCTCGCCACCCGTGAAGAACATCTGGCCAGTGAGGCGCGGCTGCTGGCCGACCAACTGAGTACCTTCCACGGCACGTTGCGCGAAAGCACCCAGCGCCTCAGCGGGTTGTTCGAGAAGCGTTTCAGCAGCGGGTTGAGCCTTCATCCGGACGAGCCAGTGAGTGTTGCCGGCGCCCAGACTCCGGGCCTGCATCTGGGCAGCGAAGTGCTGAACAACAACTTCAAGGAAGTCGACGAGTTCAAGCAGATGACCGCGGGCGTCGCCACGTTGTTCGTGCGCAGTGGCGAAGACTTCATCCGCGTCAGCACCTCGCTGACTAAACAGGACGGCAGCCGCGCCATCGGCACCTTGCTCGATCACGCCCATCCGGCCTACGCGAAGTTGATGGCCGGACAGGGTTATGTCGGCCGCGCCTTGCTGTTTGATCGTTCCTACATGACCCAATACACCCCGGTGCGCGATGGCAGCGGCAAAGTGATTGCGGTGTTGTTCGTCGGTTTCGATTACACCGATGCGCAGAATGCCCAGTTCGATAACCTCAAACGCTTCCGCATCGGTCAGACCGGCTCGCTGGCGTTGCTTGATGAGCAAAGCAAATGGCTGGTTCCACCAGCGGGCGTGCAGGCGCTGGATCAAGCAATTCCGCTGATCAAGGATCTGGCGAAATCGCCGGGCAAAGGCCAGTTCTGGGGCGACACGTCCGAAGATTTCTACAGCGTCGCGGTGCCGTTCGACGGCGGCCCGTGGTCGGTGGTGGCAAGCATGCCGAAAGCCGAGATTCGCGCAGTGACCTGGAGCGTCGGCACGCAACTGGCGATTGGCAGCCTGTTGGCGATGTTGCTGGCGGTCGGTTCGGCGATGTGGCTGCTGCGTTCGAAACTGCAACCGCTGGGTGATCTGGTGCGTCAGGCCGAAGCCTTGGGCGCCGGTGATCTGAGCGTGCGTCTGAATGTAGCGAGTAACGACGAAATCGGTCAGTTGTCGCGCGCGTTCAACCAGATGAGCCAGGCGCTGTCGACCATGGTTGAGCACATTCGCCGTTCCTCCGCGGAGGTCAACAGCCGAGCGCAGGCACTGTCCGGTTTGTCTGGCGGTGCTTACGAAGGCATGGAGCAACAGTCCGGCGAAATCACCAGCATGGCCGGCGCGGTGGAAGAATTCAGCGCGACCTCGTTGAACATTGCCGACAACATGGGCGCGACGCAACGTCTGGCACAGGAAAACGCCCAGCAGACGCAGATTGGCCGCAGCTCGATGGAAGAAGCTTCGTCCTCTCTGGAGCAAATCGCTGGCGCCCTCAACAGCACCGCCACAGTGATCAACACCCTCGGCCAGCGTTCGCAGGAAATCGGCGGCATCGTTGGCGTGATCACCTCGATTGCCGAGCAGACCAATTTGCTGGCGCTCAACGCTGCAATTGAAGCGGCGCGGGCCGGTGAGCAAGGTCGCGGCTTTGCCGTGGTGGCGGATGAAGTGCGCAGCCTGGCTTCGCGTACCCGTCAGGCGACCGATGAAATCTCGGTGATGATCCACAGCATTCAGCAGGAAACCGGCAACGCGATCAGCACCATGGAGCAGGGCAATGTGCTGATGCAGGAAGGCTTGTCGCGTAACGCCAATGTCGCCTCGGCGCTGGCGCGGATCGATGAGCAGAGCCGTTCGGCGGGGCAGCAGTTCGCCGCGATTACCACGGCGACTCAGGAGCAGAGCAGTACCGCGACATTGCTGAGCAGCAATCTGCAGAGCATTGCGTTGGCCAACAGTGAGCAGCGTGAGGTTGTTTCGAATCTGGCTGTGACGGCGAAGGAACTGGAAGGCTTGGCGGCGGACTTGCGTGCCGAGGTTGATCGGTTTCGTTGATGGGTGGCTGAAATCGCTATCGCGAGCAGGCTCACTCCTACAGGTGTATCGGTTGGTCGCAATGTTTGTGATCACCAAAGATCCCTGTAGGAGTGAGACTGCTCGTGATCGCCTCACCGCCAATCCTGGATAAAACACTCGTACTCTTGCTCTTTCATACTTGCTGAAACGTTTCCGCAGCGCTATAAAAATGGCACAACTCCAATAAAGGCTGCTGCCATGACCCCGCTCAAACTCGCCGTCGCCCTCGGCGCTTTCACTGCTGCTTCCCACGCCATGGCCTGGGATTACGTCCTTCTCGATACCAACAAGCCCGCGCAAAACTGGAGCATCACCAGTGAACAGCTCGGTGTGAAAACCGACCAACCCTTCTCCGTAAGCCTGCGTACCTTGCACGGTGGGCGGCAGGAAGGTGTCAGCATCGTTGATATCGATAACGGCACGATGAAACTCTCGGTGGTACCAACCCGAGGCATGAATGTCTTGCAAGCCTCTGTCGGCAATGTGCGCATGGGGTGGGATTCGCCGGTCAAGGACGTGGTCAACCCGGCCTTTATCGAACTCAACGGACGCGGTGGGCTGGGTTGGCTGGAAGGCTTCAATGAGCTGGTCGCCCGCTGCGGTTACGAATGGGTTGGCCATCCCGGCATGGACAACGGTGAACTGCTGACTTTGCATGGCCGCGCCGCCAACATCCCGGCCAGTACCGTCACGCTGCACATCGACGAAAAGCCACCCTACGCCATCAGTCTGCGCGGCGAGCTGAAAGAGCAGGCCTTCAAGAAAGTCGACTTCTCGGTCGTCACTGAACTGGTCACCGAACCTGGCAGCGTGCGCTTTGCACTTAACGATACGCTGACCAACAACGGCGACTATCCAAAGGAATACCAGGCGCTGTATCACAGCAATTTCAGCACGCCGTTCCTCGAGCAGGGCGCCCGTTTTGCTGCACCGGTGAAACAGGTCTCGCCGTTCAACGACAAGGCCCAGGGCGATCTGGCTGACTGGCAGACTTATCGTGCGCCGACCAAGGACTACGACGAAACCGTCTACAACGTCGTGCCCTATGCCGACGCCAAAGGTGAAACGCTGACTGTTCTGCATAACAAGGCGGGCAGCCTTGGTGTTTCTGTTGGCTTCAATACCCAGCAGTTGCCAGTGTTCTCTCTGTGGAAAAACACTGATACCCAAGGGCAGGGCTATGTCACGGGGCTGGAGCCGGGCACCAGTTTTTCTTACAACCGCCGCTATCAGCGTCCGTTGAATCTGGTGCCGACCATCGCACCGAAGGAACGCAAACAGTTCCAGATCAGCTACAGCCTGCTCGCAGACAAAGGTGCTGTGGATAACGCCTTGAAGCGTGTGACCGAGATTCAGGCCGGACGCGACACCGAAGTGCGGCAGACGCCGCTGGTGGATCTGACCGAGCATTAAGGTGTCGCCGGCCGATATTGCAGCGCCTCGGCCAAGTGTTCGCGTTTGATCGCATCGACTTGCTCAAGGTCTGCCAGTGTCCGGGCGACTTTGAGCAGGCGATGGGCCGAGCGCAGCGAAAGCGTTAATCGCTCACAGGCCGACTCGAGCCATTTTTCATCGGCTGTGGATAACGCGCAGTGCCGCTTCAGCCCCGGCAAATCAAGAAATGCATTGGCGCAGCCCTGACGTTTCTGCTGCCGTTCGCGCGCCTCGGCGACCAAAGCAGCGGCGGTGGCACTGTCCTCTCCCGGCTTTACCTGCGGATTCAGAGCCGTCGCCTCCCGCGCGACCGTCAGGTGCAGATCAATTCGATCCAGCAGCGGCCCCGATAGCTTGTTGCGATAGCGCTGCACCATGTCCGGTGTACAGGAACATTTGCCGCTGGGCTCGCCAAGATATCCACAGGGACATGGATTCATTGCCGCCACCAATTGAAAGCGCGCCGGAAAACGCACGCGATCCTTGGCTCGGGAAATCACGATGTGTCCGGACTCCAATGGCTCGCGCAGCACCTCCAGAACCTTGCGATCAAACTCCGGCAATTCATCGAGAAACAGCACGCCGTGGTGGGCGAGGGTGATTTCACCGGGTTGCGGTTTCGAGCTGCCACCGACCAGTGCCGGGCCGGATGCCGAGTGATGCGGCTGGCGAAACGGCCGCTGCGGCCAGTGGGTCAGCGGCACGCAACTGGCGACCGATTGAATGGCCGCCACTTCCAGCGCCTCGCTTTCCGCGAGTGGTGGCAGCAACCCGGGCAGGCGACTGGCCAACAAGGTTTTGCCCGTCCCCGGCGGGCCGCTGAACAACAGGTTATGCGCGCCCGCCGCGGCAATCAGCAGCGCACGTTTGGCAGCTGATTGACCTTGGACTTCGTTGAGATCGGGATAGGGTTTGCTGGCGTACATCAGGCCGTTCGAGACATACGGTTCAACCGGCGTATGGCCATTGAAATGCGCCACCGCCTCCAGCAGATGATCCACCGCAAACACTTTCAACCCCGATGCCAGACAGGCTTCCTCAGCATTCGCTCGCGGCACCACCAGCGCACGACCCGCCTTGCGCGCCGCCAATGCTGCCGGCAACACGCCACGCACCGCTCGTACGGCGCCGGACAGCGCCAACTCACCAAGACATTCCACATCATCCAGCGTCAGACACGGCACCTGCACACTCGCCGACAGAATCCCCAAGGCAATCGCCAGATCAAACCGCCCGCCATCCTTGGGCAGATCCGCCGGCGCCAGATTCAAAGTGATCCGCCGCGCCGGAAACTGCAGCCCGGAATTGATGATCGCGCTGCGCACCCGATCCTTGCTCTCCTTCACAGCCGCCTCGGGCAGGCCGACCATGGTCAGCGACGGCAGACCGTTGGCCAGATGGACTTCGACGGTAACAGCGGGGGCTTCCACGCCAATCTGGGCGCGACTGTGGACGATGGAGAGGGACATGGTCGTTCCTTGAGCTGAATCGGGGAGCCGCTTCCTGCGGGTTTTTTAAGGGTAGTTGAGCCGGGTTTCAGTGCTGAAATAGAGGTTTACAAGACGTATCAAGACCCGATGGGCTGTCACTGCTTGCCTGAATTGGAGCGTTGACTCTCGACCGGCATTGACGGATCATCCTGTTCGAGGACTGCAACTGCGCATTCGTCGGGACTGGGCACCAGCAAAAGCTCCCCCGCATTTTTGGCAGCAGAGAAAGCTGGTTTCTCTGAAGTAGTGACGACGGGCTAGCCTGTCGGATTCTGAACCCAAGGCCGTAAAGCCCGGAGCTAAAGAATCGCTGCGACTACTCCTCAAAAAAAACTTAAAAGGCGTCCATCGGACGCCTTTTTTATTTCTGATTTGATGGTGCTCGTGGTATCTGCCCTACTAACGTGCCATGTGCGCGTTTTTGCGGGTACCAAGTCACCACGAAGTAACCAAATCCTGTGGCGCGCTCGTGTCGCGGTTCAAGAATCAGTGTTCCCATAGATGTCCTCAGTACCGCGATCCTGTTTCCACATCGCTGTTCTTTGAACTCACAATAGATTTGTGCTCCCGGGACAATCATTTTCGCAACAATCGCTGCTATCCCATCGGCAGTCTGGCAACCATGCTTGAGCAAATCGGCACTATGGGCTTCCCAAATGTGCACTACGCCAAAACCACTATTCGCTCGACGGTGGATACCTACACGCAGATAAATCTTCCCGCCTGGCAAGCCGAATTTTGGCATATCGGGGATCGTGCCAAAGGTGTAACCACCATCTGGATGCTGAACCAGCGTGTTTTCTTTGAGCTTAAGCAAATCAGACAAGAGGGATCCAGAACCAGAGTGTCTGGCGATCAATGTGTATTGCCTGGAACTCGACGAATAGGATCGACCAGCGCAGGCGAAAGCCATCAGCCTAATCACAGCGAAGAACTCACGGAATCAGGCGCAGACGCTGATTCTCGTAGGGTTATGCCCTAATAGTTGTAGGACGCCGGCGAAACGGTTTGCCCGATTCGCTGATCAGCAGGGTGTTTTCGATCTGGTTGTGGATCAGGGTTTTGCGGGTTTGGTATTGGTCGGGGTCGAGTTTTCGCAGCATGCGTTCGTTGAGGTAGATGTGCAGCAGGCGACTCAGGTCTCGGGCGCAGAACCAGGGTTGGTTCTGGATGAGGAGGGCGTGGAGGGGGAGTTTGTGGCGGGTGAAGATGTTAGGTGTCAGGTAGTTTTCGTCCATGGTTCAGTTCTCGAATTCAAGTGAAGAAAACTGCTTCTGTTCGTCGCCAAACGAAAAGGGTGGCAGCTATGCGCGGGTTGGCGAACCGGTGAATTCGAAACCGGCAGACCCTGAGGTCTCCCACGCAAAGCCGCCATAACTCGTTGAGAGAAAAAACCTCTCTGTGAGTTTAGTTGCATTGCGTCAAATTCGATCCAGGTCGCCAAACCCGCTGCTGAACATTCAGCATCGGGTGAGCTTAGAAACCTGGGCTTTTCGGCGCAATCGGACGGCGGTGGTGCAGGTTGTAGGACGTTGCCGGGATGGTTGAAGGGCTGGAGATCAAAAGATCGCAGCCTTCGGCAGCTCCTACAGGGGGCGCGGATTATTCAGCGGGCGGTGTCAGCTTGGCTTCCATTTCGGCGACTTTGGCTTCGAGGCTTTCGAGGCGGGCGCGAGTGCGGGCCAGTACGACCATCTGGCTGTCGAATTCTTCACGGCTCACCAGATCGAGTTTGCTGAACGCACTCTGCAGCAGCATCTTGAACTGGCTTTCGATTTCGGCTTTCGGCAGCGGGGTGTCGCCGTTGAACAGGCGGGAGGCGGTGCCGCTCAGGGCGTCGAGGAAGTCTTTGGGCGCGAGCATGGTGGATGTCCTGGAAACAATGGCCGGCAGTGTATCACGCAGTGTCTATAGTCAATCCCGTGGTCAGGGATGCACGCTTTTCGCGCAGGCGGACGGACGGCGACGCACCGTTGTTGTGCGTATCCGCAGGGCGTTTTGTGCGGGATGGCGTGCGGCAGCGGCCAAGGGATTGAAATCAGAGGTTTTTGGCGAGATGGCAAGGTTTCTGCTTAGTCACCTTCGACCCATGCACTGATGCAGTCGCTGTGACGAATGCAGTGCGGCAGACGGAGCGGGGAGTTTCGTCGGCAGCGGTTAGCTGGCGTCAGTCGGGCAGGTACGGCCGACGATGCGTTACAAAGCCAGGCACTGCGCTTAGACTTGAGTCGGGTTTGTTTTCCTGGGGCAAGTCCACCAATTCGGGAGAGAGTTTTCATGAAGCTAGTCACTGCCATCATCAAGCCGTTCAAGTTGGACGACGTGCGCGAGTCGCTGTCCGAAATCGGCGTGCAGGGCATTACCGTTACTGAAGTCAAAGGCTTCGGCCGGCAGAAGGGTCACACCGAGCTGTATCGCGGCGCGGAATATGTGGTCGATTTTCTGCCCAAGGTGAAAATCGACGTGGCCATCGACGACAAGGATCTGGATCGGGTTATCGAGGCGATAACCAAGGCGGCCAACACCGGCAAGATCGGTGACGGCAAGATCTTCGTGGTCAATCTGGAACAGGCGATTCGCATCCGTACCGGCGAAACCGATACCGACGCGATTTAAACGCCGCCACAAACCCCAACGCCCCAGGAGAAAACAATATGACTCTGCGTAAATTCGCAGGGCTAGGAGCCCTGTTGTCCATCGTAATGCCCAGCCTTGCAATGGCGGCAGACGAAGTGGCGGCCCCAGTCCTCAATTCCGGCGACACTGCCTGGATGCTCACCTCGACGGCACTCGTGCTGTTCATGACCATCCCGGGCCTGGCGCTGTTCTACGGCGGCATGGTTCGCTCGAAAAACATTCTTTCCGTGATGATGCAGTGCTTCGCCATTACCGGTCTGATCAGCATCCTGTGGGTCATTTATGGCTACAGCATTGCGTTCGACACCACCGGCATGGAGCAGGGCGTCGTCAACTTCAACTCGTTCTTCGGCGGCATGGGCAAGGCGTTCCTCGCCGGTGTCACGCCTTCGAGCCTGACCGGTCCTGCGGCGCTGTTCCCTGAGGCGGTGTTCATCACCTTCCAGATGACCTTCGCGATCATCACCCCGGCGCTGATCGTCGGTGCGTTCGCCGAGCGGATGAAGTTCTCCGCGATGCTGATCTTCATGGGCATCTGGTTCACCTTGGTTTACGCGCCGATCGCACACATGGTCTGGTCCGGCAACGGCGGCCTGATGTGGGACTGGGGCGTGCTCGACTTCGCGGGCGGCACCGTGGTGCACATCAACGCCGGTGTCGCTGGTCTGATCTGCTGCCTGGTGTTGGGCAAGCGTAAAGGCTTCCCGACCACCCCGATGGCTCCGCACAACCTCGGTTACACCCTGATGGGCGCGGCGATGCTGTGGGTCGGCTGGTTCGGCTTCAACGCCGGTTCCGCTGCGGCGGCCAACGGCACTGCTGGCATGGCGATGCTGGTTACCCAAATCGCTACCGCTGCGGCGGCGCTGGGCTGGATGTTTGCCGAGTGGGTCACTCACGGCAAGCCAAGCGCACTGGGCATTGCTTCGGGTGTGGTTGCCGGTCTGGTCGCGATCACTCCGGCTGCCGGCACCGTGGGCCCGATGGGCGCACTGGTAATCGGTCTGGCCGCAGGCGTGGTGTGCTTCTTCTGCGCCACCACCCTGAAACGCAAACTCGGTTATGACGATTCCCTGGACGCGTTCGGCGTACACGGTATCGGCGGTATTCTCGGCGCGATCCTTACCGGTGTCTTCGCTGCGCCGGCTCTGGGTGGCTTCGGCACCGTCACCGATATCGGCGCGCAAGTCTGGATTCAGGTAAAAGGCGTCGGCTTCACGGTGATCTACACCGCGATCGTCACCTTCATCATCCTCAAGGTACTGGACGCCGTCATGGGTCTGCGTGTGACCGAGGAAGAAGAATCGGTCGGCCTCGATCTGGCACAACACAACGAACGCGGCTACAACCTGTAAGTACGCGCACTGAAAAAAATTGCCCGGTTCGCCGGGCATTTTTTTGTCCGGGATTTGTCATTAAGCGACAGGCTGAAAGGATTTTTCGTACGCCTTTAGTCGTGTTTACGACGACGGTTTTTCACCGGCCAAACGCTTACGTCATTGCACGCGTATTAGGGCCTTTGTTTTTTCCCAGAGCGCGCTAGAATGCGCCCCGAACGTGCGGAGAACTGTATGTGGCAACAGACTCTGATTACCCTGCGGGCACGGCCCCGGGGCTTTCATCTGGTAACGGACGAGTTACTCGCTGGCCTGCCTGAACTCAGGGAGTGCCGGGTCGGTCTGTTGCATTTGTGGCTGCAGCATACCTCGGCGTCGTTGACCATCAACGAGAACGCCGATCCGGCGGTACGTCGCGACTTCGAACGATTTTTCAATCGTCTGATCCCACAAGGAACAGACGGCTATGAGCATAACGACGAAGGCCTGGACGACCTCCCGGCGCACTTCAAGGCCAGCGTGCTTGGTTGTCAGATCAGTCTGCCGGTGTCGGCAGGGCGACTGGCACTGGGTACCTGGCAAGGTGTTTATCTGGGCGAGCACCGTGATCATGGCGGTGCCCGTAAAGTCCTCGCCACCTTGCACGGTGAAGGGGCATAAACCGTTGGTCACCAATGGTTACTGATTTTTTAACGGCGACTTTCGACAGTTGCCAAAGCTGGTCTATAACTAATCTGCTTTTCGCAAGTCATGAGGTAGAACATGAGCGACGATGATCTGGAAAACGACGACCTCGAAGTAGGCGACGAAGACGAGGCCGAGGAAGGCCTGGAAGCAGCAGCGGAAGACGTTGCTGACGACGATGGCGGTGACGATACGCCGGCCCCGGCTGCGAAAGGCAAAGCCAAGGCTGCGGTGTCGGTAGATGAGTTGCCGAGCATTGAAGCCAAGAACAAGGAACGCGACGCCCTGGCCAAGGCCATGGAAGAGTTCCTGTCGCGCGGCGGAAAAGTGCAGGAAGTGGAGGCCAATGTGGTCGCCGATCCTCCGAAGAAGCCGGACAACAAGTACGGCAGCCGCCCTATCTGAGGCGTGCCGCTTGCTTGCTGAAAAAGCCCGCCGTCGCTGCGGGCTTTTTCATGGGTGATGAAAAGATCAAAAGATCGCAGCCTTCGGCAGCTCCTACATTGGAATGCGTTCCCCTGTAGGAGCTGCCGAAGGCTGCGATCTTTTCAGCGGTTCCAGCGTGCAAGCACGGCTGGCAAATCGCTGAGGCTACGGATTTCAGCATCCGGCAGACGATCCGCTTCCCAGGCTTTGCCCGCCGGGTTAAACCAGATTGCCCGTAACCCCGCCTGTTGTGCGCCGGCAATGTCATCACCCGGATGATCGCCGATGTGCACGGCGGTTTCGGCGGTGGCGCCACCGCGTTGCAGAGCCTCATGAAAAAGCCGCGCGTCCGGTTTGGCGATGCCGATATCTTCCGCACAAAGTGCAAACTTGAAGTAATCCGCCAGGCCCAATCGACGCACATCGGCGTTGCCGTTGGTAACCACGCCAAGGGCGTAATGATTGGCGAGGATCTCCAGCACCGGCTCGACTTCAGGGAACACTTCAATCTGATGTCGCGCATGCAGAAACACTTCAAAGCCCTTGTCTGCCAGGTCGGTGGCTTCGCCATGGGCGTAGCCGGCGTCCTCCATCGCATGAAACAACACCCGCCGACGCAACGCGCTGATGCGATGTTTCAGCCCCGGTTCATTGGTCAGCACACGCTCACGAATCGCCCACAAATGCTCGACCGGCACCGCGCCCAGATTCGGCGCATGTTCGCTCAGCCATTCGCGCAATACCGCTTCGGCGCTAACGATCACCGGGGCGGTATCCCACAGGGTGTCGTCGAGGTCGAAGGTGATCAACTGGATGCTCATGAATCGTCGCCTTTCATGCGTTTGGCCCGTGGATGGGCACTGTCGTAGACCGCCGCCAGGTGCTGGAAGTCCAGGTGGGTGTAGATCTGCGTGGTCTTGATGTCGGAGTGGCCGAGCAATTCCTGCACCGCGCGCAGATCCTGTGAGGATTCGAGCAGATGGCTGGCGAAGGAATGCCGCAGCATGTGCGGGTGCAGGTTCTGCCCGAGCTCGCGTTCGCCGGCCAGTTTGACCCGCACCTGAATCGCTCGCGGGCCAAGGCGTCGACCTTGCTGGCTGACGAACACGGCGTCGTCCGCCGGGTTGGTCATCGCGCGCAATGGCAGCCATTGTTCGATGGCTTCGCGGGCCTTTTTTCCTACCGGCAGCAGACGGGTTTTGCTGCCCTTGCCGAGGACTTGCACCATGCCATCGGCCAGATCAAGTTGATCAAGATTAAGCCCGGTCAGCTCGGAGAGGCGCAGACCGGAGGAGTAGAACAACTCCAGAATCGCCTGATCCCGACGCGCGAGAAAATCATCCTCGACCGCACCTTCCAGCAGTTGCAGCGCACGGTCAGTGTCGAGGGTTTTCGGCAGGCGGCGCTCGCCTTTCGGTGGCGCCAGACCGGTCGCCGGATCATGGTCGCAAAGGCCTTCGCGATTCAGATAGTGATAGAGCCCGCGCACCGCTGAGAGCAACCGGGCGAGGCTGCGTGAGGACTGGCCTTGCGCATGCAGGCGGGCGATCAGGCTGCGCAGGCGCTGAATATCCAGCGCCGCCCAACTGCCGATGTTCTGCTTGATGCACCAGCCGAGGACTTTATCGAGGTCGCGGCGGTAGGCCGAGAGCGTGTGCGGCGACACCTGTCGCTCACTGCGCAGGTGTTCGCAGTAAGCGTCCAGTTGTCGTTCCATGCTCAGCGTACCGAGCGCAGGGAGCTGTTGACTCGTGGCAACACGCGACCCATGACTTCGGCGATGTAGCTGAGGAACAGCGTACCGACCGAACTCTTGTAGTGCTGCGGATCACGGCTGGCAATTGCCAGAATGCCGTGGATGCCTTGATGGCTGACCGCGACGACGGCGGTGGAGCCGATCTGCTTGCGCTGTTCTTCGCCGAAGAGGAAGTCCAGTTCATGTTCGCGCAGGCTGCCGCTGACGCTTTTGCCTTCGGTGAGCAAGCCGCCGATGGCGACTTGCGCGTCGGCGTGGGTGACCCAACGGCCAACCGGTGCCGGGTTGTCGCCGAGCAAAATCAGGCTGACAAAAGGCACTTGGAAATCCTGACGCAGACTGTCTTCGACGCTGATCACCACGTCTTCCAGGCTGCTGGCATCCATCAAGGAAAGAATCAGGCGACGGGTTTTGTCGAACAGGCGATCGTTGTCGCGGGCGACGTCCATCAACTGCGAGAGGCGGTGACGCATCTCGATGTTGCGATCACGGAGGATGGTCATCTGCCGCTCGACCAGCGAAACGGTGTCGCCGCGCTGGTGCGGAATGCGCAGGGCGGGCAGCAGTTCTTCGTGCTCGACGAAGAAGTCCGGATGCGCCTCAAGGTACGCAGCAACCGCTGCCGCCTCCAGGCTCTCGGACGCTGATTCGTCGGACTGTCGGGCGGGTACCTGAGGCTTATCGGTCATGGTTTTTGCTCACTCAAAGACGCACTTGTCCTTCGTATACACGCACTGCCGGACCGGTCATCAGCACCGGTTGGCCAGGGCCTGCCCATTCAATGGACAGACGCCCGCCGGGCAAGTCGATCAACAGCGGCGAATCCATCCACCCCTGACTGATGGCCGCGACCGCCGCCGCACATGCGCCGGTACCGCAGGCCTGGGTTTCCCCGGCGCCACGTTCCCACACACGCAGTTGCGCGCGGTTGCGGTCGATGACCTGGAGAAAACCGACGTTCACGCGCGCGGGGAAGCGCGGGTGATGTTCGATTTTCGGCCCCAGTTCATGCACTGGCGCGTTGTTGATGTCCTGCACGCGCAGTACCGCGTGAGGGTTGCCCATCGACACAGCGGCCAGTTCGACCGTGGTGCCATCGACTTCCAGTTGATAGCTGATGGCTTGCGCCGGTGCGTCGAACGGAATGTCCGCAGGCACCAGACGCGGGGCGCCCATGTTCACGCCGATCTGGCCGTCGTTACGCACGTCCAGCTCGATGATGCCGCCCTTGGTTTCGACGCGAATCTGCCGTTTGGCGGTCAGACGCTTGTCGAGCACGAAGCGCGCAAAGCAGCGCGCACCGTTGCCGCACTGCTCAACTTCCGAGCCGTCGGAGTTGAAGATCCGATAACGGAAATCCACGTCCGGATTGCTCGGCGCCTCGACGATCAGCAATTGGTCGAAACCAATGCCAGTGTGGCGGTCGCCCCATTGCTTGGCGTGCTTTGGCTGAATATGCGCGTGCTGGCTGACCAGGTCGAGAACCATGAAGTCATTGCCCAAGCCGTGCATTTTAGTAAAACGCAGCAGCATGGGTTACTCCGGCAGCAGGCTTTCGCCGGCAAACAGCTCGGCCACGGTCTCGCGGCGACGCACTTCAAAAGCCTGATCACCGTCTACCAACACTTCAGCGGCACGGCCACGGGTGTTGTAGTTGGAGCTCATCACAAAACCGTAGGCGCCGGCCGAATGCACGGCCAGCAGATCGCCTTCGGCCAGAGCCAATTCGCGATCTTTGGCGAGGAAGTCGCCGGTTTCGCAGATCGGGCCGACGATGTCGTATTTGCGCGCAGCAGTATCACGCGGTTTGACCGCGGTAACGTCCATCCACGCCTGATACAGCGCCGGGCGGATCAGGTCGTTCATCGCCGCATCGACGATGGCGAAGTCTTTGTGTTCAGTGTGCTTGAGGTACTCGACCTGAGTCAGCAGCACGCCGGCGTTGGCAACGATGTAGCGGCCCGGCTCGAACACCAGCGCCAGATCACGACCGTTAAGACGCTCGCGTACGGCTTTGATGTAGTCGGCAGCCAATGGCGGCTCTTCATCGCGATAACGCACGCCCAAACCACCACCGAGATCGATGTGGCGCAGGTGAATGCCGCAATCGCCGAGACGATCAACCAGATCCAGCAGACGGTCGAGCGCATCGAGGAACGGTGGCAGCGTGGTCAGTTGCGAACCGATGTGGCAGTCGACACCGACCACTTCCAGGTTCGGCAGATGCGCGGCGCGCACGTACACGTCTTCGGCGTCGGCAATGGCGATGCCAAACTTGTTCTCTTTGAGACCGGTGGAAATGTACGGGTGGGTGCCGGCATCGACGTCCGGGTTCACACGCAACGAAACCGGTGCGCGAACGCCCAGCTCGGCAGCCACGACTTGCAGGCGCTCGAGCTCGTCGGTGGATTCGACGTTGAAGCAGTGCACGCCGACTTCGAGGGCGCGACGCATGTCATCACGGGTCTTGCCGACGCCGGAGAACACGATCTTGTCAGCGCTGCCGCCAGCGGCGAGGACGCGTTCCAGCTCGCCCCGGGAAACGATGTCGAAACCGGCGCCGAGACGGGCCAGGACATTCAGAACGCCGAGGTTGGAGTTGGCTTTGACCGCAAAGCAGACCAGGTGCGGCATGCCGGCCAGCGCATCGGCGTAAGCCAGATACTGCGCTTCGATGTGTGCGCGCGAGTAAACGTAGGTAGGGGTGCCGAAGCGGTCGGCGATGGCGGACAGCGCCACACCTTCCGCAAACAGCTCCCCGCCACGGTAGTTAAAAGCGTCCATGGCGATCCCTTAATAAACGTCGTGCTTGTGTGCTTTGGAAGCCGGTTGTTTTTGCGACGATTTGGCTTGCTCGGCCGGATCCTGAGTGTCATCGGGCAGGTACAGCGGGCCTTTTTGACCGCAGGCCGAAACAAGGCAGGCAACCGCGACGAGCGCAGCAAGGGAAGAGATCAGGCGCTTCATGGCGAAATCCTTGAAAATGCGTTAATTGCGCCGGAGTATACCGGCCACCCGGCAGCTTGCCTATGTGATGGCCTTCCCGTCCGGCGGGGCTTGCCCAAAGCAGCCCGGATCGCCGCAATCCCCTGTAGGAGCAGAGCTTGCTCGCGAAAGCGTTGTATCAGTCAGCATCATTGTTGAATGATTGACCGCGTTCGCGAGCAAGCTTTGCTCCTACAAAGGGTGGTGAGGGTGCTTGGTCGTTAATCTTTGCAATCGGCCGGAAGCGTCCGTATCTTTCGGCGCTTGAGCCTGATCAGAACATTTTTTGAGGTTGCCGCAATGAGTTTGTCCGAAGCCCGTTTCCACGATCTGGTCGATGAAACCCAGGAAAAACTGGAAGACATCTTTGATGAAAGTGACCTGGATATCGACATGGAGAACTCTGCCGGTGTGCTCACCGTCAAGTTCGAAAACGGCTCGCAGCTGATCTTCAGCCGTCAGGAGCCGCTGCGTCAGCTATGGCTGGCGGCCGTGTCCGGTGGTTTCCACTTTGATTACGACGAAGAAAGCGAGCGCTGGATGTGCGACAAGAGCGAAGAGCAACTGGGCGAAATGCTCGAGCGCATCGTCAAGCAGCAGGCCGGCGCCGATTTCGATTTCGAAGGTCTGTGATTCCGTGACTGATACCGCTCCTGTTCGTCCGCCGAAGCCGCTTTACAGCAATGTCAGCGCGGCCGTGCCTTCGCCGTGCAGCGGGGTTTGCCGGCTGGATGAGCAGAAGGTTTGCCTAGGCTGCTTTCGGCATGTTGAAGACATTCGCGAATGGCGCTCGGCAGATGATCAGCGCCGGCGGGTCATCTGCGCCCAAGCCACCGAGCGCCGCACTCAAGCCTGACTCGATCCTGTGGTGAGGGGATTTATCCCCGACAGACTGCGCAGCAGTCTCAAAAGCCTGGGGCCGCTGCACGACCCATCGGGGATAAATCCCCTCGCCACAAAGGTTCCCGGATGGATAAGTGGGGGCTGGGGCAGGGTGGCTTGTATAATTTTTGAGCTGTGATAGTGTCCGCAGACGCCTCAAACCACCGAGGCACGGTGAAAACCCCGTCTTTTTTGGCGGGGTTTTGCTTTTTATGTGCAGAAGAAAGGAGACTGCCCGGATCATGACCGCACCTTCCATCACCCTTACCCGTCTGGACGTGCAACGTCTGGAGCGCTTGATCGACAACCTGAACGAGAAAGACCAGGCTGCGCCGGGCGTGATTGCGCTGCAAACCGAACTGGATCGCGCCGACACCGTGGTCGGCCACGATGAAGTGCCCGCCGATGTCGTGACCATGAATTCCCGCGTGCATTGCCGCGAAGAAGGCAGTGGCAAGGATTACCACCTGACGCTGGTCTATCCCAAGGATGCCAACGCCGACGAAGGCAAGATCTCCATTCTGGCGCCGGTCGGCAGTGCGCTGCTGGGCCTGAAAGTCGGTCAGCACATCGACTGGCCGGCACCGGGTGGCAAGACTCTCAAGCTGACCTTGCTCGAAGTCGAATCGCAACCGGCCAACGGTGGCGCGTTCCCCGAGTAATCCTGCCTCAGACCTGTTCGAGCGCCTCGTTCAGTGCGCGCTCCAGGTCAGCCTTGTAGCGCAGATACAAATTGCTTGAACTCTGCCCGTCGCCGAGCAGGCCCGAAAGGTCGAGGTCGGTGATGTAGCAGCGGTAGCGCTCGGTCTCGCGACGCTGCTCGACGATCTCCCGGGCGACCACGCTGAACAGCTGGTCGCCATGTTCCAGCTCGCTGAATTCCCGTTGATTGCAATACAAAGTGACCTGCACTTCACCCGGTGCGGCTTTGCCGACGATCGCCTGCACGTCGTAGAACGGTTTGTTGACTGGCGTCTGCGGCGCGGGCCGTGCTTCGACCCGTCGCGCGCGCCCGGGGCCCGAAGGCAATAACTGGTAATACAAAGTTTCGAGGGCAGCGTCTGGGCCTGCGTCCATCGGCAGCACGGCTTCGCGGCGGAACAGGATCGATTGCAGAAAGCGCTGCAATGGCACCAGCAGACTTTGCTCATCGTGATACGGCAAACGCTGCAGCCACAGCGCATTGAATTCATCCAGCACGTACAACTCGGCCTGTTGCTCAGTGATCCGGTAGAACACCTGAATGCATTCCGGCTGGCCCATCGGCAGGATCAAGGCGAGGTCGTGCTCCTCCAGCGCCATCGGATCCAGATGCAGCGGGCTATAACGCGGCTGTTCTTCGCCGAGGTAATCGAGCAACGCCGGCAGCGTGGCGAGGGCGACATGGTTGACCTGGCCCGGCACCAATTCCAAAACGTGATAGTGCTGCTGCACCTGAATCAGGTAACGATGATTCAGGCCGCTGAGCAGCAGGTTCTGCGCGGTGTCGACGATCTCTTCGACGCGGCGGGCAATAAATTGCGCACGGTTGTGACAGAAGCAGCGCACCTTCAATTTCGGTTGCTGCGGCCCGCGCGGCAGGTTGTTGAGGTATTCGCGCAGGCAGTCGAGCAAGGCATGTGGGCCGTCGAAACGGTTGACCAGCACTTCGTTCCAGCTGTTGAGCGTGACCTGATCCAGGGTCAGCACCAGATTTTCGCGCACGCCGGCGTAGCTCAGCGAGTCGGTGCGTTCGGTGGTCATCAGGATGTTGAGGTCGCGGTGATGCTTGAGCGGGTCGATGCCGACGTTGACCAGCATCAGCACTTCGCTGGGCACTGCGGCGCGCAGCAACGGGATTTCGTCGACCGTGGGCAAGGGCAGGGCGATGCACTGCTGCAGGCTGCCGAGCAGGTTGAACAGTTCGAACTCGCTCATGTCACTGGTGCCGGGGTGCAGCGCCAGGCGCGTGCTGCTGTCGATCACGCCGTTGCGATGACTCCAGGTCAGCAGTTCAAGCAACTCGCGGCTGCGTTTGATCGGTGCGAAATGCTCCCATTCCTGCGCGGTGAGGCTGCCGTTGTACAGGCCCCACTGGGTTTGCCCCGGCTCCTTTTTGTTGCGCGATTGCACCAGCGTCAGGGTGTCTTCGGCCAGATCCGGGGCGATGCCGGGGTTGATGAACTCGACCTTGTCGGCCTTGCGTTCAAACGCCGCGTACAACCGTCGGCCGAGCACATTGAGGTCGCGCTTGTTGATCAGGCTGACGGTTTGCTCGGTGCGGGCGAACTGGGTCAGGAAGCGATAGCTGTAATTCAGCTCGCTGACGAGTGCGCGGCGTTCGGCGCTGACCTGACGGACTTTCCACTGGCTGCGGCTATCGAGCAGCGCCAGCTGCCGCTGATCCCAATGCCATTCGCTGGCCAGGCGTTCGAGCAGCGAGCGCTGCCAGCTCTGCGTGCGGCTGTTGCCGGTGAGCTTGCGATTGACCTTGAGGTACAGCGCGCGCCGCACCAGTTCCAGACGCTCCGGCTCATTGCGCGCCTTGAGGTATTCCTCGATGCGCCGGTACACGACCATGTACGGATCCAGTTCATCCAGATCCAGTTGATTGGCGAACACGGCTTTTTTGAAGCGCAGGCTCAGGCACTGCACTTTCGGATGCTCGCTGGCGTAGACCTCGGTCAGCAGCAGTTTGAGCACCGATTTGTACGGCGACTCGATGCCTTTGAACAACTGCCACAACCCGGCACCAATGAATTCCCCCGGCGGAATCGTCGCCAGATGGCCAAGATCAAGGGTTTCGTCGGCGCGAATAAAGCGCTTCGACAGCAGGGTGTGGGTGTAAACGTCGTAGGCGGTTTCTTCGTAAACCGGCACCAGCCACCAGATCGGCGTGCGCCCGGCCAGCCAGATCGCCGTGCGATAAAACTCGTCCAGCAGCAGGTAGTGCTGGGTAGTGCCACAGTTTTCCGAGCTGAGCTGGTTGTCGCGTTCACCTTTGACGAAGCGCACCGGGTCGATCAGGAAGAAATGCGCCTCGGCGCCCTGGCTCGCGGCCCAGGCTTCGAGCAACTGGCATTTCTTGCTCAGCTCACTGAGTTCGCTTTCGCTCAGATCCGGCGCGTGGCAGACCCACACGTCCATGTCACTTTGATCGGCCTGCGCCAGTGTGCCGAGGCTGCCCATCAGGAACAGGCCGTGAATCGGACGCGGCGGGTTGCTGCCGTGGCGCGGCTTATAAGAAAACGAGCGAGTCAGGCGTTGGGCTTCAGCGAGCACATTGGCGTCCGGCTCGTAATTCGACAGGCCGGCCGGCGCACTGCCCGAGACGTAACCCGGCAGCAGCGGATGATTGACGTGGAAGAACAGCGGCAACAGCGTCAGCACGCTCTGTTGGCGCGGCGACAACCCTTCGAGGGCACGGCCGAGGCGGCCTTCATTGAGTTTGAGAAACCGCGCGCGCAGCTGGCTGAGAACCTTGCGGTCAATTCCCTCGTCCAGGTCGGGGCGGATTTCGTGGGTGCGCGTCATGTCAGCTCAAACCGGCTCGCAGGCTCGGACGTAGAGGGTCTCGGAATGTCAGGCAGTTTAGCCTTAGGGCAGCGGGACTTTTAAGCTGAATTTGTTTTTGACGTCAGATTTCTATCGTTTCGCCCGCACAGGCCCGCGGAAATCCCGTGGCAGGAGTTCCCGTGGGCGAAGTCGGGTGGAATCAGGCGGTTTCTTGCTCTCTCAGAATGGTCAGCACGGTTTGCACATTTTGCGCAGCATCGCGACCGAGGCTGGTCAGATAACCGCCATCGGGCTGATCCGTCAGGTCTTTTTCAAAGAGGCGTTTGGCGGCAGAGATATGTTTCGGGGCAGCGGTCTGATGAATTTTCAAACCTTCCTGGGAACTGTCCAGGGGAAAGAGTGCGAGGACTTCCAGTTCGGCAACCAACTCAGGGGTAAGCGACATAAGGACTCCAGACTTTCTAGGAATTAGACGACAGCGCCCCTAAGGTGAACCCGCTTTTGCGGCATGTCCAGTGCTCAGATCAGGGATTTTGTCGTGAGGCGGATTCCAGTGTAGTCCCCATAAAAAAGATCGCAGCCTTCGGCAGCTCCTACAGGGGATTTGTGTAGGAGCTACCGAAGGCTGCGATCTTTTGATCTTAGGCTTTTTCTGGTGGCAACTCAGGGAGTGCACGCAGGGCCGCTTCGTACCATTCAGTATCAAATGCGCGGTCTTCATCGAGCATCGCGTCAATCTCGTAGGCCAGCACGTGGGCCATCAGATTGAGGATTTCTTCGCGCTCGACGCCGACCAGGGTCAGTTTGTTGAACGTCGCTTTAGCGGCCGGCGGGTTGTCGCTTTCGATCTGGTTTTCGATGGCTTCGATCAACGTCGCTTCGGTGAACTCTTCTTCGTCGTTGTCATTGTCGATGTCTGTCGGCTCGCTCATGGCAGGCTCCTCAAGGAAAGGCGCCAGTTTACCCGCATTCAGCGGCGTGATGCTGCTGGCGGGATTGGCCTGAGCGATCTATAAACAGGCACTGCCCACCCCGCACGGCCTGGAGGCTATGTGATGCTCAAGCTCTACGGATTCTCAGTCAGCAACTACTACAACATGGTCAAACTGGCGCTGCTGGAAAAAGGCCTGCCGTTCGAAGAGGTCACCTTCTACCCGACACCGACCCCGGAATCACTGGCCATCAGCCCGCGCGGCAAAGTCCCGGTGCTGGGCGTGGAAGCCGGTTTCATCAACGAAACCGCGATCATCCTCGAATACCTCGAACAGACCCAAAAAGGCACACCGCTGCTGCCGAGCGATCCGTTCGAACGTGCGCAAGTGCTGGCGATTGCCAAGGAAATCGAGCTGTACATCGAATTGCCGGGCCGCGCCTGTTATGGCGAAGCCTTCTTCGGCATGACCTTGCCGGACGCGATCAAAGAAAAGACCAAGTCTGAATTGCTATTGGGTTTTGCCGCACTGGGCCGTCACGGCAAATTCGCCCCGTACGTGGCGGGCGACAGTCTGAGCATTGCCGATTTGTACTTCCTCTACAGCGTGCCGCTGGCCTGTGCGGTCGGGCATAAACTATTCGGGATCGATTTGCTGGCGGAGATGCCGCAGGCGAAGGCGCTGCTGGAGCGGCTTGAGCAGAATCCGCATGTGCAGAAGATTGCGGCGGACAAAGAAGCGGCGATGCCGGCGTTTTTGGCGATGATCGCTGCCAAGAAGTAGAGGTTTATTGTTCTGAAGTCAGTCTTCGCGGGCAAGCCTTGCTCCTACAAGTTCACACCGAACCCGTAGGAGCAAAGCTTGCTCGCGAAGCTTTTGCTTTTAGCGGCTGGCGATCAGCGCCTGACCGCGAATTACAGCTGCCTTGACCTGCGCCGGCGCAGTCCCGCCGATATGGTCGCGGGCATTCACCGAGCCTTCCAGGGTCAGCACGGCAAACACGTCCTGCTCGATCTGATCGCTGAACTGGCGCAATTCTTCCAGGCTCATCTCGGCCAGATCCTTGCCAGTGTCCACGCCGTATTTCACCGCGTGGCCAACGATCTCGTGGCAATCACGGAACGGCAAACCACGGCGCACCAGGTAATCCGCCAGGTCGGTCGCGGTGGAGAAACCACGCAGCGCCGCTTCACGCATGATCGCGTGCTTCGGTTTGATCGCCGGGATCATGTCGGCAAAGGCGCGCAGCGAGTCGCGCAGGGTGTCGGCGGCGTCGAACAGCGGCTCTTTGTCTTCCTGGTTGTCCTTGTTGTAGGCCAGCGGCTGGCCTTTCATCAAGGTCAGCAGGCCCATCAGCGCGCCGAACACACGGCCGGTCTTGCCACGCACCAGTTCTGGCACGTCAGGGTTTTTCTTTTGCGGCATGATCGAGCTGCCGGTGCAGAAACGATCCGGCAGATCGATGAACTGGAACTGCGCGCTGGTCCAGAGCACCAGCTCTTCGGAGAAACGCGACAAGTGCATCATCGCGATGCTCGCGGCCGAGCAGAATTCGATGGCGAAGTCGCGATCGGAAACGTTGTCCAGCGAGTTGCCGCCGACGGCGTCGAAACCGAGCAGTTGTGCGGTGTATTCGCGGTCGATCGGGTAGGTGGTGCCTGCCAGCGCAGCGCTGCCCAGCGGCATGCGGTTGGTGCGCTTGCGGCAGTCGACCAGACGCTCGTAATCGCGGCTGAGCATTTCGAACCAGGCCAGCATGTGGTGCCCGAAGGTCACTGGCTGCGCGGTCTGGAGGTGAGTGAAGCCCGGCATGATGCTCGCGGCTTCGCGCTCGGCTTGCTCCAGCAGGCCTTTTTGCAGACGGGTGATTTCGGCGAGGATCAGGTCGATCTCGTCACGCAGCCACAGGCGGATGTCGGTGGCGACCTGGTCGTTACGGCTACGCCCGGTGTGCAGTTTTTTACCGGTGACGCCGATGCGATCGGTCAGGCGTGCTTCGATGTTCATGTGCACGTCTTCGAGGTCGATGCGCCAGTCGAACTGGCCGGCTTCGATTTCGCCCTGAATGGTGTTCAGGCCGTCGATGATGCTGTCGCGCTCGGCATCGGTCAGCACGCCGACCTTGGCCAGCATGGTGGCGTGGGCGATCGAGCCCATGATGTCGTGGCGATACAGGCGCTGGTCGAAAGTGACGGAGGCGGTGAAGCGGGCGACGAAGGCGTCGACGGGTTCACTGAAGCGGCCGCCCCAGGACTGATTGGTCTTGTCAGTGCTCATGAATTCGCTCGTATCGGCTTGAAGAAAAAAGGCGTGAAACGCTGGCGCGGATAATAACAGGGTTGCCAATCCTGTCGTTGACACTGGTCGATACGTTTTTTTCTCATCGAACCGGCCATAGTCGGCACTGCTCCCGGGGGATTTGCGTAAGGATATTTTTCGATTGAGCAATATCGGCCCGACGAGCGTCTACAGTAGGACATAAGGGTCGGCGCGACTTTGGATCGCGCAAAGGTCTGGTCGCCGACTATAAGAAGAGGGGGTGGGTGTAATTGTCCTTCGGCAATCCCTGCGAAAAACGCGAGAAACAGCGGGCTTTGAGCGGTACGACGCGGACTCTGGCAAATATTGCTGGCCGACGTACGGCACTTTTTGGCGCTCGGGCTAGTCTTAGCGTGGATCGCGGTGACGGACGTCACTTCACCTGTCTACGCTATCCTTGTGCGAGACTCACGCAGGAATCCAGCGCAATATGAATGTCCTGATCGTTGATGACGAACCACTGGCTCGCGAGCGCCTCAGCCGAATGGTGAGCGAGCTCGAGGGTTATACAGTTCTGGAGCCCAGCGCCACGAATGGCGAGGAGGCGTTGGCACTGATCGACAGCCACAAGCCGGATATCGTCTTGCTCGATATCCGCATGCCAGGCCTCGATGGCCTGCAAGTCGCTGCCCGTCTGTGCGAACGAGAAACGCCGCCCGCCGTGGTGTTTTGCACCAGCCCCGATGAATTTGCCGTGGAAGCCCTGCAGGCCAGCGCCGTGGGCTATGTGGTGAAACCCGTGCGAACTGAACATCTGCATGACGCCCTGAAACGGGCGGAACGTCCCAACCGGGCGCAACTCTCGGCCCTGACCCGTCCCGCTGCCGAAAGTGGCACCGGCCCGCGCAGCCACATCAGCGCCCGTACCCGCAAAGGCATCGAACTGATCCCGCTGGATCAGGTGGTCTATTTTATTGCCGACCACAAATACGTGACCTTGCGCCACGAGGCCGGCGAAGTGCTGCTTGATGAGCCGCTCAAGGCTCTCGAAGACGAATTCGGCGAACGCTTTGTGCGGATCCACCGCAACGCCCTGGTCGCCCGCGACCGCATCGAACGACTGCAACGCACGCCGCTGGGGCATTTTCAGCTGTTCCTCAAAGGCCTCAATGGTGATGCGCTGATCGTCAGTCGTCGGCACGTGGCCGGCGTACGCAAAATGATGCAGGGCCTGTAAGCCGGACTTTTTCGGCGGCTCACTGTTCTTTTCACCGGGCATGGCGGGCCAGGGAGGCCGCGCCGAGGCTGATTCAAGTCAAAGTGGATTTGGCTGAGCTGTTATTATCCGCCGTATCTATTCAGTACGGATTGATCCATGTCCTCTCGCGAAATCCGCATCGCCACCCGTAAAAGTGCGCTGGCCCTCTGGCAGGCCGAATACGTTAAAGCCCGTCTGGAAGCGGCCCATCCGGGCCTGCTGGTGACGCTGGTGCCCATGGTCAGTCGCGGCGACAAGCTGCTCGATTCGCCACTGTCGAAAATCGGCGGCAAGGGTCTGTTCGTCAAAGAACTGGAAACCGCGCTGCTCGAAAACGAAGCCGACATCGCCGTCCACTCGATGAAAGACGTGCCGATGGACTTTCCTGAAGGCCTCGGTCTGTTCTGCATTTGCGAGCGCGAAGACCCGCGCGATGCCTTCGTTTCCAACACCTATGCCAGCCTCGATGCGTTGCCTGCGGGCGCCATTGTCGGCACGTCGAGCCTGCGTCGTCAGGCGCAATTGCTGACGCGTCGCCCGGATCTGGAAATCCGCTTCCTGCGCGGTAACGTCAACACGCGTCTGGCCAAGCTCGATGCCGGTGAGTACGACGCGATCATCCTCGCCGCGGCCGGTTTGATCCGCCTCGGTTTCGAAGAACGCATTACCTCGGCGATCAGTGTCGATGACAGCCTGCCGGCCGGTGGCCAGGGCGCGGTCGGCATCGAATGCCGCAGCGCCGACACTGAAATTCACGCCTTGCTCGCACCGCTGCATCACGCCGACACCTCGTCGCGCGTGACTGCCGAACGTGCCCTCAACAAACATCTGAATGGCGGCTGCCAAGTGCCGATCGCCTGCTACGCCGTGCTGGAAGGCGAGCAGTTGTGGTTGCGCGGTCTGGTCGGCGAACCGAGCGGTGGCTTGCTGCTCAGCGCTGAAGCTCGCGCACCACGGGCTGACGCCGAAGCGTTGGGCGTGCGGGTCGCCGAAGACTTGCTGAGCCAGGGCGCAGCCGAGATTCTCAAGACAGTCTATGGCGAGGCAGGTCACGAGTGACCGCTTGGCGCCTGCTGCTGACGCGCCCTGCGGAAGACTGTGCGGCGCTGGCGGAGACGTTGGCGGCGCAGGGTGTTTTCAGTAGCTGCTTGCCGCTTCTGGACATTGTTGCGCTGCCGGTCTCTGACAATATTCGTCAGGCGATGGCGAGCTTGCAGAGTTGTAACGCGGTGATCGTGGTCAGCAAACCGGCGGCACGCATTGCGCTGGATCTGCTTGGCAATTCATCGTCGCTGACGATGCCTTGGTTCAGTGTCGGCGCGGCGACCGCACAGATTCTGCGCGAGCATGGCCTTGACGTGAGCTTCCCGGACGATGGCGATGACAGCGAAGCCTTGCTGCAATTGCCGCGTCTGCGTGAAGCGGTCAGCCAGCCCGGCGCGCAGGTGATGATCCTGCGCGGCGAGGGCGGGCGCGAGCTGCTCGCCGAGCGTCTGCGCGCGCTAGGTGCTAGTGTCGAATATCTGGAATTGTATCGACGCGACCTGCCAGCGTACGCGCCGAAAGAGCTGCCACGGCGGTTGCAAGCGGAACGCTTGAACGGGCTGGTGGTCAGCAGTGGACAGGGTTTTGAGCACCTGCGCGAAATGGCCGGCGATGCCTGGCCGGAAATTGCGCAATTGCCGTTGTTTGTACCAAGCCCGAGAGTCGCCGAGCTGGCACGTGCCGCCGGGGCTCAAACAGTTGTGGATTGCCGCGGCGCGAATGCCGCGGCTTTGCTGACGGCGTTACGGGAAAATCCCGGGCCCGTTCTCTAATGCAAAGGATGGATACGTGAGCGAAACAGCCTTGCCTAAAGATGATGTCCAGCCTGTGATCGATGCTCAGGTTGAAACTCCACCGCCGGCCAAAGAGCCGCGCCGAGGCAATGGACTGGCCATCGTCGCCCTGTTGCTCGGCGCAGCCGGCGTCGCGATCGGTGGCTGGGGTGTCTGGCAGGTGCGTCACCTGCAGACCAACACGCAAGCGCAGTCGGGTGAAGTGCAGGCGCTGAACGATCAGGCACAGACCCTGAAGCTCAACGAGCAGCGCCTGACCGAACGCCTCGCGCAGTTGCCGGGCGCCGATGAACTTGCCGAACGCCAGCGTCTGGTGACGCAGCTTCAGGGCGATCAACAGCGCCTCAATCAACGTCTGGAAACCGTCCTCGGCGCAAGTCGCAAGGACTGGCGACTGGCCGAGGCCGAGCATCTGCTGCGTCTGGCCAGCCTGCGTCTTTCAGCGTTGCAGGACATCAGCAGCGCTCAGGCACTGGTGCAGGGTGCCGACGAAATCCTCCGCGAACAGAACGATCCGGGCGCCTTCGCGGCCCGCGAGCAAGTGGCCAAAACCCTCGTCGCCCTGCGCAGCACCGAGCAGCCGGATCGCACCGGATTGTTCCTGCGCATCGGTGCACTGCGTGATCAGGTGGTCGGGCTCACCGAGCTGGCGCCCGAGTACAAAGATCGCGGCGAATCGCTGCTGGGCCTGACCGCTGACGGTGACGGCGCCAGTCGTTGGGCGCAGTGGTGGGATCAGGTCTCGCGTTACATCCGCATCGATTTCAATGCGGATAAAAACGTGCGGCCGCTGCTGGCCGGGCAGAGTCTGAGCCAAGTGCGCCTGGCCCTGAGCCTGGCCCTGGAACAGGCGCAGTGGGCGGCCCTCAATGGTCAGGCGCCGGTTTACACCCAGGCCATGGCCGAAGCGCGTGATGTGCTCAAAGGCAATTTCAATCCGGACAACCCGCAAAGCAAAGTGATGCTGGAACAGGTCGGCGAGCTGAGCAAAGAACCGGTCACCGTCAACACGCCGGACATGACTGGCACCCTGAGTGCGGTGCAAGGTTATCTCGAACGCCGTAACGTCAACGCTGAAGAATCGGTGAAACCGTTCGCCAAACCTGCCGCGAATCCTGCGCAGGAGGCAACGCCATGAAACGCCTGTATGTGATCGTGTTTCTGGTGATCGCGGCGACGGCAGCGCTTGGGTTTGCGGTGGCGCAGCATTCCGGTTACGTGCTGATCGCCTACAAGAGCTTCCGCTATGAAGCGAGCCTGTGGGCAACGCTCGGGCTGATCGCGGTGTTGTGGCTGCTGATCTGGGGCATCAAGGCCTTGGTTGAATTGGTGATGGCTTCCAGCGGTGTGGTCAATCCTTGGTCGCGACGCAATCGCAGCCGTCGTGTGCAAGTGGCGATCGAGCATGGTCAGCTGGATCTCGCCGAAGGTCGTTGGGCCAGTGCGCAGCGGCATCTTTCTCGCGCCGCCGAGGCCGAGCGCCAGCCACTGCTGTACTACCTCGGAGCCGCCCGTGCGGCCAATGAGCAAGGCAATTACGAAGAATGTGATCGTCTGCTGGAGCGTGCGCTGGAGCGTCAGCCGCAAGCCGAGCTGGCGATTGCCCTGAGTCATGCGCAGTTGCAGACCGATCGCGGCGACACCGATGGTGCGCTGGTCACCCTGCAAGCCATGCACGAACGCCATCCGCACAACGCGCAAACCCTGCGCCAATTGCATCGCCTGCATCAGCAGCGCGGCGATTGGTCGGCGGTGATTCGCCTGCTGCCAGAGCTGCGCAAAGACAAAGTGCTGCCGCCAGCCGAACTGTCTGAACTGGAGCGTCGTGCCTGGGGTGAAAACCTGTCGCTGGCTGCGCACCGCGAAGAAGACGGCACCGTGGGTTTGCAGTCGCTCCAGCGGGCGTGGCAGCAACTCACTTCGGCTCAGCGTCAAGAAGCGCCGCTGGTGCTGGCCTACGCCGAACAACTGCGTCAGCTGGGCGCTCAGGTCGAGGCGGAAGAAGTGCTGCGCACCGCGCTCAAGCGCCAGTACGACAGTCATCTGGCGCGTCTCTATGGTCTGGTGCGCGGCAGCGATCCGGCGCGTCAGTTGCAGACCGCTGAAGGCTGGCTCAAGGAACATCCAAATGATCCGAGCTTGCTGCTGACCCTCGGCCGTCTGTGTCTGCAGACCAGTCTGTGGGGCAAGGCGCGCGACTATCTGGAAAGCAGCCTGCGCGTGCAGCGCAACCCGGAAACCTGTGCGGAGCTGGCGCGTCTGCTGGCGCAGCTCGGGGATACCGATCGCAGTAATCAGCTGTTCCAGGAAGGCCTAGGCCTGCTCGATGAACGCCTGCTCGCGGCGCCATTGCCGGTGCCGGCACGCGTCTGAATCGACGAGGGAGTTCGCTCCCTCGTGTAGGTTTCCCGACCGAATAATTCCCCGCAAATGGGCGCCAGAGGCAAAGTCCTACGAGCGCCTTCTTCTTTTCCTTCCTGCCCTGTCGGGTTTTCCCTACACCTTTGCCGAAGTGTCGGCAGCCCCTTGCCTTGAAAGGCTTACGCGCTTTCCTCTACCGTAACTACCTGTCTCTACTGTTACGGAAAAGCCATGTCGTTGGCCTGCTCACGCTCCTTGTTTTTCATGGCTTTCACTGCGGGGGCCGTTGCCCTGGGAGCTTCCTATTACCTCGAATACGCGATCGGGCTGGCGCCGTGCAGTCTGTGCCTGGTGCAGCGTTTGTTCCTGACGCTGCTGACGGCCGTCTGCGGCCTGGCGGCGGTGCATGGCCCGCAACGTGTCGGTCTGTCGCTCTATTGGCTGGCGGCGCTGGGTGCCAGTCTGGTGGGCACGACGGCGGCCTGGCGGCAGGTGCTGTTGCAGAGTGATCCGCTGTTGCAACTGGTGGAATGCTCGCCCGATCCCGAGACCCTGTTCAGCCGTTTACCATGGCTGTGCGCAACACTGCGGATGTTTAACGGCAGCGCCGATTGCGCCGAAATTTCCTGGACGCTGTTTGATTTGAGCATCCCGGAATGGAGTTTGCTGTTCTTTGTCGGGGTGTCGATTCTGGCGTTTTATCAACTGCTGCGGCTGGTCTGCAACGCTCTGCAACGACCGCTCAGCGGCGAAGCGTCGCACCAAGGGCTGGTCAGGGATTAAACACTTGTATGAACTTTATCTCCTGCGTACCTTGATGCCATAGGCGCGCGGGCATAATCTGGCCCGCACGTGTCATTGGAATTATGTTGCTCGATGACGCTCTGCCCGGCCGCCCTCCAAGCGATAAACCAGAAGAGAGGCGCGGGTGTAGAGCAGCATGACCCACAAGGGAAGAGAGACCGCCATGCTCGAAAGTTGTCAGAATGCTCAGGAACGTTGGGGTGGAGTTCATCTGCTGATCGACCGCTGGTTGCAAGAGCGTGAAGATCTGATCGGTGCCTACGACAATCTCGGTGCACAGCCTGAGTCGCTGTCCGAGAGCCGCAAGCCTTTGCAGGAATTCTGCGGCGTGCTGGTCGATTACGTGTCGGCCGGGCACTTCGAAATCTACGAACAGCTGACTGGCGAAGCCAAGGCGTTCAACGACAAACGCGGTCTGGAACTCGCCGAGACGATCTACCCGCGCATCGACGTCATCACCGAGAAGCTGCTCGCGTTCAATGACCTTTGCGATGAAGGCAAATGCGTTGCCGAGAAATTCAAAGAACTCGGTGGTTTGCTGCACGAGCGCTTCGAACTCGAAGACTGCCTGATCGAAGTGCTGCACACAGCACACAAGGAAGAAGATCCGGTTCAGGCCTGATTCTTTTCTCTGATCAAAAAAACGGTGCGCCCAAAGCGCACCGTTTTTTATTGCCTGCTCAACTGCTCGCGCCGCGCAACTCCACTTCAAATACCAGCGGTGTAAACGGTGCGATCAAGTCGCCGGCACCATCAGCGCCATAGGCCTGATCCGATGGAATCACCAAACGCCATTTCGCCCCCACCGGCATGTTTTGCAAAGCGCTGCGCCAACCGGCGATCACGCTGTCGAGGTTGAACCATTGCGGCTGAGTGTTCTGATCGAACACGGTGCCGTCCGGCAAGCGACCGACATACAGCACCTGCACTTTTCCATCCGGACCGGCCTTGTTGCCGGTGCCTGGCGAAAGCTCGGTGAGGAGGATGCCATCGGCCAATTCCTTTACGCCCGGTTTGGCTTTTTCAGCGGTGAGAAAACGCTGTTCGTTTTCCATCGCGGCATCGCTCGAAGGCTGTGTCGAGTGCTCGGCATTTTGCGCTTCGTGATCGGCCAGAACCTGTTCGATACGCGCTTCACTCAGCGCCAGCGGCTTGCCTTGATACGCCTGCTGCAAGCCCTCGACCAATGCCTGAATCTGTAGCTGCGGGACTTCCTGACGCAGCCGTTCACCCAGGCTGGCGCCGAGGCTGTAGGCCAGATCGTGAGCATCGTTCGCAGTGGATTTTTCGTCAGCGTGGGCTGCAGAAAAGATCACGCAGAGGGATAAAAAAAAGTAGCGCGACATGGTCACTGCTCCGTCCTGAATTGCGCTGGATTATGCCAGCGCAAACGTCTGCAACGGTGAACTGCTTTTGCCTTTGTGCAGAACATTTTCACTTCGTTGCAACGCAACTGTTTCGATACTGTCAACATGACCTAGCGGCGGTGTCAGCAGAGGTCTAGTATGAGCCGCACTCACGTCAGCCAGGAGGTAAACCATGTCGGCCACCAAGAAGCCTGTAAACACTCCGTTGCACTTACTCCAACAACTCTCGGGCAGCCTGCTCGAGCATTTGGAAAACGCTTGCTCGCAAGCCTTGGCTGATGCTGAAAAACTGCTCGCCAAGCTGGAAAAGCAACGCGGCAAGGCGCAAGAAAAACTGCACAAATCCCGCACCAAATTGCAGGACGCAGCCACTGCCGGTAAAGCCAAGGCACAGACCAAAGCCAAAGGCGCAGTGAAAGAACTGGAAGATCTGCTCGATGCGCTGAAGGATCGTCAGTCCGACACCCGCAGCTACATTCTGCAACTCAAGCGCGATGCCCAGGAAAGCCTGAAACTGGCCCAGGGTGTTGGCCGCGTTCAAGAAGCAGTGGGCAAGGTATTGTCGACTCGCTCGGCCAAACCAGCAGCGGCACCGGCGAAGAAAGCCGCGGCCAAACCCGCTGCAGCCAAAGCTCCAGCGAAAACTGCGGCGGCCAAGCCTGCTGCAAAAGCGGCTGCTAAATCCGCTGCCAAGCCTGCTGCAAGAGCACCGGTGAAAGCCGCTGCAAAACCAGCTACCAAAGCGGCTGCAAAACCTGCTGCGAAAAAACCTGCTGCGGCGAGCGCTGCAAAACCAGCAGCTAAAACCACAGCGGCAAAACCTGCTGCGCGGACTGCCGCTGCCAAGCCGGCTACCCGTGCCGCTGCTGCTAAACCAGCTGCGAAGCCAGCCGCTGCCAAAGCTGCTCCAGCGAAAACCGCCGCTGCTAAACCGGCCGCCAAACCTGCTGCCAAAGCTGCGGCAAAACCTGCTGCTAAAACTGCCGCTGCAAAACCCGCTGCCAAGACTGCCGCTAAACCAGCAGCAGCCAAACCTGCGGCAAAAGCGCCAGCCAAAGCTGCTGCAAAACCGGCTGCCAAACCAGCCGTGAAAGCCGCCGCCAAACCGGCAGCCAAGCCAGCCGCTAAACCGGCCGCTGCTGCCAAACCAGCGACTGCTGCTGCCAAGCCTGCTGCTGCAAAACCAGCCGCAAAACCAGCCGTTAAAAAGCCAGCCGCTGCCAAACCAGCTGCCGCCAAACCGGCTACCGCGCCTGCCGCCAAACCTGCCGCTCCGGCAGCGTCGGCTGCGCCATCGGCACCTGCTCCAGCCGCGACTACCTCGACGCCATCGACTGCGCCATCGCCAGCCGCTGTGTCGAGCACCAGCAACAACCCAACCAGCGCTTCCTAAACGCCGGTCGCCGCGACGCGCAGCACTTGCAGCGCGTCGCGGTTCGGGTTGGCCGCCGTGCCGGCCAAGCCTTCAAGCCAGGTCATCGAACCTGCATCGTTTCGCGTCCATTCCTGCGCCACACCTTCAAGCCGTGACAGCAACGCTCGCTCAGCTTCCAGCTCAAGTGATTTGATCTGCTCGCGCATGCCTTTCAACACCGCGTCATCCACCGCCCGTGCTTTCCATTGCATACGCAGTGTCCGCAGCGGTTGCACCACTTCGATATCCCATGGCGCGGTCAGCGCCTGAAGTTCGCTGATGCGTTGTTCATCGCAGGTCACCCCGCGTTGCTCCAGCCATAAACCGCACAACAGCAGGCACACGTTCGCGCCCGCCGTTTGCAGTTGCAGGCAGGCGTCTTCCACGCCCGGACGGGCGTAGGTGGCAAGGGAAAAGCTCCACAGGTCAGAGGACATCGTGCTACTCGCGCCAGTTGTGAGCGAAGCTGGTAGACTCCGCCGCCATTATGATCCGACTTCAGAACCTGACTTTACAGCGTGGCCCGCAACGTCTGCTAGAAGACGCCGAGCTGACCCTGCACGCCGGCCACAAAGCCGGCCTCATCGGTGCCAACGGCGCCGGCAAATCGAGCCTGTTCGCCTTGATTCGGGGCGAACTGCACCCCGACTCGGGTGATTGCTTCTTGCCGGCTGACTGGCGCATCGCCCACATGCGCCAGGAAATCGAGACGCTCGAGCGCCTTGCCGTCGACTATGTGCTCGATGGCGACCTGCGTCTACGCGAGGTGCAACGTGACCTCGCCGCTGCCGAAGCCGCGCATGACGGTGCCGCTCAGGCCCGTCTGCACTCGGAACTCGACAGCGCCGACGGTTACACCGCCGATGCGCGGGCGCGCAAGTTGCTCGCCGGTCTCGGTTTCACCAACGAGCAGATGGATCGTCAGGTCGGGGATTTCTCCGGCGGCTGGCGGATGCGTCTGAACCTGGCGCAAGCGTTGATGTGTCCGTCGGACTTGTTGCTGCTCGACGAACCGACCAACCACTTGGATCTCGACGCCATCATCTGGCTCGAAGAGTGGCTGAAAAACTACCCGGGCACTTTGCTGCTGATTTCCCACGACCGTGATTTCCTCGACGAAGTCGTCGATCACGTCGCGCATGTCGATCAGCGCAAGATCACCTTGTACCGCGGTGGCTACAGCGCCTTCGAGCGCGCCCGTGCCGAGCGTCTGGCCCAGCAGCAACAGGCCTACGAGAAGCAGCAGGCGCAGCGTGCGCACATGGAAAGCTACATCGCCCGCTTCAAGGCGCAAGCCACCAAGGCCCGTCAGGCGCAGAGCCGGATCAAGGCCCTGGAGCGCATGGAAGAGTTGTCGGCGGCCCACGTCGATTCGCCGTTCGATTTCGTCTTCCGCGAGTCGACGAAGATCTCCAGCCCGCTGATCGACCTGTCCGATGCCAGCCTCGGTTACGGCGACAAAACCATCCTCGAGAAGGTCAAGCTGCAACTGACCCCGGGTGCGCGGATCGGCCTGCTCGGGCCGAACGGCGCGGGTAAATCGACGCTGATCAAGAACCTCGCGGGTGAGCTATCGCCGATCGCCGGGCGTCTGACCCGTGGTGAAAACACCGTGGTCGGCTACTTCGCTCAGCATCAGCTCGACTCGCTGGATTCCAAGGCCAGCCCGTTGCTGCACATGCAGCGTCTGGCGCCGAGCGAACGCGAGCAGACCTTGCGCGACTTCCTCGGCGGTTTCGACTTCCGTGGCGCGCGCATCGATGAGCCGGTGCTGAATTTCTCCGGTGGCGAAAAGGCGCGTCTGGCCTTGGCGTTGATCGCCTGGGAACGCCCGAACCTGCTGCTGCTGGACGAACCGACCAACCACCTCGACCTGGAAATGCGCCTGGCGCTGACCATGGCGCTGCAGGAATTCAGCGGCGCGGTATTGGTGGTATCTCACGATCGGCACTTGCTCAAGAGCACCACCGATAACTTCTACCTGGTCGCGGACGGCAAGGTCGAAGAATTCGATGGCGACCTCGAAGACTACGCGCGCTGGCTGGTGGAATACCGTCAGCGCAACGCGCCGGTCAGCAACACTCCGGTCAACCCGGACAAGACCGACAAGAAAGCTCAGCGGCAGGCTGCCGCTGCTCTGCGTCAGCAACTGGCACCGCACAAGCGTGAAGCTGACAAGCTTGAAGCTGAACTGGGCAAGCTCCACGAGAAGCTCGCCAAGGTTGATGCCAGCCTCGGCGACAGCGACATCTACGAGCCGGCGCGCAAGAACGAATTGCGTGATCTGCTCGCCGAACAGGCCAAGCTGAAAGTTCGCGAAGGCGAGCTGGAAGAGGCGTGGATGGAAGCCCTCGAGGTGCTGGAAAGCATGCAGGCGGAGCTGGAGGCGCTGTCCTGATGGAAGCGTTCAAGCTGCCGCTGCCGGCGGTGTGGGTCGAGCCAATCTGGTTTACCGTGCAGATTCTGCTGATCTTGCTCGCCGGCTATCTCACCCAGCGCTTCGTTGCCAAAGGCCTGACCCGATTGGGCGAGCGCTATCCGTTTCCACCGCAGTTGCTGGTGCCGCTGCGCGGCGTGTTGCGCTGGCTGATCATGGGCAGCGCGCTGATCTTCGTCTTGGAGCGCCTCGGTGTCTCGGCCACGGTGTTGTGGACGGCGCTGTCGGGTTTCGTCGCGGTAGCGGCGGTGGCGTTCTTTGCGATGTGGAGTGTGCTGTCGAATCTGCTTTGCGCGATTCTGATCTTCACGGTCGGGCCGTTTCGGCTGGGCGATATCGTTGAGTTGGTCGACACCACGGACAAGCCAGGGGTGAAGGGCCGGGTGGTGGCGATCAATCTGCTCTACACCACGCTGATCGAGGCGGAAGAGTTGGGGACTGGCAGCGCGATGGTGCAGGTACCGAACAGTTTGTTCTTCCAGCGCTCGGTGCGGCGTTGGCGCGGGACGGATGTGTTTCCGTCTAGCGGTTTCGAGAAGTAGATTCTGCGGCGTCTGTTCTGACGCCTTCGCGAGCAAGCTCGCTCCCACATTTGATCGCGGTCTACTGTGGGAGCGAGCTTGCTCGCGAAGGGGCCCTCAGGAGCACCTGCAACATTCAGCAAAAAATCGGTAGTCATCCATTCAAACCCGCATTAGCTTAGGCATTTGTCACGAGCATGAGTCGAGGTGTGCGATGGAGCTTCAAACATGGCTGGCGTTTTTTGCCGCCTGCTGGGTGATCAGTCTGTCCCCGGGGGCTGGCGCCATTGCGTCGATGTCCAGCGGTCTGCAATACGGTTTCTGGCGTGGTTACTGGAACGCCCTCGGCCTGCAAATCGGTCTGGCCGTGCAGATCGCGATTGTCGGCGCCGGTGTTGGCGCGATCCTGACCGCTTCGGCCACAGCCTTCCACGCGATCAAATGGTTTGGTGTCGCTTACCTCGTGTATCTGGCGATCAAGCAATGGCGCGCGCAGCCCATGGACATGAGCGATGACGCAGCGGTGCGGCCGATCGGCAAGCCGCTGGCATTGGTGTTCCGAGGCTTTCTGGTGAACATCAGCAACCCCAAGGCCCTGGTGTTCATGCTCGCGGTGCTGCCGCAGTTCATCAATCCGCATGCGCCGCTGCTGATTCAGTACGTGGTGATTGGCGTGACGATGGTCTGTGTCGACCTGATCGTGATGGCGGGTTACACCGGTCTGGCGTCGAAGGTGCTGCGCCTGTTGCGCACACCGCAGCAGCAGAAACGCATGAACCGCACCTTTGCCGGGCTGTTCATCGGCGCGGCGGCGTTTATGGCGACGCTGCGCAAAGCAGCCGCCTGAACCTCACAGATACACAAATGTGGTGAGGGGATTTATCCCCGATGGGCTGCGCAGCGGCCCCTTCTTTTAAGATCAAGAGGGGGCCCGCTTCGCGAGCCATCGGGGATAAATCCCCTCACCACAAAGTCCACAGCACAAGAGTCCTCAGCAGAAAAGTCCCCAGCACAAAATTCACTTCAAATTTGTGCAGGCCTGCAATCAGCGCAATATCACCGGCGCAGTATCACGCGGCAAATTGTTGCGCTGCGGTGCTTCACGCGGCTGTTCATAACCGTCGCCACCACCGAGCTGCATGCTCAGCTGCCCGGCCACGTCCTCACCCAACGCTTTCGACACATCACGCACCACCCGTGGGCGGTTCAGCGAGATCTTGATGTCGCGGTGGTTCACCAGTTTGGTGTCCTGCGCTTCGCCCATCGCTGTGAAGGCCGAAGTGATCTCGAAGGTCTTGGTATTGATCAGGCTGAAATCCGCCACCAACGTCAAAGCCAGCACCGCCGAATAGCTGTCGGTGTTCGCCAGTTCGTTGATGTCCTGGGTGAAGTCGATGTCCGACACGGTACCGAACAGCACGTAGTCGGCGCCCTTGAAATTGCCGGCCTTGATCCGCTTGATCACGTCGTAGACGTCACCCTTGGACGACGCGGTGTACGGCGTGCCCTGCACCAGTTGGAACATGCCGGTACGCAGAATTTCACCCTTGATGTCACCGGTGAATTTACGCAGCTCGCCTTGTTCGATGTAGCTGGTGCTCGCTTCGATCTCGTTGTAGCTCGAAGAGCCGCTCGCGCTGTAGTAACCCTCGCGATGGCTGCTCTGCGCCGAAACGATGTGGATGTATTGCTCCACACGCTCCTGATACGCCAGATCCGTTACCGCAACTTTCGGGGCCGCTTGCACGCTGAACGCGCAAGCCAGGGCCATCATGCCAATCCATGCGCGCATCAATTAACGCTCCGTGGTTTTGCGAATCTCTTTTTCGTCCATCCACTCGGCCAGACCGCTTTCAACGTCGATCAATTGCAGGCTGAATTTGTAGAAGACGTCCTTGTAGTCGCTGCTGCGCTTGACGATCGAGCTGATCGAACCTTCGATGCGGTACTTGGCGGCAACCATGTTGCCAGTCTTGGCCACGGTGCTCTTCTTGTACAGACCGCTCTGGTTTTGCAGCTTGAGCTGGTCAACCTGGCTCTGCATCGCATTGTTGTCGCTGGCAAAGCGGGCTACGCCGGTCTTCATCAGCTGAGTCTTGATGCTGGTGGTGATTTCGCGGGTGTCGATGTACTCGCTGGTCTTGTTCTTCACGTCGTAGACCTGAACCACCGGACGGCCCTGCAGGATGCCGGACTGGGCCAGCGAGCGGGTCATCGATTCGGCGATCATTTGCAGGTCGGTCGAACCGAATTCGTTGGTCACGGTTTCAACCGCTTTGGTGTCGCCGTAGCTGATGTTCTTGCTGCCCAGGGTCGGCGAAGTGTTGGCGCAACCGGAGGCCAGCAGGGCGATGACGGCGATGCAGGAAAAGCGTGCAAACATGGGAATGCTCTCTAAATCAGGAATAGGGTGGCGGGCTTACGGCGTCTTGATTTCCAGACGGAAGTCCACGGCTTTCGGGGTCGGGGCGATGCCCTGAATGAAGCTGGTCTGGGCGCCGTACATCATTTGGCTTTTCCAGACTTCTTCTTCGGCGATCGGGAAACCTTCCGCACCGAGCCAGGCGAAGCGGTAGTAGAAAATCTTGTTGCTGTTGAGGGTGTTGCTCAACTGCACATTGACCGTCATGAAACCGTTTTCGCGGGCGACGCGCATGGCGCCGACGACGATGTGTTTCTGCGGGCCCATGGCCACGACTTTGCTCGCGGCGCTGCCCGGCTCAGGCGGTGGCGGGGTGGCGCAGCCGCTGGCCAGCAAGGCGAGGGCGGCGACGGCGATGAGTTTGAAGCGCATGCAAAGACTCCGTTCTTAAGGTTGTTTGAGGCTGGCGACGTTGGTCGCGCTGGCGCTCGGCATCACGTGGGCGGCGATACCGCCGGCGAACACCTGGTTGCCGACGGCGCGCAGGCTGATCACTTGATAACGCTGATCGATGGTGACTTTGACCACCGAGCCGCCGACGGCGCTCGGCAGGGTGACCTGATGCTCACCTTTCTTCAAGCGCAGACGCACCACCTGGGTGTTGTCCGGCAGGGTGCGCCACGTACGGGTATCGGCACCTTCGAGCACAGCTGAAGAAATACCCACGGCGAGACCGGCCAGCGGGCTGGTTTCGTTGAGTTTCTTTTGCGCCACACCTTTGGTGATCGCGCGCACGGTGGTGCGTACGATGATGCCCGGCATGTCATCACGCAGGGCGCGGCGAGACATGGCGGTAGTGCTGTTGAGTGCGGTCAGATTGACTTGCTGACCGTCGACGCCGATCTGCGCAAAAGTCGCAGTGGAGGTATCCGCTTTGATGATCGGGAACGACAGCGGGGTGATTACCACGTTGTTGGCAATCGGCAATGGCAGCGGGATGCGGATTGAATCACGCGCCGGGGCCAGACCGCTTTGCACCACGATCAGGATGTCGCTGTCATCGGACTTCGACGGCTTGTCGAGGTCGATCAGCGCTTGTTCCAGCAGTGGCGTGTTCGGGCGCAGTTCGGCGGCTTTGCGGTAGCCCGGCGCGGCGAGGTCTTTTTCGCCCAGCGCTTCGTATACGTAGCCGGCCAGGTAATGGCTGAACGCACTCTGGTAGCTGTTCTTCAGGCCGACCACTTCCGGCGCGTCGAGGCTGGCGACCGGGTAACCCTGCAGGTCTTTGTACTGCGTCTTGACACCTTCTTTCTCGGCCTCTTCTTCGCTCTTGAGGTATTCCTTGTCGCGCAGGTCGGCGATCACCGCTTCACGTTCGTGAGTCTTTTTGATCGCGGTGCGGGCGCCGTCGAAATCGTTGACCGCCAACAAGTTCAGGGCCATCTGCGTGGTCAGCATGACTTTTTCGTAGTCGTAGCCTTCGTAGCGACGCACCTTGTCGTTGACGATGAAGCTGCCGAACTGGGCCAGCTACTTGCCGGTGTCGAGCTTGACCGAATCTTCCCACTGACCGACCACCACGTCGGCGCTGGTCCAGGCGTTCTGGCTGCCGGACAGGTCGCCCTTGGCGCGCAACAACTCACCTTTCTCGAAGTAATAGAGCAGGTCTTTGTCCGCGCTGGAGTTGTTCTTTTCCAGCAGGGTCAGCGCCGCGTCGACGTTGCCGGAGGCCAGTTGCTGATTGGTCTGGGCCAGTTCCGAATCGTAATTGCGAAAGGCCGAACAGCCGGACAGCAGAGTGACGGCGCTGAGCGCGATCAGAGTGGGGGCGCGGAATGCCATGGGGTGACGTCTTCCCTGAGTGCAGATAAATGCAGCCGCGTGTGCTGGTCGGGCTGTTGTGACCGATCGACAGTGGCGCTGGCCTCCTGCCAATTCCTCATAACCAGAGGAGCTTTAATGCCGTTTCGCCATAGCGAAGGCGCGGCATTATAAGCGCGGGATGATGGCGATGTAATAGCTTTTTAATTGCACTGGTTAGTTAGGTGCTATTACGGCCGCTGCCGGTGTTTCGGGGAACAGCCACGACGAACCGATGAAAAAGCCTTGATACAAAAACACCCGCAGGCTCAATAGCTGGTGGCTTTGGTCGATGCGCACGGTCAGGCCGCCCTCTGCACCTTCGTAGGGAAAACGCACGCGGTGCAGGCCTTTTTTCAGGCGCAGTCGGGCGACCAGGGTTTTGTCCGGCAGGGTGCGCCAGGTGCGCGTGTCAGCCTCTTCGAAAGGGTCGGGATCGGTGACTACCAGCGAAGCCTTGGAAGGATCGCGCTCGTTCTTTTCCGCCTGGCCGATGGCGGCCATGTTGGCGCGGAACATCGCCCGCGAAATGATCTGCGGCATGTCATCGCGCAAGGTACGCATGGCCATGTCGGTGACGCTGTTGATCATCGTCAGTTTCTGCTGTTTACCGTCGACGACGATGTGCGTCAGCGGCGGTGTGAGGGTGTCGGGGAGCATCACCGGAAATGAGATCGGCGCAACAATCGTCAGGTTTTCGTTGAGCCGCACCGGAATCGGCACTTGCACCGAGCTGCGCGCCGGGGCGAAACCGCTCTGCACCACGATCAGAACTTCGCTTTCATCGTCGTCCGGCCCGGGCTTGTCGAGATTGCGCAACGCGCTTTCGAGAAAGGGCACACCCGGACGCAACTCGATCGCCTGACGATAACCCGGCGCCGCGAGCGTGCGTTCGCCCAAGGCTTCATAGGTGAAACCGGCCAGATAATGGCTGAACGCACTTTGGTAACCGTTCTTCAGCTCGATGACCTGTGGGGCGTCGAGGACGGCGACCGGGTAGCCTTGCAGGTCTTTGTAATGCAGTTTGATCCCTTGCTGCTTGGCTTGCTCTTCAGCCTCTTCGTATTGCCGTTCGCGCTGGCGGGCAATCAGGGTTTCACGTTCGTGGGTTTTCTTGATGTCGGCGCGGGCCCCGTCGAAATCGTTGTCTGCCAATTGATTGAGGGCCATCTCGGTGGTCAGCATGACCTTTTCGTAGTCGTAGCCTTCGTAACGCAGAAGCTTGTCATTGACCAGCATCGTGCCCATCTCATTGCCGAAACGGGTCAACAGTTTCATGGGCGCGGAGGGCACGGCGTCTTCACGCTGGATAACCATCTGCTCAGCGGTGCGCCAGGCTTCCTGACTTTTTGGCAGGGCGGTGCCGGCGCTGAGAATCGCGCCTCGCTCCAGGTAATACAGCAGATCCTTGTCTTCCCAGGGATTGTTGACCTTCAGCACGTACAGCGCTTCGTTGAGGTCGCCCTTGGCCATCTGGTTGATGGTTTGCTGCATTTCCTCATCGTAATTGCGGTAAGCGGCGCACCCGCTCAGTTGCACGATGGCGCTGAACAGCAGGAAGAACGGCAGGCAATGGCGCATGGAGGCGGGTTCTTCCTTGAACGGCAAAGGCTGGGAGGTGACGCATTATAGGGGCGGTTGGCGCCCCGAGGTGGTCATCGAATTCAGCGCTGAAACATATCAAACACCGACAAAGCTTGAGGGAAATGGCGCCGGAGTGAACAATATGTAACTCCGTATTTCCCCTTGAGACTTCTTCATGACTGCCTCGTCCCGATTTCTGGCCTGGCTGCTGTTCCCTTTGTTTGCCCTGAGCAGCCTCAATCTGCTGGCCGATACCGTGGAAGGCGCGCCACAAGCGCTGCACCTGCTCGATTACATCAGCGCGGATTACCCGCCGACGGTCGAGGCGGGCACAGTTGTCGATGACGCCGAATACCGCGAGCAGCTGGAATTCACCCAAGCGCTGCAAGGCTTGATCGCCGACATGCCGGCCAAGCCTGAAAAGGCTGCGTTGGAGCAGGGCGTCACCGCGTTGCGTGCGGCCATCACCGCGAAGCAGGACGGCGCTGAAGTCGCCCGTCAGGCGCGGCAACTGGGCGCGAAACTGGCCGTGGCGTATGAAGTCAGTCAGGCGCCGATCATCACCCCGGATCCGAGCCGTGGCGCGCCGTTGTATGCGCAGAACTGCTCGGTGTGCCACGGCGATACCGGCCTCGGCAATGGCCCGGCGGGTGTCGGCATGTCGCCGGCGCCGGCCAATCTGCGTGCGGCGGCGCGGATGGATCACCTGAGTCTGTACGCGATTTACAGCACCCTCGGCCAAGGCGTCGAAGGCACCGACATGCCAGCGTTCGCCGATCAACTCGACGATCGCCAGCGTTGGGATCTGGCCACTTACATTGCCGGCTTCAGCGCCGATGCAGCGGCCGCTCAATCCGAGAAAACCTACAACATCGCCGATCTGGCGCGCCAGACCCCGGCCGAAGTGCAGGGCGCTGAAGGCCCGCAAGCGGCGGCGACTTTCCGTGCGCAGCGAGCGCAACCGCCGCAGGTTAAACGCGGCCCGGCGCAGTTGCTCGACTATACCGCGGCGACGCTGGACAAGAGTCTGGCGGCGTACCGCGCCGGTGAACACGATCAGGCTTACGACCTGTCGGTGGCGGCGTATCTGGAAGGTTTCGAGCTGGTTGAGAGTTCGCTGGATAACGTCGACGCCAACGTACGCAAGGACACTGAAAAATCGCTGATGGCTTACCGTCAGTCGTTGCAGGACGGTTTGCCGGTCGCACAGGCCGAGCAGCGTCTGGACGCGGCCAAGGCCAAACTGAAGGAGTCCGCCGGGTTGCTCGGCAGCGATGGTTTGAGCTGGTCGCTGAGCTACATCTCCGGTTTGCTGATTCTGCTGCGCGAAGGCCTGGAAGCGATTCTGGTACTGGCGGCGATTCTGGCCTTCCTGCGCAACACCGGCCAGCAGTCGGCGGTGCGCAGCGTCAACGTCGGTTGGGGCTTGGCGCTGTTGGCCGGTCTCGGCACCTGGGCGTTGGCGGCGTACGTGATCGATGTCAGCGGTTCGCAGCGTGAATTGCTCGAGGGCGCGACGGCGCTGTTCGCCAGCGTCATGGTCTTGTGGCTGGGCGTGTGGATGCACGATCGTCGCCACGCCGCAGCCTGGCAGGATTACATCAAGAGCAGTCTGGTCGGCGGTGGCGGCCGGTTTGGTTTTGCGATCCTCGCATTCTTCTCGGTGTATCGCGAGTTGTTCGAAGTGATCCTGTTTTACGAAACCCTGTGGTTGCAGGCAGGTCCTGCCGGGCATGACGCGGTACTCGCCGGTGGTGCGACGGCGCTGGTGCTGCTGGTCGGTCTGGCGTGGGTGATCCTGCGCGGTTCGGCGAAACTGCCGCTGACGTTGTTCTTCAGCATCAACGCGGCGCTGCTCTGCGCGCTGTCGGTGGTGTTTGCCGGGCATGGCGTGAAGGCGTTGCAGGAGGCCGGGATCTTCGGTACGCGGCCGGTGGCGTTCTTTGAGTTTGACTGGCTGGGGATTCATGCCGATGCGTATTCGTTGACGGCGCAAGCGGTGGCGATTCTGGCGATTGTTGTGTTGTATGGGCGTAGTTGGGTGGCTGAGAAGAAGCGGATTTCGGCTGCTTGATTGGGTGATCCCTTAAAAGATCGCAGCCTTCGGCAGCTCCTACAGGGGCCGCGCATGTCGCAATATTGCGGCGCGACGCGCACTCTGTAGGAGCTGCCGCAGGCTGCGATCTTTTGCTTTATGAGGTAAACAAAATGCGTGTATGGATCGATGCCGACGCCTGCCCACGGGCGGCGAAGGATCTGGTGGTGAAGTTTGCGCTCAAGCGCCAGTATGAAGTGGTGCTGGTGGCCGGGCAGCCGCAGATCAAGCCGGGACTGGCCATCGTCAAACTGATCGTGGTGCCGAGCGGGCCGGATGCGGCGGATGATTATCTGGTCGAGCACGCGGTGCCGGGCGAGCTGGTGATTTGCAGCGATATCCCGCTGGCCGACCGGCTGGTGAAGAAGGGCGTGGCGGCGCTGGATCCGCGCGGCAAGGAATTCGATGCGCAGAACATGGGCGAGCGATTGGCGGTGCGCAACCTGTTCACCGATCTGCGCGAACAAGGCCAGATGAGCGGCGGCCCGGCACCGTTCGGTGATCGCGAGAAGCAGGCGTTTGCCAATGCGCTGGACCGGATTCTCACGCGCCTGGCGCGCAACACGTAATCACCCAATACCTGTGGGAGCGAGCTTGCTCGCGAAGGCGTTAGATCAGACAACTCTGTGTTGAATGACCCACCGCTTTCGCGAGCAAGCTCGCTCCCACATTAGGTTTTGTGTGCTGCGGGGGATCAAGCGTCGTTTTCGTGGGTCAGTTCGAGCACGCGGTCGACCAGTTTGTTGATCCCCGAAGCCGCTTCACTGATGTTCTGCGCCAGCATATAAGCCGGGGTCGTCACCAGTTTGCGCGCCTTGTCCTCGATAATCTCGGTCACGGCGCAATCTTCATGCGTCGCGCCCATCTTGTTCATCGCCGTGGCGGTGTCGGCGTCATTGCCGATGGTGCAGGTCACGCCCGGGCCGTAGATCTTCGCGGCCAGAGCCGGCGAAATGCACATCAAACCCACCGGTTTACCCGCTTCGGCAAACGCCTCGGCCAGCGCCAGTACTTCAGGCTGCACGCTGCAGCCGGCGCCTTCGACAGCAAAGTTCGACAGGTTCTTTGCCGCACCAAAACCGCCGGGCACGATCAGCGCATCGAAGTCATCGACGTCGGCTTCGCGGATGTCCTTGATGTTGCCACGGGCAATCCGTGCCGACTCGACCAGCACGTTGCGGGTCTCGGGCATTTCTTCGCCGGTCAGGTGGTTGATTACGTGCAATTGCGCGATGTTCGGGGCGAAGCACTGTACCTGCGCGCCGCGTTGATCAAGGCGCAGCAGGGTGATGACGCTTTCATGGATCTCGGCGCCGTCGTACACGCCACTGCCGGACAGGATCACTGCAACTTTTTTGCTCATGGGTTTCTCTCCAGATTCATGGCGCTAAATGTCCACTAAATTGTCGCGCGTTGCCATAGGGTAAACGGGCGGCTACACCTAGGATCTGTTCATACGATTGCGAGCAGGGCGCGTCATGGACTTGATTCTGTATGCGGTGCCGTTTTTCCTCGTGTTGATTGCGCTCGAACTGATCGCCGACCGCTGGCGCGGGGTGAGCAACTATCACCTCGCCGATGCGGTGAACAGCATCAGCACCGGCGTGTTGTCGACCACCACCGGGCTGCTGACCAAAGGCGTCGGGCTGCTGACCTACGCCTTCGCCCTCGAGCATCTGGCGCTGTTCAAACTGCCAGCGAACAGCGTTTGGGTCTGGGTGCTGGCCTTCGTCCTCTACGATTTCTGTTACTACTGGCTGCACCGCATGGGCCATGAACGCAACATCCTCTGGGCCGCGCATTCGGTGCATCACCAGAGCGAGGAGTACAACCTCTCCACCGCGCTGCGCCAGACCAGCACCGGGTTTCTGCTCGGCTGGATTTTCTACCTGCCGATGGCGGTGCTCGGCGTGCCGTTGCTGGTGTTCGTCAGCGTCGCGGCGCTGAACCTGCTCTATCAATTCTGGGTCCACACCCAACACATTCCCAAGCTCGGCTGGTTCGAGTGGTTCTTCGTCACGCCATCCAATCATCGGGCCCACCATGCACAGAACGCTCTCTACATGGATCGCAACTACGGCGGAGTGTTCATTCTTTGGGATCGTCTGTTCGGCACGTTTCAGGAAGAGGACGACAACGAGCCGGTGATTTTCGGCGTGACCACGCCGCTGGCGAGCTGGAATCCGTTGTGGGCCAACCTGCAGTTTTATGCGCAATTGTGGGATGACGCGCGTCGCGCCGAGCGCAACTGGGACAAGCTGCGCATCTGGTTTATGCGCACCGGCTGGCGCCCGGCGGATGTGGCGGCGAAGTACCCGATAAGCAAGCCGGATCTGGCGCAGTTCCGCAAATTCGAGGTGCCGCTCGGGCGTCGCCAGCAATGCTACGTGGCGCTGCAGTTTTGCGTGTACATCGCGCTGGGCAGTTATCTGATGAATCTGGAGCGCAGTCTGCCGACCGCCGCGCTGTTGCTTGGTTGGGGCGCGGTGACGTTCGGGGTGTTTGCGTTAGGCGTGAGCCTGGAGAATCGCCCGTGGGCATTGAAGGTCGAGCTGTTGCGGCTGGGGTTGAACGTGCCGCTGGTGTGGCTGGCGCCGCTGGTTGGATTGTGGCCGGCCAGCCCGATGATCTGGGCTGGTTTGCTCGGGTACAGCCTGCTCAGCGGCATCGGGCTGTATAGCTGCCGTCAGCGCGTTACTCGACTGGCGGTTTAGGTTCGGCGGACTTGGCTGGCTCGGCGAGTTGCAGTTGCTCAGCCTTGGCAGCTTGTTCAGCTTTTGCAATTTGCTCGTCTTCGTAGATCTTCTTCGCCAGACGCGCATTCTTGAAGCGGCGGCGCAGCCACAGGCCAACACCGAGCACCAGCAAGGCGCCAAGCACCCACAGCTCGTATTTCTTGATGCTGCCGAGCATGCCTTCCAGCACCGCGCCGAAGTGGTAAGCCGCAGCGGCCAGCGCCGTGGCCCAGATCGCCGCGCCAATGCCGTTCAGCAGCAGGTAGCGTCCCGGCGGATAACCCGACAGGCCGATCGCCACCGGCATCACCGTGCGCAAGCCATAAACGAAGCGGAAGCTCAGCACCCAGATGTCCGGGTGCCTGCGAATGTGTTCCAGCGCGCGGTCACCCATCATCTGCCAGCGCGGTTTGCGCGCGAGCAATTTGCGCCCGTGCTTGCGCCCCATGAAGTACCACAGCTGATCGCCGGCATAGCTGCCGAAGAACGCCACGACCACCACCAGGTTGATGTCCATGTATCCACGGAACGCGAGGAAGCCCGCGAGCACCAGGATGGTTTCGCCTTCGAAGAACGTGCCAAGAAACAAGGCAAAGTAGCCGAAGTCATGCAGAAATTGTTGGAGCATTGTCTGGGTGCTGGCGAAATGAACGCGCAGCCTAACCCTTCGGACACATTCATGAAAGTGTCCAAATGTGTCTCGACGTGAACAATTCCTACAATAAGAATGGAATCCGGCTACGTGCCACAGGCCTCACACAACTGTAATCTGTTCGTCATAATGGCCGTCTATAACTGTCACGCTCGCCCGTTTGCGCGGGCTCAGGAGTCCGCCGTGAGCTTTACCCCTGCCAACCGTCTGTTCCCCGCCACTCGCTTGCGTCGCAACCGCCGCGATGATTTTTCGCGTCGGCTGGTACGGGAAAATGTGCTGACGGTTGATGATCTGATCCTGCCGGTGTTCGTGCTCGACGGTGAGAACCGTCGCGAAGCCGTGGCCTCAATGCCCGGCGTAGAGCGCCTGAGCATCGACCTGCTGCTGGAAGAAGCCACCAAGTGGGTCGACCTGGGGATTCCGGCGCTGGCGCTGTTTCCGGTCACGCCTCCTGAATTGAAATCCCTCGACGCTGCTGAAGCGTGGAACCCTGAAGGCATCGCCCAGCGCGCCACTCGCGCCTTGCGTGAGCGCTTTCCGGAACTCGGCGTGATCACCGATGTGGCGCTCGACCCGTTCACCACCCACGGTCAGGACGGCATTCTCGACGAAGAAGGCTACGTGCAGAACGACATCACCGTCGACGCACTGGTGCGTCAGGCGTTGTCCCATGCCGAAGCTGGCGCACAGGTGGTGGCGCCGTCGGACATGATGGACGGTCGCATTCAGGCGATTCGCGAAGCGCTGGAAATTGCTGGCCACGTCAATGTGCGGATCATGGCCTACTCGGCCAAGTACGCCAGCGCCTACTACGGCCCGTTCCGCGATGCCGTGGGTTCAGCGTCGAACCTCGGCAAAGCCAACAAAGCCTCTTATCAGATGGATCCGGCCAACAGCGACGAAGCGCTGCACGAAGTCGGTGCGGACTTGTCTGAAGGCGCGGACATGGTCATGGTCAAACCGGGCATGCCGTATCTGGACATTCTTTTCCGGGTAAAAGATGCCTTCAAAGTGCCGACCTTCGTCTATCAGGTTAGTGGCGAATACGCCATGCACATGGCGGCGATCCAGAATGGCTGGTTGAGTGAGGCGGTGATTCTCGAATCACTGACCGCCTTTAAACGTGCCGGTGCAGATGGCATCCTGACTTACTTTGCTGTCCGTGCCGCTCAATTGTTACGAGAGCAGAAATAGCCCTCCCAGGAACATTCAATGAATACCGAAGGACTCACTGAAGTTGCAGTAAAAGAAGCTCAGCCGGTGGTGGAGCAAATCACCGAGACCCCGCCGGAACTGGAGCCAGCGCCACCCGCGCCGGTGGCCGAAACCGCTGTGGCGGTGCCGGCGATCACCATTCCGGGTCTGGATGACAGCAGCCTGTACATCCACCGCGAGCTCTCGCAACTGCAGTTCAATATCCGCGTGCTGGAACAGGCGCTGGACGAGTCCTATCCGCTGCTGGAGCGTTTGAAGTTCCTGCTGATCTTCTCCAGCAACCTCGACGAATTCTTTGAAATCCGTGTCGCCGGCCTGAAGAAGCAAATCACCTTCGCCCGTGAGCAGGCCGGCGCCGATGGCCTGCAACCGCATCAAGCGCTGGCCCGCATCAGCGAGCTGGTGCACGGTCATGTTGACCGTCAGTACGCGATCCTCAACGACATTCTGTTGCCGGAGCTGGAAAAGCATCAGGTGCGCTTCATCCGTCGCCGCAACTGGACGGTCAAGCTCAAGACCTGGGTGCGCCGCTATTTCCGTGACGAGATCGCGCCGATCATCACCCCGATCGGCCTCGACCCGACGCACCCGTTCCCGTTGCTGGTGAACAAGAGCCTCAACTTCATCGTCGAGCTGGAAGGCATCGACGCCTTTGGTCGCGATTCCGGTCTGGCGATCATCCCGGCACCGCGTTTGCTGCCGCGGATCATCAAGGTGCCGGAAGAAGTCGGCGGCCCGGGCGACAACTATGTGTTCCTGTCGTCGATGATCCACGCCCACGCCGATGACCTGTTCCAGGGCATGAAGGTTAAGGGTTGCTACCAGTTCCGTCTGACCCGAAACGCTGACCTGGCACTCGACTCCGAAGACGTAGAAGACCTGGCCCGCGCGCTGCGTGGCGAGTTGTTCTCGCGTCGTTACGGCGATGCGGTGCGTCTGGAAGTCGCTGACACCTGCCCGAAACACCTCTCGGACTACCTGCTCAAGCAGTTCAACCTGAGCGAGAGCGAGCTGTATCAGGTCAACGGCCCGGTCAACCTGACTCGACTGTTCAGCATCACCGGTCTGGACAGTCATCCAGAGCTGCAATACACGCCGTTCACCCCGCAGATCCCGAAACTGCTGCAGAACAGCGAAAACATTTTCAGCGTGGTCAGCAAGCAGGACATCCTCTTGCTGCACCCGTTCGAGTCGTTCACCCCGGTGGTCGACCTGCTGCGCCAAGCCGCGAAAGACCCGCACGTTCTCGCTGTGCGCCAGACCCTATACCGCTCCGGCGCCAACTCCGAGATCGTCGATGCGCTGGTGGACGCCGCGCGTAACGGCAAGGAAGTCACGGCGGTCATCGAGTTGCGTGCGCGCTTCGACGAAGAGTCCAACCTGCAACTGGCCAGCCGTCTGCAAGCGGCCGGCGCGGTGGTGATCTACGGCGTGGTCGGTTTCAAGACCCACGCCAAGATGATGCTGATCCTGCGTCGCGAGGCCGGCGAAATTGTGCGTTACGCGCACCTCGGCACCGGCAACTACCACGCCGGCAACGCCAAGCTGTACACCGACTACAGCCTGCTGACTTCCGACGACGCCTTGTGCGAAGACGTCGGCAAACTGTTCAGCCAGTTGATCGGCATGGGTAAAACCCTGCGCATGAAGAAGCTGCTGCATGCGCCGTTCACACTGAAGAAGGGCATGCTCGACATGATTGCCCGCGAGACCCAGTTCGCCGTCGAAGGCAAACCGGCGCACATCATCGCCAAGTTCAACTCGCTGACCGATCCGAAGATCATCCGCGCGCTGTACAAGGCCAGCCAGTCCGGTGTGCGCATCGATCTGGTGGTGCGCGGCATGTGCTGCCTGCGTCCGGGCATCGCCGGGGTTTCGCACAACATCCATGTGCGCTCGATCATCGGTCGCTTCCTGGAGCACACGCGGGTGTTCTACTTCCTCAACGGCGGCGACGAGCAAATGTTCCTCTCCAGCGCCGACTGGATGGAGCGCAACCTCGACAAACGCGTCGAGACTTGCTTCCCGGTGGAAGGCAAGAAGCTGCTGACCCGCGTGAAGAAAGAGCTGGAGCTGTATTTGACTGACAACACCCATAGCTGGAGTTTGCAGTCGGATGGCCGTTACATCCGCAACACGCCGACCGGGAACCAGAACCCGAGGAGTGCGCAGGCGACGTTGCTGGAGCGGTTGGGTAGCCCGATTTTGCCGGTGAGCAGCTAGGGCCAAAGGCAAGAGCCCCTCACCCTAGCCCTCTCCCGGAGGGAGAGGGGACTGACCGAGGTGTCTCGCGCTATACACCGACCTGGCATATCGAGTCGAACTCAGATTTTGAAAAGCACGAAGATCGGCCCCCTCTCCCTCGGGAGAGGGCTGGGGTGAGGGGCATCGATCTCACGCACACCACTAAATCCCAGTCGAACACCCAATAAAAAAGGCGATCCAGAAGGATCGCCTTTTTTATGCCCAATCGAGACTCAGTGGACGGTGAGGACGATGCCCACTCGCGTCAGCCAATCGGCTTCGAGGCCAAAATCTGCCTGAGTCAGCTGATTTTCATCCAGCCAGTTCTCCGGGAATTCCACGTCCAGGGTGTCGCCTTTGGCATGCAACACCACCTGCGGCATCGCCTGTGTGCCACGGATGTGGTGGAACAGAATCGCAAAACGCAGCAGCACGCACAGGCGAATCAGCTTGGCGCCGTCGTCACCGAAGTCGGCGAATTTGTCTTTGGGAATGTTACGGCGATGGCCGCGCACCAGCAGGGCGAGCATCTGTTGGTCTTCGCGGGAGAAACCGGCGAGGTCCGAGTGCTCAATCAAATAAGCGCCGTGCTTGTGGTAGTGATAGTGCGCGATGTCGAGACCGACTTCGTGCACTTTCGCCGCCCAGCCCAGCAGTTCGCGCCAAATGCCGTCGTCCAGCTGCCAGTCCACCGCGACCTGATCAAACGCGTGCAGGGCTTTGCGTTCAACCCGTGCCGCTTGTTCGACATCAACGTGATAGCGCTCCATCAGCGAAGTGAGGGTGCGTTCGCGCACGTCTTCGTGATGATGGCGACCGAGCAGGTCATACAGCACGCCTTCACGCAGCGCGCCTTCACAGTGATCCATGCGTTGCAGTTCAAGCGCATCAAAAATTGCTTCGAGAATCGCCAGACCCGCCGGGAAAATCGCCCGACGATCCGGCTTGATGCCTTCAAAATCGATCTTGTCGGCATCGCCGAGTTTGAACAGGCGACGCTTGAGCCAGGCCAGCCCTTCAGCATTCACTTCGCCGGTGCCATGCCCGCCAGCCTTCAACGCGAGGCCGATGGCGCGGATGGTGCCGGAGGAGCCGATGGCTTCATCCCAGGTCAGGCGATGCAGGGCGTGTTCGATGCTCATGATCTCCAGCCGCGCCGCCGTGTATGCCTGGGCGTAACGGGCCGGGGTGATCTTGCCGTCCTTGAAATAGCGTTGGGTGAAGCTGACGCAGCCCATTTGCAGGCTTTCGCGCAGCAGCGGTTCGAAGCGTTGGCCGATGATGAACTCGGTACTGCCGCCGCCGATGTCGGCGACCAGACGTTTGCCCGGGGTGTCGGCGAGGGTGTGCGACACACCGAGGTAAATGAGGCGGGCTTCTTCACGGCCGGAGATGACTTCCACCGGATGACCGAGGATTTCTTCGGCGCGGTGGATGAATTCCAGGCGGTTGCGCGCTTCACGCAAGGCGTTGGTGCCGACGATACGCACGGCGCCGAGCGGCATACCGTTGATCAGTTGGGCAAAACGCTTGAGGCAATCGAGGCCGCGCTGCATCGATTCTTCGTTGAGCATGCGCTCATCGTCGATGCCGGCGGCCAGTTGCACCTTCTCGCCGAGGCGCTCAAGGATGCGGATTTCGCCGTTCTGGGCCTTGGCCACGACCATGTGAAAGCTGTTGGAGCCCAGGTCGATTGCGGCGATCAGGGACAAATTCTTGGCTTTGGATTGCGGCATGGTCAGGGGGTCTCGGTCGATAACCTCGACATCGTGCCACGATCAACGGCTGCCGCCAACGCACAGAGATCAAGGTTGATGCTGTAGATGGCCGATCGGATGCTGATTCGGGAATAGTGATTGCTGGGTTAGTTGATACAAAGAGTGACTTTATAAGCGGAATGTTTTCCTACGGCATATAAAGCTTTTTGCCTAGGCACTGCAGAACTTTTTCGGCAAGTGGTAATAACCTCTTCCTTCGCCATGTAAGTGCAATTTCCTACTGGCTTTGACACCGTGTCTTCTTCTTATTCGTAGGCAATGTCCTCAGACTGTGTAAGTCGGGTATGAGTGCTGGCCATTGCCTGCTCGTACTCTTTTTACAGGGATGAAGGCTTCAAATGTATTGAAGTCAATAAATGTCGGGTAGACAAACTATGAAAACAATAAGTGCTTTAATGGCGGCTGCAGTGATTGCCAGCGTTTCAATCAATGCTCAGGCGGCTATTGATCTACGGGTCAAGGGCACGATCGTGCCGGCCAGTTGTGTGCCGTTTCTGCAGGGCGGCGGCGTTGTCGATTACGGCAATATCGCGGCTGAAGATTTGAACCAGACTTCCTACACCGTGCTAGAGAAGAAGGAGCTCGTCTTCAACATCAACTGCCGGTCGCACACCAAGGTTGGGCTGAAGGCGCAGGACGGCAAAGGATTCAGTCAGGTTGCAGGCATTCTCGCCGCCACCATCGGCGCCGACTACACCGATAACTACAACTACGGTCTGGGTGCCACAGCGGATGGTGAGAATATTGGTGGTTACGCCGTTAACCTCAAGCCGGGCAGTTTCAACGCCTCCGGTACGCCAGTCAAAGTCATTACCTCGCTGGACAAAGGCACCAGCTGGATCGAAACAGCTACCGGTGCGGTCGGGCAAAACGACAATCTGGGGTCGTGGTCGCGCACCATCGGATTGATCGTCCCGGTCTCGTTCGTCACCCTCAGCGGTGTGATGGAAGTACAGGCGGTCATCAACAAAGCGTCAGAACTAACCATCAATAATGTTGTGCCTCTGGATGGTTTGGCCACTTTTGAACTCAGTTATCTCTGATTGCTTTTGATGTGTTTGGCATGTTGCTCCCTCAGAGTGACATGTCGCACATGTTGTTACTTTTTAACTGACTGATTGCAAGTTTCTTGTCGCGAAGTTTATTTGCTCGTGAGGGTTTGGTGTGGCTGAAATAATGTTTTCAATAAGAACAGTGTCCGTTGCCTTCATTATGTTGTTGTTTGTTGCAATTACTTCGGTGCGCGCCGACGGCATGGTGCCGGAAACGACCGTGGTCATTCTTAATGAAGAGGACGGTGAAACCACCATCAATATAAAAAATACCGATGCGACGCCAGCCTTGTTGTACTCATCGATCGAGAACCTCCCGGAAGATCCCGAGTTTCTCGCGCTGGTAACCCCGCCAATCACCCGGGTAGAAGCCTCGGACAAACAATTGGTGCGGGTGATCGGGCAGTTCTCCGAACCGCTGAAAACCCAGCGCCTCAAACGCATCATTTTCGAAGGCGTACCGCCGAGAAAACCCGCAGACACGGCATCCGTCGGCGTGACGATCCGGCAGAACCTGCCGCTGATCATTCATCCGCGGGGCCTGGCGAAAAATCCCACGCCGTGGACGCTGCTTGAGTGGTCGCTAGTGGGCGACGTCCTGCAAGTGCGCAATGAAAGCCCCTACGTCGTACGGCTATCCCAAGAGGTCGTGCTGACCCCGCAGAATCACGTCGCGGATATCGGTCGAACCTACGTGCTGCCGGGCGAAGTCCTGCAGCGCAAGGTTGATAAACAGCCGCAATCGGCCACGGGAGTCACGTTTTACCCGGCAACGGTTTATGGCTTTACCGTCGACAGCTACGACGCTCGCCTCAATGTCCAAGGGCCTTGAAGCATGGCCAGCGGGGTTGCCCGAGCGGTGTGTCTGGCGGCGCTCGGTGTCTGTGAGCACGTACTCGCTGCGCAACCCCGGACGGTGGAGTTCGACACCGATGTACTCGGCAGTCGCGGCATCGATCCGGCCATGGCCGAATACTTTCGGCTGGCTCCGCGTTTTAGCGAGGGCCGGCGCGTGGTGACACTGTTCGTCAATGGCCGTCAGATGGGCTGGGCCGAGGCGCAGTTCGATACCGCCGGTGAGCTGTGTTTCACCCAAAGCCTGTTGGACAAGGCCGGATTGCGCAGCCTCGATAAAAGCATCACCGACAGTCAGGGTTGTCTCGCTTTCCAGGCGCATTACCCACAGACACAAGTGACTTTGCGGCCGAATCAACAAGAAGTGCTTCTGCTGGTGCCAACCCATGCGCTGGCCGATGTGGCGCAAACGACCACAAATTTCACCCGTGGCGGCAGCGCCGGGATGTTCAGCTACGACTTGCTCGGACTGGATAACGCGTCTTCGGCCAGCAGCAGTCGCTACATCTCGGCCTCCACGCTGGCCGGTTTCAACACGGCCGACTGGATCGTACGCAGTCGCCAGCAATGGAATTCCGGGCAGCAGACTGGCGGCGTCGAACACCTCTACAGCTATGCCCAGCGCGATCTGCAACGGCTGGATTCAACGTTGCAATTGGGCCAGATCAACACCAGCAGTCCACTGTTTGCCGGTGTGCCCATCACTGGCGCGCAGCTGTTCCCAGCCCAGAGCGCTGTGCGGCCAAGCGAATCCAGCGCCACTGTCGATGGCATCGCCAGCAGCCCATCGCGCATCGAAGTTCGCCAGTCCGGCGCGCTGATCTACAGCACATGGGTGCCACCAGGGCCATTCAGCCTGAACGGTTTTGCTTTGCTCAATGGCAGCGATGATCTACAGGTGAAGGTCATTGGTGAGGACGGTGCGACAAGGGAGTTTGCGTTACCAATCTCGGCGTTCCATGAAATCACTCAGGCCCGACCCGGCTATCACCTGGCGGTGGGAACCCTGCGTTCGCGAGCGGATGAACAGATCGACAATCAAACCGTCGCCACGCTCAGCGGCAGTTTGAGCTTGGGGCCAACGTCGCTGCTCAGCAGCGGCCTGATGACAACGCCAAATTATCAGGCGAGCGGCTGGGGCATCGATACCCGTCTGTTTCAGCACGCTGACCTGCGTTGGCGCGCAGTTTTAGCCCGGCAGGCCGACACCGATTCGCAGGGAGTGCAGCAGAGCCTTTCCATATCGAGCGCATTTTTCGAACGGGCCAGTTTCGGCCTCAGCGCCACACTGCGCAGCGAGCAGTACCGCGACGTACTCGATAACCAGGCCTACAGCGCCGATCAATTGCAGCAGCGCTTCGCCAATCAATTCAGCGCGACGCTAGGTTGGGCGGATCCGCGGTGGGGCGGGTTCAGCGCTGCAATCAGCCGCAGCGCCTTGCACAACGGCGAGCACCGGCAACGCTTGAGCGGTTCGTGGGGCAAGGGATTCAAGCACGCCAGCGTGTCGTTCAACATCGAAGCCGAATCGAACGCGACGGCAATGCACCTGAGCATCGGCATTCCCCTCGGCGGCTCGCGCCAGTTGCGCACCTATGCCAACCATCGCGATACGCAAACGACGCTGGGCTCAGCGCTGAGCGAGCAGGTCACCGACACGGTGAGTTATCGCTTGGGCATCGACGGCATCGGCGAGGCGCGCGGTTCGCGGCTGAACGCCAGCGTCGGCTTGCTGCCGCGCTATGCCCAAGTCGGGCTTGGCGTGAACCGCGACGCGGCGAGCAACAGTTACATGGGCCAGCTCAAGGGAGGCATCGCTGTGCACGAGGACGGCGTGACGTTTTCCCCTTATGCCATTCAAGACACCTTCGGCATCGCTTCCGTGGGAAATCTTTCGGGGGTGCAGTTAACGACGCCGTCAGGCCCGGTGTGGACGGACGGCGACGGGCGCGCGGTGATTCCCGGGCTGTCGGCGTACAGCCAAAGCCGCGTGCAAGTGATGACTCGAACGTTGCCGCGCCGGGTCGATCTGATCAATGGTTTCAAAGAAGTGCAGGCCGGACGCGGCTCATTCAATACGCTGGATTTCGAAGTGATCAGCGTGCGTCGGGTGCTGTTGCAGATTGTCGATGAGCAAGGACTGCCAGTCAGCCGAGGCGCGTCGGTTTTGACGGAGCAGGGGCAATTACTCGGTTCAGTCGTTGAGGGCGGCAAAGCGTTTTTGAGTGATGTGCAGGGCGCGCAGACATTGCACGTTCAGCTCGCCAACAACCGCCGCTGCGAGCTGCAACTGGAACCGCCGCCCGACACTCACAGCGATCGCTTGTATGAAGCCATGGAGGGCGTTTGCCATGCGCGCTAAATCAGCCGTCGCGCTAGTCATCTACCTGCTGATGACACCGATTTTCGCCGCTGACTGCGAATCACGCTTGAGCCAGTCCGAAGTCGATTATGGCCAATTACATCGCGGCGCATTCCCTGATCAACCTCTCGGCCAACATTGGGTAAATCTGGACACTCACCGACTCACCTTGACGGTGATCTGCCAGACGCCAACGCCAATAAAACTGCGCTTCAACGGCACCAGCGCGGGCCCGAATGTCTTCCGGTTAGGCCAACAGGGCCAGTTCAGCCTGCGCATCAGCGACGCGGTAATAGACGGCAGCGCGGCGATGCTGACCCGCGATACCGACCCCCAGCCACGCGCGGAACAGTTATTCGATGCGGCGCAAACCATTCAATCGCAGCGCGCCCGGCACTTTACTGCGCAGATCGACGTTCAGGCGCAGCTGGACACCCGCCAGTTGCAGATCCACGACGAAACCCTGTTCGAAGCCGCCGGCACATTCGAGTTGCTGCACGACTGAATGCTCAGCCCGCGTGCTCCACCGTGCCGATGAAGTTGGCCAGTTCCGCCGTCTGCGGATTGGCAAACAACAGCTTCGGATCGCCCACTTCATGCACCTTGCCGTGGTGCATGAACACCAGTTTGTCGCCGACTTCGCGGGCAAAGCGCATCTCGTGGGTGACCATAATCAGCGTCATGCCTTCCTTGGCCAATTGCCGCACGACGCTGAGCACTTCGTTGACCAGTTCCGGATCGAGTGCAGAAGTAATCTCATCACAGAGCAAGACCTTCGGCGACATCGCCAATGCCCGGGCAATCGCCACGCGCTGCTGTTGGCCGCCGGACAGTCGATCCGGGAAAGCATCAAATTTTTCCCCGAGGCCCACGCGTTCAAGCATCTCTCTCGCCAGTTCCGCCGCTTTGGCTTTCGGCATTTTCTGCACCACTTGCGGCGCGAGCATCACGTTCTCACCGACGGTAAGGTGCGGGAACAGGTTGAACTGCTGAAAGACCATGCCGACTTTCTGCCGCAAGCTGCGCAAATCAGCGCGGGCGGCGTCGAGGTATTCGCCGTCGACTTCGATCACGCCGTCGTTGATTGATTCCAGACCATTAAGCGTGCGCAGCAGGGTGGATTTGCCCGAGCCGCTGCGGCCGATGATCGCCACCACCTGGCCTTCTTCGACGCTGAGGTCGATGCCTTTGAGCACGTGGTGATCGCCGTAGTATTTATGCAGGGCGGAAATTCTAAGTAGAGGCATGCAGTCTCCTTTCCAGGTAGCGCGCACTGAGGGACAAGGGGTAGCAGAGCAGGAAGTAACCGAGGGCGACGAGGCCGTAGACCATGAACGGTTCAAACGTGGCGTTGGCGAGCATGCCGCCGGTCTTGGTCAATTCGGTGAAACCGATGATCGAAGTCACGGCGGTGCCTTTGACCACTTGCACCGAGAAACCCACGGTCGGCGCCACGGCAATGCGCAGCGCTTGCGGCAGGATCACGTAGCGCAGTTGCTCCAGAGGATTGAGCGCGAGACTCGCCGAGGCTTCCCACTGGCCATGCGCGATCGACTCGACGCAACCGCGCCAGATCTCCGCCAGATAAGCGCTGGTGAACAAAGTCAGGGCAATCGCTGCGGCCATCCACGGCGAGATTTCGATCCCGGCCAAGGCCACGCCGAAGAACACCAGAAACAGCTGCATCAATAGCGGCGTGCCTTGGAACAGCTCGATCCAAGTGCGGGCGATATTGCTCGACAGAGGGTTTTTCGAGATGCGCATGATCAGGATCAGCAGCCCGACGAGGCCGCCGCCGATAAACGCCACCAGCGACAATGCCAGCGTCCATTGCAGGCCGATCAGCAGGTTGCGCAGGATGTCCCAGAAGGTGAAATCGCTCATGCGCGGCCCCCGCTTCGGCTGATGTAACGACGACCGATCCAGTTGAGTAACTGGCGAATCAGCAGCGCCATGCACAGGTAGATCAACGTGGTCAGCGCATAGGTTTCAAAGGCGCGGAAGTTGCGCGATTGAATGAAGTTGGCAGCGAAGCTCAACTCTTCGGTGGCGATCTGCGAACACACCGCCGAACCGAGCATGACAATGATGATCTGGCTGCTTAGCGCCGGCCAGACCTTGCCCAGCGCCGGCAGCAGCACCACATGGCGGAACGCTTCGAAGCGCGTCATCGCCAGTGCCGCTGCGGCTTCCAGTTGCCCGCGCGGAATCGCCTGAATGCCGGCACGGATGATCTCGGTCGAATAGGCACCGAGGTTGATCACCATCGCCAGCACCGCCGCTTGCCACTCGGAAATCTGCACGCCCAGCGACGGCAGGCCGAAGAAGATAAAGAACAACTGCACCAGAAACGGCGTGTTGCGGATCAACTCGACGTAGACGCCAAAGATTGCCGAGAACGGGCGGATGTTCCATGCCCGCACCAACGCCCCGACAATGCCCACGCCGACCCCGAGCAGCGCGCCGATGGCCGTCAGCTCAAGGGTGAACAGCGCGCCGCGCAGCAGCAGGTCGGTGTTTTGCACCACCGGCATGAAATCGAACTGATAAGCCATGAAGATCTCCCGCGCAGTCGATCAGAGATCGGCCGGCAGCGGCTCTTTCAGCCAGGTCTGCGAGTTCTTTTCCAGCGCGCCGTCAGCCTTGGCGCTGGTCAGGATGTCGTTGACCTTGGCCAGCAGCGCCGCTTCGTTCTTGTTCACGCCGACGTAAACCGGCGAATCCTTGAGTTTCACTTTCAGCGCCGGCACGCGTTTCGGGTTCTTTTCGCTGATCGCGACCATCACCACGTTGCCGCTGGCGATCAGGTCGACTTGCCCGGCGAGGTAAGCGGCGATGGTCGAGTTGTTGTCTTCGAAGCGCTTGATGGTCACGCCTTCGGGGGCGACTTTGGTCAATTCGATGTCTTCGATGGCGCCACGGGTGACGCTGATGGTTTTGCCTTTGAGGTCGTCGAGGTTGTTGATCGCCGCGTCTGGCGGGCCGAATACCGCGAGGTAAAAGGGTGCGTAGGCGCGGGAGAAGTCGATGACTTTCTCGCGCTCGGCGTTTTTGCCGAGGCTGGAAATCACCAGATCGACTTTGCCGGTGGTGAGAAACGGGATGCGGTTGGTGCTGTTGACGGGGGTCAGCTCGAGTTTGACCTTGAGCTGGTCGGCCAGCAGTTTTGCCGTGTCGATGTCGAGGCCACGAGGTTTCATGTCCGGGCCGACCGAGCCGAACGGCGGGAAGTCTTGCGGCACGGCAACTTTCAGCGTGCCGCGTTTGACCACGTCATCGAGACCGTCGGCGTGAGCAGGTATCTGGCTGAGCAGCAGGCTGGAAAACAGGGCGGCGAGGAGGGCGCTGTAACGCTTGGTCATGGACAATCTCCGGATCGGCGGGAAGTGATTTCTGCGATCGGACAGAGCATGCGCCGTGCCAATACGTGGCTGTCGTCGCGGCAGGCCGCGGTTTCAGAGACTTTGTTCGGTCTTACTGGTCTGAACAGTCAGGTTGTTTTTCGCACTGCGATAGCGCATCGGTCGCGATCACCGAACCCCGCTGGGGCATGACTTGCCGGACTCGGCGAATAGCTTTACAACTAGCCGCACATTGGCCTGACGCGTCTGAATAACCATGAATTCGATTTCCCGTGCAGTACCCGAAGTGGCGCTGCAAGCGATCCGCAAACTGATCACCGAACAGGGTTTCGGCGCCGGCGATGCCTTGCCGTCGCAACGTGATCTGGCGCTGCAACTGGGGGTGAGCCGGGCGTCGTTGCGCGAGGCGTTATCGTCGCTGAGCGCGTTGGGCGTGGTCAGCATTCAGCCGGGCAAAGGCGTGTTCGTGCAGGCGCCGGTGGAGTTGTCGTCGGACGAGAACGCGCCGGGCTGGTCATTCGCTGCGCAGGCGTCGCCGCTGGATATCTTTCAGTTGCGTTATGCGCTGGAAGGCTTTGCCGCCGGGTTGGCGGCAGTGACGTTGAGCACGTTTGATCTGGATGCGCTGGAAGATAATGTCGCGGCGATGCGCGAGCAATTGAAGGCCGGCGACTTTGAGGCGGCAGCGAAACTCGACTTCGAATTCCACCGGCGCATCCTAATGGCCAGCGGCAATCAGGCGATGCTGAGCATCCTCACCGCCAGCGCCGAGATGTTCCTCGATAGCCAGAAACTACCGTTCATCCGTGCCGAACGCGCCATGGAAACCTGGCAGGAGCACCGCAAAATCCTTCGTGCCCTCGCTCGCCGGGCCTCGGCTGCCGCGCAAAAAGCCATGCAGGAACACGTGCGCAATGCCGCGCTGCGCACCGGAATCGCCTTCATCGCTCCCGCTACCGCGTGACTTGAGCTATACCCAAACTCATCGAGTGCCATAGCAAGACTCAATCATCTGCGGCTTCCTGAACAGGGGAAGGGCGGCTATGATGGGCCACGTTTTTTTGCTTACAACCTGGAGAATTCCATGAGCAGCGATCTTATCAAACACGTTAGCGACGCTAGCTTCGAAGCCGACGTACTCAAGGCCGAAGGCGCTGTCCTGGTCGATTACTGGGCTGAATGGTGCGGTCCTTGCAAAATGATCGCTCCGGTTCTGGACGAGATTGCCGAGACTTACAAAGGCAAGCTGACCGTTGCCAAACTGAACATCGACGAAAACCAGGAAACCCCGGCCAAGCACGGCGTGCGTGGTATCCCGACGCTGATGCTGTTCAAGAACGGCAACGTTGAAGCGACCAAAGTCGGCGCACTGTCGAAGTCGCAGCTGGCAGCTTTCCTCGACGCCAACATCTAAGCGTCGCTGTAAAGTGCATTAAAAAAAGCCTCGCAAATTGCGGGGCTTTTTGCGTATTCAGGGCTAGACGCTCAGAAACTCAGGTGGTACATTCGGCCCCGCAGTGGTTTCTCCACTGCCCCCTGCTAGCCGTCGCCGACGCACTCCTTTTCGAATAAGTACGCGATCCTGTCGCCTTCTCTGCGGCGCGGCCTCATTAAGCCAAAAGCTTAATTTCCCCCCCTCCATAAATGATTACGTCATTCCTATATGAATCTGACTGAACTCAAGCAAAAGCCGATTACCGAACTGCTCGAATTGGCCGAACAGATGGGCATAGAAAATATGGCCCGTTCGCGCAAGCAGGACGTGATTTTCTCCCTGCTGAAAAAGCACGCTAAAAGCGGCGAGGAAATCTCCGGTGATGGCGTGCTGGAGATTCTCCAGGACGGCTTCGGCTTCCTGCGCTCCGCTGACGCTTCCTATCTCGCCGGCCCAGACGACATTTACGTCTCGCCGAGCCAGATCCGCCGTTTCAACTTGCGCACCGGTGACACCATCGTTGGCAAGATTCGCCCTCCGAAGGAAGGCGAGCGGTATTTCGCACTGCTCAAGGTCGACACGATCAACTTCGATCGTCCGGAGAACGCGAAAAACAAGATTCTCTTCGAGAACCTGACCCCGCTGTTCCCGACCGTGCGCATGAAGATGGAAGCCGGTAACGGTTCCACCGAAGACTTGACCGGTCGTGTGATCGACCTGTGCGCCCCGATCGGCAAAGGCCAGCGTGGTCTGATCGTGGCACCGCCGAAAGCCGGTAAAACGATCATGCTGCAAAACATCGCAGCGAACATCGCCCGTAACAACCCTGAAGTTCACCTGATCGTGTTGCTGATCGACGAGCGTCCGGAAGAAGTAACCGAAATGCAGCGCACCGTGCGCGGCGAAGTGGTTGCCTCGACCTTCGACGAGCCGCCGACCCGTCACGTACAAGTGGCTGAAATGGTGATCGAGAAGGCCAAGCGCCTGGTCGAACACAAGAAAGACGTGGTGATCCTGCTCGACTCCATCACCCGTCTGGCCCGTGCCTACAACACCGTGATCCCGAGCTCCGGCAAGGTATTGACCGGTGGTGTCGATGCCCATGCCCTCGAGAAGCCAAAGCGTTTCTTCGGTGCGGCACGTAACATCGAAGAAGGCGGCTCGCTGACCATTATCGCCACCGCGCTGGTTGAAACCGGCTCGAAAATGGACGAAGTGATCTACGAAGAGTTCAAGGGTACCGGCAACATGGAACTGCCTCTGGATCGCAAGATCGCCGAGAAGCGCGTGTTCCCTGCGATCAACATCAACCGCTCCGGCACCCGCCGCGAAGAGTTGCTGACCGCCGACGACGAACTGCAGCGCATGTGGATTCTGCGCAAGCTGCTGCACCCGATGGACGAAGTCGCAGCGATCGAGTTCCTGGTCGACAAGCTGAAAACGACCAAGACCAACGACGAGTTCTTCCTGTCGATGAAGCGCAAGTAACATCGCAGATTGAGCCGATAAAAATGGCGTCCCTACGGGGGCGCCATTTTTTTGCCCGTATTTTGTCCGGGCGAAGGGACGATGGCGATCTGGTAAGGTCTGTGCCTTGCAGAATGAGCAGCAACGTACGAGACCGTTTCCGCGTAAGAGAATCAGGCTGTACAAATAATAACCAACTGATTGGCATTCAAGATTTATGAGCACACTCGCTTATCGAAGGGATATCGACGGCTTGCGGGCCGTTGCGGTCATCGCCGTGGTCCTTTTCCACTTTGGCGTCCCGGGGTTTACCGGCGGTTTTGTCGGCGTAGACGTGTTCTTCGTGATTTCCGGCTACCTCATTACCTCGATCATCTGGAACCAGCGTCAGGCCGGGCGTTTCAGCTTCGTCGAGTTCTGGGCACGCCGTGCGCGGCGGATTCTGCCGGCGCTGTTTGCGATGATCGTCGCCGTGCTGGCGGTGGGCTGGTTCCTGATGGCGCCCAAGGATTACGAAGAGCTGGGGCGCTCGGTGCGTTATCAGGTGCTGTTCGTCTCGAACATTCTGTTTATGCGTCAGGACGGCTATTTCGACGTCGCGTCTGACCTCAAACCGATGTTGCACACCTGGTCGCTGGCGGTTGAAGAGCAGTTCTACATTCTCTTCCCGCTGCTGCTGGCCGTCATGTCGAGTCGTCTAAAACACTGGCGGCTGGCACTGTTCGCGATTCTGCTGGTGTCCTTCGGCCTGAGCGTGTGGGCGGTCAGCCACCACCCGGAAAAAGCCTTCTTCCTGTTGCCGATGCGCGCCTGGGAACTGCTCGCCGGGGCGATGCTGGCAGTGGCGCCGAAGCAGGCCTGGCGCTTGAAGCCAATGGCTGCGCAACTGCTGAGTTTGCTCGGCATGGGCCTGATCCTGCTGGCGGTGTTCGGTTACGACAAGTCCACGCCATTCCCCGGTGCGGCGGCGTTGCTGCCGGTGCTGGGTGTGGTGCTGCTGATTTTTGCCAACGGTCATCGCGAGACGGTGGTTGGTCAATTGTTGAGCAGTAAGGTGATGGTCGGTTTCGGCCTGATCTCCTATTCCTGGTATCTCTGGCATTGGCCGGTGTTCGTGTTTTCCAGCTATGCCAGCGTTGAAGACACCACTGCGCTCGACAGCGCCGGATTGATCCTGCTGACGCTGGTGCTGGGTTATCTGTCGTGGAAATTCATCGAAACGCCGTTCCGCGAGCGCCGTTTGCTCGCCGGTCGTCGGCCGATTCTGATTGCCGGCGCGCTGGGCGTGCTGGTGCTGGCACTGGCCGGGCAAACGCTGCGCTGGACCGATGGCTTGCCGTGGCGCTTGTCCGATCAGGCCCTGCAATATGCCAAGGGCCACGACTGGCGGCCGGAGTTGATGGCGTGTCTGGCGGACGACAAGACACCCGATGACAAACTGTTCTGTCATTACGGCGTGGCCGACGTGCCTGCGCAGGCGCTGGTCTGGGGCGACAGTCACGCCACGGCGCTGATTCCGATATTCGATGACGGCGCGAAAGCCCACGACGTCAGCGTGATTCTCGCCAGTTCACCGGGCTGCATCCCGGTGGAAGGTCTGGAACATGGCCCGGTGTGCGCGCATTTCAATCGCCGGATCGAGCAGGCGTTGAAAGAGAAAACCGTCAGCGATGTGGTGCTGGTCGCGCGCTGGAGTCTGTATGTCTACGGAGCAGCCAATGGCGACCTGGGCCACGTCCTGCGGACTGCGGACGGTCGTTATGATCGCGCCTATGCCGAGCAACGTCTGGCCGACGGTCTGCGTGCGCGGGTTGCGCAGTTGCGTGCCAGCGGCCATCGCGTCTGGCTGGTCAAAGAGGCGCCGTTGCAGCCCTACAGCCCGCCGTATCGCCTGACGCGATTGGCGATGCTCGATCGTTCGGTTGAAGGTGTTGGTCAGCAAGTCGCCATTCACCACGAGCGTCAGATGTTTATCAGTCAGTTGTTCGCTGAACTGGCCAAAGACCCGGCGGTGCGCATCGTCGACCCGGCGCCGCGTCTGTGTGACGACAAGGGTTTGTGTCACGCCGAGCTCGACGGCTACTCGCTGTACACCGACGACAATCACCTGTCGGAAGTCGGCGCGCGTCTGGTGGCACCGATCATGGAACCGTTGTTCATTAACCTGCAACGCCAGGAAAACCTTGGCAAAGCCCAGACGAATGCAGCCAAGTAAGCAGCGACAGGCTGCCACAGGGCTGCATAGCAGGTAGGATGTACGCCTATTTTGAGGGTGCCATCGTCAATGAAATTCAAGGATCTTCGGGATTTCGTGCAGCAGCTTGAGCAGCGCGGAGAGTTGAAACGCATCCAGATTCCCGTCTCGCCGGTGCTGGAGATGACTGAGGTGTGTGACCGCACGCTGCGGGCCAAGGGCCCGGCGCTGCTGTTCGAAAAGCCCACCGGCTACGACATTCCGGTGCTCGGCAACCTGTTCGGCACGCCCGAGCGGGTGGCCATGGGCATGGGCGCCGAGTCGGTCAGCGAGCTGCGCGAAATCGGCAAGCTGCTGGCGTTCCTCAAGGAGCCGGAGCCGCCGAAGGGCTTGAAAGACGCGTGGTCGAAGCTGCCGATCTTCCGCAAGATCATCTCGATGGCGCCGAAAGTCGTCAAAGACGCGGTGTGCCAGGAAGTGGTCATTGAAGGCGACGACGTCGACTTGGCGATGCTGCCAGTGCAGACCTGCTGGCCCGGCGACGTCGGCCCGCTGATCACCTGGGGCCTGACCGTCACCAAAGGCCCGAACAAGGAACGCCAGAACCTCGGTATCTACCGTCAGCAAGTGATCGGCCGCAACAAGGTGATCATGCGCTGGCTCAGCCACCGTGGCGGCGCACTGGATTATCGCGAATGGTGCGAGAAGCATCCGGGCCAGCCGTTCCCGGTGTCCGTGGCCCTCGGCGCCGATCCGGCAACTATCCTCGGCGCCGTGACGCCGGTACCGGACAGCCTCTCCGAATACGCTTTCGCCGGTCTGCTGCGCGGTAACCGCACCGAACTGGTGAAGTGCCGTGGCAACGACCTGCAAGTGCCGGCCACTGCCGAAATCATCCTCGAAGGCGTGATCCATCCGGGCGAAATGGCCGATGAAGGCCCGTACGGCGACCACACCGGTTACTACAACGAAGTCGACAGCTTCCCGGTGTTCACCGTCGAGCGCATCACCCACCGGATCAAACCGATCTACCACAGCACCTACACCGGCCGTCCGCCAGATGAACCGGCGATCCTCGGTGTGGCGCTGAACGAAGTGTTCGTGCCGATCCTGCAGAAGCAGTTTCCGGAGATCACCGACTTCTACCTGCCGCCGGAAGGCTGTTCGTACCGCATGGCCATCGTGACCATGAAGAAGTCGTATCCGGGGCATGCCAAGCGCGTGATGCTCGGTGTCTGGTCGTTTTTGCGACAGTTCATGTACACCAAGTTCGTTATCGTCACTGACGACGATATCAACGCCCGCGACTGGAACGACGTGATCTGGGCCATCACCACGCGCATGGATCCCAAGCGCGACACGGTGATGATCGATAACACGCCGATCGACTACCTCGACTTCGCCTCGCCGATCTCCGGCCTGGGTTCGAAAATGGGCCTCGATGCCACCCACAAGTGGCCGGGCGAAACCACTCGCGAGTGGGGCCGCGTGATCGTCAAGGACGACGCCGTCACCCAACGGATCGATGCCATCTGGAATCAGTTAGGAATAGATTGATGCGTGTAACCCTGCAGCCCTCCGGAGCAGTGCTCGAGATACAGCCCGGTGAGCGGATTCTCGATGGTGCGCGGCGCCTGGGCTACGAATGCCCGCAAAGCTGCCGCAACGGCAATTGTCACGTGTGTGCGGCGCTGCTGGTTGAAGGCCGCGTCGAACAGGCCGGCAAGGTGCATGACCACGGTGAGTTCTACACTTGCATAGCCGAGCCGCTGGAAGACTGCATCCTGCTGTGGGATGGCGTGCTCGCGCTGGGAGAACTGCCGGTGCGCAGCCTGTCGTGTCAGGTTATTGAATGCCGCGATGTCGGTGGCGACACCTGGCGCGTGCGGCTGCGTGCGCCGGCAGGCAAACCACCGCGCTACCACGCCGGGCAATACTTGATGATCGAACGCGAGAACGGCGAGAAATCGGCGTTCTCCATGGCTTCGGCACCGCATGGCGGGCGTGATCTGGAAATCCATGTGCTGGCGCGCGAAGCCAGTGCACTGAGCCTGATCGAACAGCTGCAACGCAACGCAATGGTGCGCGTCGAGCTGCCATTCGGTGATACGCATCTGGCCGAGCTGCCGGATGGGCCGCTGGTGCTGGTCGCTGCGGGTACCGGCATGGGCCAGATTCACGCGTTGATCGAACACTGCCGCGCCAACGGCTTCAAACACCCGGTGCATCTGTACTGGGGCGTGCGTCGTCCAGAAGATTTCTATGAAATCGAACATTGGGACGAATGGCTGAAGTTACCCAACCTGTTCCTGCACAAAGTCGTCAGCGATCAATGCGGTTGGGAGGGGCGCTGCGGCATGCTGCACGAAGCAGTCTGCGAAGACTTTCCCGATCTGAAACCGCTGCACGTCTACGCCAGCGGCTCACCGGCCATGGTCTACGGCACCCTCGACGCCTTGGTCGAAGCCGGGATGGACGCCCATCAAATGCGTGCCGACGTGTTCGCCTACGCGCCGCGCTCTTGAGCCGCGCTCTTGAGCCACGTTCCTAAGCCGTTATAACTCTCTATATAGCCGATCGGTATTTATGTAATTGCATAAATACCGCTAGGTTATATATCAATCAGGCAATCAATTAAGAACTGTGCCATGGCACTCAAATTGCCTTAAAACATATGTGCCTTATTGTTACAGCGGTGCGTTCTATTAAGTAATTCTTTACCCGCGGGGAGCTGAACGCTATTCGCCATGAGCGCCATTGAAAACGCTTTTCTGAATCTGAATTACCCTCCGCGGCTCGATCTTGGGCCGCAGCTGACGCACGAACAACTTCTCGCTTCCATGCAATCGACCATGGCGCGCCACAAGGGCGGGCCGGTGTGGCTGTTCGCCTACGGTTCGCTGATCTGGCGGCCGGAGTGTTCAGCGGTGGAGCGCGTTCGTGGACGCGTGCACGGCTACCATCGCGGCTTGTACCTGTGGTCGCATGAGCACCGCGGTACGCCGGAAATGCCCGGTCTGGTTTTTGGTCTGGATCGCGGCGGTTCGTGCAGCGGCTTCGCGTATCGCTTGCCGGAAGACAATCTTGATGCAGCGTTGTACGCCTTGTGGAAACGCGAGATGCCGGTGCCGTCCTATCGGCCACACTGGCTCAACTGCCGACTCGCAGATGGCAGTCAGGTGCAGGCTTTGGGATTTGTCTTGGAGCGGCACCTGCCCAGCTATGCCGGCAACTTGCCGGATCACGTGCTGAGTCAGGTGTTCGAAAGCGCCAGCGGGCGATACGGCACCACTCGCGATTATGTCGAGCAGACCGTACACGCCCTGCGCAGCCACGCCATGCCAGACCGAAATCTGGAGGCGCGGCTCAAGCGCTGTCAGTCACAGTGCGATCAGGCGACCGCTTCGCGACTCTGACTGGCGACTTGCTTGTGCCATAGCGTCGGGGCCAGAAAGGCCATCGCCAGCAGGCACGCGCCGATCAGCAGGACAAAACCACCGTCCCAGCCGAAGTGGTCAACGGTGTAGCCCATCGCCGCACTGGCCGCGACCGAGCCACCGAGATAACCGAACAGACCGGTGAAACCCGCCGCTGTGCCGGCGGCTTTCTTCGGTGCCAGTTCCAGCGCCTGCAAACCAATCAACATCACCGGGCCGTAGATCAGGAAGCCGATCGAGACCAGCGCGATCATGTCGACGGTCGGGTTGCCGGCCGGGTTCAGCCAGTAAACCAGCGTCGCCACAGTCACCAATGCCATGAACACCATGCCGGTCAGGCCACGGTTGCCACGGAAGATCTTGTCCGACATCCAGCCGCACAGCAGCGTGCCCGGAATACCCGCCCACTCGTAGAAGAAGTACGCCCACGAGGTTTTATCGACGGTGAAGCCTTTGGCTTCCTTCAGGTACGTCGGCGCCCAGTCCAGCACGCCGTAACGCAGCAGGTAGACGAAGACGTTGGCCATGGCGATGTACCAAAGCATTTTGTTGCGCAGCACGTATTTGACGAAGATCTCTTTCGCGCTGAATTCGTCTTCGTGGCTGGCGTCGTAGCCTTCCGGGTAGTCGTTCTTGTACTTCTCGATCGGCGGCAGGCCGACCGATTGCGGGGTGTCGCGCATGGTGATGAAGGCAAACACCGCCACGCCCAGCGCTACCGCTGCCGGTACGTAGAACGCTGCGTGCCAGTCGTTAAACAGGCCCATGCCGAGCAGGAACAACGGGCCGATCAGGCCACCGCCGACGTTATGCGCCACGTTCCACACGGACACCACGCCGCCGCGTTCTTTCTGCGACCACCAGTGCACCATCGTCCGTCCACTCGGCGGCCAGCCCATGCCCTGGGCCCAGCCGTTGATGAACAGCAGAATGAACATCATGGTCACGCTGGACGTTGCCCAAGGCGCGAAACCGAACACAAACATGACGCCCGCCGAAACCAACAGGCCGAACGGCAGGAAGAAGCGTGGATTGGAACGGTCGGACACCAGGCCCATGAGGAATTTCGACAAGCCATAAGCAATGGCAATCGCCGACATCGCCAGACCCAGATCGCCACGGCTGTAGCCTTCGTCGATCAAGTACGGCATGGCCAGCGAGAAGTTTTTGCGCAGCAGGTAATAACCCGCGTAGCCAATGAAAATACCAGCGAAGATCTGCCAGCGCAGGCGTCGGTAGGTGCTGTCTATTTGTTCTTCAGGCAATGGAGCCTGATGTGCGGCAGGGCGAAAGAAAGCAAACATTCAAGAGCTCCAGATTTCTTGTTTTGACTGCGGATGCGAATGTTACAGTTTCGTTACCGAAAATAGCACCGGTTCGCATCGGCAAAACAGCGGAAAATGTTGGAAGTCGCACGTTCCTTTACGAACCTGTCGCTCAGCTGTAAGAACAGGGCGTTTTTGTAGCGATCAGCGCGTTGTGTCTTAGACTCGCGCTCAATGAATGACTGATTGCAGAGATGAACCATGGCTCCGAATGTGCGCAGGTTATTGCCGAGGTTGTTGATGGTGGCCGTCGTCACCGTTTCGGTGCTGGTGCTGAGTTTCGCCCACGGAGCTGGCGCATCGGGGCTGCGTAACACCACCGTACTGATCGTCCGCCATGCGGAAAAACCGGACGTGGGCCGAGAGCTCGACGGCCAAGGCCAACAACGCGCCGCCGCGTACGCCGACTATTTCACCCCGCTGAAACTGGCTGACGACACACTCACCCCGCAACGCCTGATCGCCACCGCCGACAGCCCACAAAGCATCCGCCCCCGGCAAACACTGATCCCGCTATCACAACGCCTGCAACTGCCGATCGAACAACCCTTCGCCAACAACGACGTCGACAAACTGGTCAGCCAGTTACGCGACAGCAATCAGGCAAAAACCATCCTGATCGCCTGGCACCACGGCCACATCAACAAACTCATCGGCGCATTCGGCGGCAACGGCCCGGCACTGATCGGCCAGCCGAAATGGCCGGTGGGGGTTTATGACTGGCTGATTGTTTTGCGTTTTGACGACAAGGGGCAGTTGGTGGAGTCGCGTAGTGAGAAAGTGCAGGAGCATTTGATGCCGGGGGATGTTGTGGGCCCATAAAGTAGCTAAACATCCGTCGGAAAAATTACCTTCGCTAATTCGCTCTGCGGGTTCTCCCAGTTTCCCGACGGGATTAGAGAAACGTCCTGCACGCATTGGCGAAGCTGCGCCGTTCAGTTAAAAGCCATTGCTCCGTATCCTTTGTGCTGTTGCCGGATAGGACAACTCACTAGGGAAGGGTGCAATCATGCGGTGGTTTTTTGTGGTGTTTTTGTTGGTGATCGGTGGTTCTGCGCTGGCTTCAGAAGTGTTTTTGATACCGGAAAACAATCCCAAGCCGATTTATCCGCGAGAGCTGCAAAGGGCAGGAGTAACGGGCAAGGTGAAGGTTAGCTTCATCGCCAGCGCGGATGGTTCAGTCAGCGAGATCGGTATTCAGGAAAGCACTCACCCTGAATTTGCCGAGGCCGTTCGAGTTGCGATCGCGCAGTGGCGCTTTAAACCTTGGAACGTTGAAGGTGATAAGCCTGAGCAACAGGAAATCATTGCGCCAATGATCTTCCGCATCGAAGACCAGCCGCTGGATATCAATCAGTGGTTAAAAACGGTCAAATGCCGGGCCGTTAACGAAAACCTCGGAAATATGAGCGAGTTCGACTGGGTCGATTCGGCTGTTTTTGAATATACACGTGCCTATCTTTCAAACTCACTCACCAGGCATCAATTGTCGGATGAGCAACGTCTGGCGATGATTGCGAAGATGAATAGACGCGTTCCAACCATCGTCAGAAACTGTCGAGACAATCCGACACGAAAATACGTGACCTATTTGCCGGCGGAGATTCGAGAGTTATTGTGATGTAAATCTAAGCAGCGCCACGGGCAATGTCGCGATACATAGTTACCGCCAAACAACTTTGTAGAGTGTGGTAGGCAGGGGTTTCAAGGTGAGAAATGAAACGGCCAGTAACGCGGCATCAGCGTTACTGGCCTGAATGACAGTGTGGTTTCAGCGAACCTGCACCACAACCTTCCCTACAGCCTTACGCTGCCCAAGGTCATTGATCGCCTGCGCCGCATTGCTCAGCGGATACACCTGCGACACCAGCGGCTTCAATTTGCCCTCGGCGAACCAGCCGAACAATTGTTGAAAGTTCGCCGCGTTGTCCTGTGGCTGGCGTTGAGCGAAGGAGCCCCAGAACACGCCGAGTACCGCCGCGCCTTTGAGCAGGGCGAGGTTGACTGGCAGCTCGGGGATGCGTCCGCTGGCGAAGCCGACCACCAGCAGTCGGCCGTTCCAGGCGATGGCGCGGATGGCTTGATCGAACAGATCGCCGCCGACCGGATCGTAGATCACGTCGGCGCCCTGGCCGTCGGTGAGGCGTTTGATTTCGTCCTTGAGGCTGGCTTCGCTGTAGTTGATCAGTTCGTCAGCGCCGGCAGCCTTGGCCACCGCGAGTTTCTCGGCGCTGCTGGCGGCAGCGATGACGCGGGCGCCCATGGCTTTGCCGATTTCCACGGCAGCCAGGCCGACACCGCCGGATGCACCGAGCACCAGCAGGGTTTCGCCCGGTTGCAGGTTGGCGCGTTGCTTGAGCGCGTGCATCGAGGTGCCGTAAGTCATGCTGAAAGCGGCGGCGATGTTGAAGTCCATCGACGGCGGAATCGGCAGGACGTTATAGCCCGGCACCGCGACCTGTTCGGCGAAGCTGCCCCAGCCGGTCAGGGCCATGACGCGGTCGCCGACCTTGAGATGGCTGACCTTTTCCCCGACTTCGCGCACCACGCCCGCCGCTTCGCCACCCGGCGAAAACGGGAAGGGCGGCTTGAATTGATACTTGCCCTCGATGATCAGCGTGTCGGGGAAGTTGACCCCGGCGGCGTGCACGTCCAGCAGGATTTCGTTCTTCTTCGCGACAGGACTGGCGACGTCTTCCAGCACCAGCGATTCGGCAGGGCCGAAGGCTTTGCACAGCACGGCTTTCATCAGGGCTATTCCTTTGGGAGTGATGGCCGATAAGTGTAGGTGTGTCAGTTAAAGGGTCAACGAGCATGCCCGACCCTGATAGTCAGCCATAAGCTTGTGCTTGCGCGGCGGGTCGTTATGCTAGGCCGCAAACCGGATAAGGAGCGAATTGTGAAAGCGTGGATCATGTTGTTGCTGGCCCTGTCTCTGCCTGTGGCAGCGCTGGCCGAAGAAGCCAAAGAAGGCGAAGCGCCGAAGGTCAGCTACATCAGCCTGAGCCCACCGTTCGTGGGTAACTACGGGTTGGACGGCACGCCGAAACTCAAGGTCTACAAGGCCGATGTGGCGCTGCGCGTGACCGGCGATGACGCAGCCAAACTGGTCAAGGCCAACGAGCCGTTGATCCGTAATCAACTGGTGGCGCTGTTTACTCAGCAGACGACCGAGGCGATGGGCAGCATCGAAGGCAAAGAGAAGCTGCGTCAGGAAGCGTTGAAGCAGACTCAGCAGGTGATGAATGATGAGACTGGGAAGCCGGTGGTTGAGGATTTGTTGTTTAACAACCTGATCATTCAATAAGCATTAAAGACAAAAGATCGCAGCCTTCGGCAGCTCCTACATTGGAATGCGGTTCCCTGTAGGAGCTGCCGAAGGCTGCGATCTTTTTGCGCGTCAGCGCAGGGCAAGCACCGCCGCCCACTGCTCAGGTGTGACCGGCATCACCGACAACCTCGAGCCCTTCTGCACCAACGGCATCTCCGCCAGCGCCGTCTGCTGCTTCAGATAATCCAGCTTCAACACCCGCGCAAACGTCTCAACGTGTTCAACGTCAATCGCACTCCACGCATTCTTCTCCGGCGTCGCCTTCGGATCGAAGTAATGACTCTCCGGCTCCAGCGCCGTCGGATCCGGGTACGCTGCTTCGATTATTTTGCCAATCCCGGCAATCCCCGGCTCCGGGCAGCTGGAATGATAGAAAAAGAACTCATCGCCCACCGCCATCGCCCGCAGGAAGTTGCGCGCCTGGTAGTTGCGAACCCCGTCCCAGCGCGCTTTGCCGAGTTTTTCCAGGCCCTTGATCGAGAGCTCGTCGGGCTCGGATTTCATCAGCCAATAGGCCATGTTTTGTTCTCCTGGCGGGATCAGTGGACAAGTTGTCGGGCAATTTTATGACAAACCGACAGTCGGTTGACGTCAGCGTTTGCGCAGCGGTTCACGTTGCCGCAAAATGCCGGCCTTTAAAGCTTGACGCTGCTGCACGGCCTACAAACGGAAACCGCTGCTGTCATCGTGTTGATGTGCCTTGAGGGGGGCAATCGATGAAACGCAAACCGGATTTACTATGGACTTTGGTAATTTTGTTTGGCCTGGGCGTCGTGACCACCGGTTACGCGCAGAGTCTGTGGACAACCAAAGCTGACGCTCCAATCGAAGTCGCGCAACAGGTTCAACAGTCGACCGCGTTCAAGCGCTGAAACTGCACACCCGACGCCACTGATCTGCGGCGTCCTATCCCGCGAAATACCACGCCTTGTCGCTGACCGTGCCTTGTAACGGTACATCCCAGCTCGCCTGCGCCAAGCGTTCGACTTTCTGACATTCATGGGCCAGCCCCAACAGCGTCGGCTTGCGCCAGCTTTTGCGTCGCGCCAGATACGCCAGGCTGCGATCGTAAAAACCGCCGCCCATCCCCAGTCGCCCGCCGACATCGTCAAACCCCACCAATGGCAACAACACCAGATCCAGCGCCCAGACCTTGCGTTGCCGAGCCAGATTGGCCCGTGGCTCAAGAATGCGGAAGCGATTGGGTTTGAGTTTCTCGCCGGGACGAATGCGCTGGAAAACCATTTTGGTTCGCGGCCAGGCACTGAGCACCGGCAGATAAGTCGACTTGCCTCGACGCTGTGCTTCACGCAGCAGCAGGCGCGGATCGATTTCACCGTCGGTGGGTAAATACAGAGAGATGTGTTTGGCCCGGCGAAAGTGCGGGTCTTGCGCCAGTTGCCGATACAGGCCTTTGGCGGCCTGGCGTTGCTCGCTTTTGCTCAGCGAGCGGCGCGCCTTGCGCAGCAGGCGGCGGAGTTGCGGGCGGGGCAGCAGCGCGGGTTCGGTCATGGTTCGGCTTCGGCAGGTTGGACGAAAACGTACGCATAAAAAATCCGATGGCGGTTTTCACCGACATCGGATTCGAATCAGGCTCCCCGGATGAACCGCTGTCAACTTAGCCCTTGAACCCGAAAGTTCAAGGTGGAAGATGCAGTAGACTTTAAGGCTTTCCGTCTAGCGGACATGCACACCAGCCCAACGTGCAACTTCCAGGGTAGTGCGAATCGGCTCAGGGACATCGTCAACTGGCAAGCACCCCAGGGAGTGCCGCGAGTATACCGCAAGCGGCCAGTCGAATCAGCCCTTGGTGTTGGTCTGATCGTCGGCGAGCACCAGATCGACACGATCGAGCAAGTCGCGCACCTGTTCACGGGTCGAACCGCTGGCCTGGATATCCGGACGCTCTTCTTTGTGCAAGAGGTCGTGGGTGATGTTCAGCGCGGCCATCACAGCGATGCGATCGGCGCCGATGACTTTGCCGCTGCTGCGGATCTCGCGCATTTTGCCATCGAGGTAGCGCGCGGCGCTGACCAGATTGCTGCGTTCTTCCTGCGGGCAGATGATCGAATATTCTTTATCGAGGATCTGCACGGTGACGCTATTGCTTGAACTCATGAGTCTTGCTCCAGGGCCTTGAGGCGCGAAATCATCGATTCGACCTTACGCCGGGCGATTTCGTTTTTTTCAATGAGGTGAGCGCGTTCCTCGCGCCAGGTCTTTTCCTGAGCTAGTAAGAGTGCGTTTTGACTCTTAAGTTGCTCGACTCGACCAATCAACAGTTCGAGTCTGGCCATCAGCGCTTGCAGGTCGGTGTCTTCCATTGTGTCCACTGAGTTGGAGTCTGTCTGATGGGATAGCTGGCGGACAGCCTTTAATAGTCTTGGCGAGTCTGTCGATGTAGGATACAAGGCCTTCATTCTAGACATAGCGCCGTCTGGCGCCTAGCTGCCCATGACCATTCAGAATTCCCCGTACCAAGCCTTCGCCACCCTGCTGACTTCCAGCGGCCACAACGTCTCGCCTGCCGAACTGCATGGCCTGTTGCTCGGACGCAGCTGCGCCGGCGCCGGTTTCACTGCCGAAGAATGGTTGATCGACGCTGCCGAACTGCTCGAAAGCGAGCCGCAGGACAACGTTCGCAACGCCTTGATCGGCCTGCAAGAGATGGTTAAAGGCGAACTCACCGGCGACGACGTTACCGTCGTTCTGCTGCTGCCGACCGATGACGCGCCGCTGGCCGAGCGCGCCGCTGCACTGGGCGAGTGGTGCCAGGGCTTCCTCAGCGGTTTCGGCCTGAACTGCCGCGACAGTAGCATGCTCAGCACCGAAGCCACCGAAGTGCTGCAGGATCTGGCGGCGATCTCCCAGGTGCAAGACGCGCTGGAAGAATCCGAAGACGGCGAGACCGACTACATGGAAGTCATGGAGTACCTGCGCGTCGCGCCGCTGCTGCTGTTCTCGGAAACCAAGAAAGCCGACGTGCCGCCAGCGGCCAAACCGTCGCTGCATTAATCGCGTGCCAGGGAAAGCCATCTGCCCATGACCCATATCCCCAAAGCGGAATACAGCCGTCGCCGCAAGGCCCTGATGGCGCAGATGGAACCCAACAGCATCGCGATCCTGCCTGCCGCCGCGGTCGCTATCCGCAACCGCGACGTCGAGCACGTCTACCGTCAGGACAGCGATTTCCAGTACCTCAGCGGCTTTCCCGAGCCGCAAGCCGTCATCGTTTTGATGCCCGGCCGCGAGCACGGCGAGTACGTGCTGTTCTGCCGTGAACGCAACGCCGAACGCGAATTGTGGGACGGCTTGCGCGCAGGTCAGGAAGGCGCGATCCGCGACTTCGGTGCCGACGACGCCTTCCCGATCACCGACATCGACGACATCCTCCCGGGCCTGATCGAAGGCCGCGACCGGGTGTATTCGGCGATGGGCAGCAACCCCGAATTCGATCGCCACCTGATGGACTGGATCAACGTGATCCGCTCCAAGGCGCACCTTGGCGCCCAGCCGCCGAACGAATTCGTTGCGCTGGATCATCTGCTGCACGACATGCGCCTGTATAAATCGGCGGCAGAAGTGAAGGTGATGCGTGAAGCCGCACGGATCTCGGCGCAAGCGCATATCCGCGCGATGCAGGCCAGTCGGGCCGGCCTCCACGAGTACAGCCTCGAAGCCGAACTCGACTACGAATTCCGCAAGGGCGGGGCGAAAATGCCCGCTTATGGTTCGATCGTCGCCGCCGGGCGCAACAGCTGCATCCTGCATTACCAGCAGAATGACGCGCTGCTCAAGGACGGCGATCTGGTGTTGATCGACGCCGGTTGCGAGATCGACTGCTACGCCAGCGACATCACCCGTACATGGCCGGTTAACGGCAAGTTTTCGCCCGAGCAGAAAGCGATTTACGAATTGGTCTTGGCCTCGCAGGAAGCCGCATTCGCTGAAATCGCGCCGAACAAGCATTGGAATCAGGCGCACGAAGCCACGGTTCGCGTGATCACCACGGGGCTGGTGAAGCTCGGATTGTTGCAAGGCGAAGTCGACGAATTGATCGCCAGCGAAGCCTATAAAGCCTTTTACATGCACCGCGCCGGTCACTGGCTGGGCATGGATGTTCATGACGTCGGCGAGTACAAGGTCGGCGGCGAATGGCGCGTGCTGGAAGTCGGCATGGCGCTGACCGTGGAGCCGGGCATCTACATCGCCCCGGACAATCAGAACGTCGCGAAGAAATGGCGCGGCATTGGCGTGCGCATCGAGGACGACGTGGTCGTGACCAAAACAGGCTGTGAAATCCTCACCACCGGCGTACCGAAAACCGTCGCCGACATCGAAGCGCTGATGGCGCAAGCAAGGACACACGCGGCATGAGTCGAGTCAATCTGGCAATCATCGGTGGCGGTCTGGTCGGCGCCAGTCTGGCGTTGGCCTTGCAGGCCGGGGCCAAGGCGCGCGGCTGGAAGATCGTGCTGATCGAGCCGTTCGCTCCCGGCGACAGTTGGCAGCCGAGCTACGACGCGCGTTCGTCGGCGCTGTCCTTCGGCTCGCGACAGATTTATCAACGCTTGGGCGTGTGGCAGGAAATCTCTCGCCGAGCCGAGCCGATCAAACAGATTCACGTATCTGACCGTGGTCGCTTCTCCACCGCGCGTCTGTCGGCGATGGAAGAGGGCGTACCGGCACTTGGTTATGTGGTGGAAAACGCCTGGCTCGGCCATTGCCTGTGGCAGCACGTCGACAAAGACGTGATCAGTTGGCGCTGCCCGGCAGAAGTCACGCGCATGGAGCCGCTGGCCGACGGCTATCGCCTGACCCTCAACGATGAAACCACGCTGGAATGCGACCTCGCCGTGCTCGCCGATGGCGGTCGCTCCGGGCTGCGCGAGCAGTTGGGCATCAACGTGCGCCAGCGTCCGTACAACCAGAGCGCGCTGATCGCCAACATCACCCCGAGCGAAGCGCACAACGGCATGGCTTTCGAGCGCTTCACCGATGAAGGGCCAATGGCGCTGCTGCCGCTGCCGGAAAACCGCTGCGCCTTGGTCTGGACCCGTTTAGGCATGGACGCGCAACGTCTGGCCGATTTGAGCGAGCGTGATTTCCTCAGCGAATTGCAGGGCGTGTTCGGTTATCGCCTCGGCACGTTGAAACAGGTTGGCGCGCGGCATCTTTATCCGCTGACGCTGGTCGAGGCCGAAGAACAAGTGCGCTCGCATCTGGCCGTGCTCGGCAACGCGGCGCACAGCTTGCACCCGATAGCCGGGCAGGGTTTCAACCTGTCACTGCGCGATGCCGATGCCTTGGCCGCTGCGTTGCTGGCCAGCGACAAACCGCTGGGCGATTTCGCCACGTTGCAGGCGTATCGCGAGCGTCAGCGTCTCGATCAGGATCTCACCGTCGGTTTCTCCGATCAGGTCACGCGCCTGTTCGGCAGCACGCAGCCGCTGGTGTCGCTGGGCCGTAATATCGGCTTGCTTGGCCTCGATTTGTTGCCACCGGCCAAGCGCTGGTTTGCGCGTCAGGCCATGGGGTTGGGGACGCGTCCGGATGCTTAAGTGGTTGACTAAAAAATTCGGCAAGGCGCGGTTGATGCGCTGGGTCATGACCTTCTACCCGCCGTACCTCGGTGCTGGCGTGCGCGTGCGGCACATCAGCGATGACTTCCGCGACGTCCAGGTGTCGATGGGCCTCGGCTGGTACAACCGTAACTACGTCGGCACGCAGTTCGGCGGCAGTCTGTACTCGATGGTCGATCCGTTTTTCATGCTGATGCTTATGGAAAACCTCGGCTCGAAGTACATCGTCTGGGACAAGGCTGCGGACATCGATTTTATCGCGCCGGGCAAAGGCCCGGTGTTCGCCCGGTTCAGCATCGACGAAACCTTGCTCGGCGAGATTCGCCGGCAGACCGCCAGCGGCGAGAAATACCTGCCGCAGTTGCAGGTCGACATTCATGACGGCGCCGGCAACCTTGTCGCGCGGGTCGGTAAAACCCTTTACGTGCGGCTCAAGCCGCAAGCGAGACAGGCTTAAAGCATGGACATGCGCGCAGATCTGCTGATTGTCGGAGCCGGAATGGTCGGCAGCGCCCTGGCGTTGGCGCTGCAGGATAGCGGGCTGGAAGTTCTGCTGCTCGACGGCAGCCCGCTGAGCGTCAAACCGTTCGATGCTGAAGCCGCATTTGAACCGCGAGTGAGCGCGTTATCGGCGGCCAGCCAGCGAATCCTCGAACGCCTCGGCGTCTGGGATGGCATCGCCGCACGGCGCAGCAGCCCGTACACCGACATGCACGTGTGGGACGGCAGCGGCACCGGGCAGATTCATTTCTCGGCGAGCAGCGTGCACGCCGAAGTGCTTGGCCACATCGTCGAAAACCGTGTGGTGCAGGATGCCTTGCTCGACCGTTTGCACGATTGCGATCTGGGCATGCTCGCCAATGCGCGGCTGGAACAGATGCGTCGCTCGGGTGATGACTGGCTGCTGACGCTGGCCGATGGTCGTCAATTGCGCGCGCCGTTGGTGATTGCCGCTGATGGGGCTAACTCGGCAGTGCGCCGTCTCACCGGGATGGCCACGCGCGAGTGGGATTACATGCACCATGCCATCGTCACCAGCGTGCGCAGCAGCCAGCCGCACCAGTCGACTGCATGGCAGCGCTTTACCGATCACGGGCCGTTGGCGTTTTTGCCATTGGAGCGTGACGGGCAGCAGGATTGGTGTTCGATCGTCTGGTCGACCACGCCGAGCGAAGCCGAGCGTTTGATGGCGCTGGATGAGGCGGGTTTCTGCCGTGAGCTGGAGCGCGCTTTTGAGGGACGTCTTGGCGAAGGCATCAGTGCTGATCCGCGCCTGTGCGTGCCGCTGCGTCAGCGTCATGCCAAGCGTTATGTGGCGGAAGGGCTGGCGCTGATAGGTGACGCGGCGCACACCATTCACCCGTTGGCGGGGCAGGGTGTGAACCTTGGTTTCCTCGATGCGGCGGTGCTGGCGGAAGTGCTGTTGCAAGCGGCCGAGCGCGGGGAGCGTCTGGCGGATGTGAAAGTGCTGAGCCGTTACGAGCGTCGGCGCATGCCGCACAACCTCGCGCTGATGGCGGCGATGGAAGGGTTTGAGCGATTGTTTCAGGCGGATCGTTTGCCGGTGCGTTGGCTGAGAAATGCCGGGTTGAAGCTGGTGGAGCAGATGCCGGAGGCGAAGGCGCTTTTTGTGCGTGAAGCCCTTGGGTTGACCGGGGATCTTCCGGCCCTCGCCAAACCTTGATCATTTCGTTGCTGCTGATGGCCTCATCGCGAGCAGGCTCACTCCTACATTTGGAATGCATTCCCCTGTAGGAGCTGCCGCAGGCTGCGATCTTTTGATCTTAAAAACAACATCAAAAGATCGCAGM
>NZ_LHVN01000043.1:0-72312 GCF_001269815.1 Pseudomonas sp. P1.31 | reverse complement strand
ATCTTTTGATCTTAAAAACAACATCAAAAGATCGCAGCCTGCGGCAGCTCCTACAGGGATGGCGGTCAATCATGCAACATCTGGTAACTCCTTCAAAAAGAGTTCGATTGAGGTGGTAAATGTGAGTCCTTATCATTTGGCCCACATTTCCCGACCGAGAGACCACTCCCATGTTGGCACCCAAGCGTCTTCTGACCGCACTGGCCCTGACCCTGATCGGTAGCACCACGGCCCAGGCCGCTGATGAGGTGGTGGTTTACTCGTCGCGCATCGATGAGCTGATCAAACCGGTCTTCGATGCCTACACCGCCAAGACCGGGGTGAAGATCAAGTTCATCACCGACAAGGAAGCGCCGCTGATGCAGCGCATCAAGGCCGAAGGTGAAAACGCCACCGCCGACCTGCTGCTCACCGTGGATGCCGGCAACCTCTGGCAGGCCGAGCAGATGGGCATCCTCCAGCCGTTCACCTCGAAAACCATCGACGCCAACATTCCCCTGCAATATCGCTCGTCCACCCACGCCTGGACTGGCCTGAGCCTGCGCGCGCGCACCATCGCTTACTCCACCGAACGGGTGAAGCCGGGCGAGTTGACCACTTACGAAGCGCTGGCCGACAAGAACTGGGAAGGGCGCCTGTGCCTGCGCACGGCGAAGAAGGTTTACAACCAGTCGCTGACCGCGACCATGATCGAAGTTCACGGCGCAGCCAAGACCGAGGAAATCCTCAAGGGTTGGGTGAATAACCTGTCGACCGACGTGTTCTCCGATGACGTTGCAGTGCTGGAGGCGATCAACGCCGGGCAGTGCGACGTGGGCATCGTCAACACTTACTACTACGGTCGCCTGCACAAGCAGAAGCCGGAGCTGCCGGTGAAACTGTTCTGGCCGAATCAGGCGGATCGCGGTGTGCACGTGAACCTGTCGGGTATTGGCCTGACCAAACATGCGCCGCACCCGGAAGCGGCCAAGGCTCTGGTTGAATGGATGACCACGCCGGAAGCGCAGAAGATTTTTGCTGACGTGAACCAGGAATTCCCGGCCAACCCGGCGGTGGCGCCTTCGGAAGAAGTGGCGGCGTGGGGCAAGTTCATTGCGGACACCTTGCCGGTGGAAGTGGCGGGCAAGCGTCAGGCTGAGGCGATCCGGATGATGGATCGGGCGGGTTGGAACTGAGTCTGTTGCTGTAAAGATCAAAAGATCGCAGCCTTCGGCAGCTCCTACAGGGTGATCACATTTCCCAATGTAGGAGCTGCCGGAGGCTGCGATCTTTTCGCTTTCTTCCTTACACTCCACGATTTCCCCGCGAGACCTTTGAAGTGGCCCACCCCGCCCAACGCCGCTGGTACCCCATCGTCTTCGCCGTCGCCGCGTTGGTGCTGTTGCCCCTGAGCGTTCTGCTGTTGTCCTGGCAGACCATCGATCAACAAATCTGGTCGCACCTGTGGCAAACCCAGATGCCGCGCCTGCTCGGCAACACCTTGACACTAGTACTCGGCGTCGGTGTCGGTGTGACGCTGCTCGGCGTCAGCCTCGCCTGGCTCACCAGCCTCTGCGAATTCCCCGGGCGGCGCTGGCTCGACTGGGCGTTGATGCTGCCCTTCGCCATTCCCGCGTACGTGCTGGCCTTCGTCTTCGTCGGCCTGCTCGACTTCGCCGGCCCGGTGCAAACCCTGCTGCGCGAATGGTTCGGCACAGGCCTGCGCCTGCCCCGCGTACGCTCCACCGGCGGGGTGATTATCGTGCTGGTGCTGGTTTTCTATCCCTACGTCTACCTGCTGGCGCGCACCGCGTTTCTCGCGCAGGGCAAAGGCTTGATGGAAGCCGCGCGGGTGCTCGGTCAATCGCCGTGGCAAGCCTTCTGGCGCGTAGCGTTGCCGATGGCGCGCCCGGCGATTGGTGCCGGTGTGGCGCTGGCGCTGATGGAAACCCTCGCCGATTTCGGTGCGGTGTCGGTGTTCAACTTCGACACCTTCACCACCGCGATCTACAAAACCTGGTACGGCTTCTTCAGTCTGTCGAGCGCGGCGCAACTGGCCAGCCTGTTGCTGCTGGTGGTGATGCTGGTGCTGTACGGCGAACGTCGCGCACGCGGCGCCAACCGCGCGAGCAACGAGCGGCCTCGGGTGAAAGCGCTGTATCACCTGCGCGGATTCAAAGCCCTCGCGGCGATGAGCTGGTGCGGACTGGTGTTCGCCTGCGCCTTCGTGATTCCGATGCTGCAACTGATCGTCTGGTTCTGGCAGCGCGGGCGTTTCGATCTCGATGAGCGCTATGCCGGGCTGATCCTGCACACCCTCTATCTGGGCGGCATGGCGGCGCTGATCACCGTCAGCGTCGCCTTGCTGCTGGCCTTCGCCCGGCGCTTGGCGCCGACGCCGGCGATCAACTCCGGCGTGGGTCTGGCCAATCTCGGTTACGCCTTGCCGGGTTCGGTGCTGGCGGTGTCGATCATGCTGGCCTTCAGTTATCTCGATCGCGAATTGGTGATCCCGCTCTCCGGCTGGCTCGGTGGCGCTGGCAAACCGTTGCTGCTCGGCAGTCTCGCGGCGCTGTTGATGGCGTATCTGGTGCGCTTTATTGCGGTCGCCTACGGCCCACTGGAAAACAGTCTGGCGCGTATACGGCCGTCTTTGCCCGAAGCGGCACGTAGCCTCGGTGTCAGTGGGCCACGACTGTTTTTCAAAGTGTATCTGCCGTTGTTGCTGCCCGGCACGTTGAGCGCCGCGCTGCTGGTGTTCGTCGATGTGCTCAAGGAAATGCCCGCGACCCTGCTGATGCGCCCGTTTGGCTGGGACACGCTGGCCGTGCGCATCTTTGAAATGACCAGCGAAGGCGAATGGGCGCGGGCGTCGTTGCCGGCGCTGACCCTGGTTTTGGTCGGACTGTTGCCGGTCATCGGCCTGATTCGCCGCTCGGCGCATCGAAACACTTAGTAGTGAGTCCTGAATCATGCGGCTACAATGCGCGGCATTCGGTGCGGTTCGTCTGACAGACCCGTTCGCTGGAATCGGCTGAGAGCCTTCTATTTCAAGGCTTTCGCCCGTGCAGCGGCTGTCCGCACCTTCGCCACGCCCGGAAGGAGAAACCCATGGGACAGCGTACGCCTCTGTATGACCTGCATCTCGCCCTAGGCGCGAAGATGGTCGATTTTGGCGGTTGGGACATGCCACTGCATTACGGCTCGCAGGTCGAGGAGCACCACGAGGTGCGCCGCGATTGCGGGGTGTTCGATGTATCCCATATGACCGTGATCGATGTCACCGGCAACCAGGCCAAGGCCTGGCTTCAGCATTTGCTGGCCAATGACGTCGAACGCCTGCACCGCCCCGGCCGTGCGTTGTACAGCACCATGCTCAACGAGCGTGGCGGCATCGTCGACGACATGATCGTCTACCGCCTCGACGAGGGTTATCGTCTGGTGGTCAACGCGTCCACCCGCGATCAGGATCTGGCGTGGATGAACGCGCAACTTTCCGGCTACGACGTGCAACTGCATGAGCGTTCCGAGATGGCGATGCTGGCCATTCAAGGCCCGCAAGCCCGGCACAAGATTGCCGAGCTGGTGACCCAATCCCGCGCCACGCTGATCCAGCACCTCAAACCCTTCGAAGGCTATACCGACGGCGACTGGTTCATTGCGCGCACCGGTTACACCGGTGAAGACGGTCTGGAAATCGTCCTGCCAGCCAATCAGGCTCCGGGTTTCTTCAACGATCTGGTTGGCGCCGGCATTTCCCCGATCGGTCTCGGCGCCCGCGATACCTTGCGCGTTGAAGCCGGGATGAACCTCTACGGTCAGGACATCGATCAGGACGTTTCGCCGCTGGCCTCGAACATGGCCTGGAGCATCGCCTGGGAACCGGCCTCACGGCAGTTCATCGGCCGCGCTGCCCTGGAGGCGGAAAAAGCCGCTGGCGTGGCGCACAAACTGGTCGGTCTGGTGCTGGAAGAACGCGGCGTTTTGCGCGCTCATCAAGTGGTTCGTATCGCCGATGTTGGCGAAGGAGAGATCACCAGTGGTAGTTTCTCCCCTACGCTAAGCAAATCGATTGCCCTGGCGCGTGTTCCGATGGCAACCGCCGACCGCGCCGAAGTGGAAATCCGTGGCAAGTGGTACCCGGTACGTGTGGTCAAACCGACCTTCGTCCGCCATGGCAAAACTTTGATCTAACCTTTTCCGGCGGGCACGACCGCTGACAATTTCTCGAGGACACCGAAGATGAGCGATATCCCTGCCGACCTGCGTTTTGCCGAAAGTCATGAATGGGCCCGTCTGGAAGCCGACGGCACCGTCACTGTGGGCATCAGCGATCACGCGCAGGAAGCGCTGGGTGATGTGGTGTTCGTCGAGCTGACTGAAGTCGGCAAGGTCTTCGCTGCACAAGATCAGGCCGGTGTGGTTGAGTCGGTGAAAGCCGCTTCCGACATCTACGCGCCGATCGGCGGTGAAGTGATTGCCGTCAACGAAGAGCTGGGTGGTTCGCCTGAACTGCTGAACTCCGACCCGTACGGCGCGTGGATCTTCAAGATCAAGCCAACCGACGCGGCTGAGCTGGACAAGCTGCTGGATGCCGGCGCTTACAAGGCTGCCATCGGCGAGTAAGTTGTCTGAAATACCCAAAGCCCTGACTTGTCGGGGCTTTTTTTTCAGGATCAAAAGATCGCAGCCTTCGGCAGCTCCTACAGGGGGATGGTGTAGACCTTGTAGGAGCTGCCGAAGGCTGCGATCTTTTGATCTTCAAGGGCACTGCTATGCTGGTTTGACCGTGTTGCATTGACGCCGAGCGCCAGCCAAGAGAGAGCCCTCATGTCCCAGTTGCCGTCCTTGAGCCAGTTACGCGATCCCGATGCTTTTCTGCGTCGTCACCTCGGCCCGGATGCCGCCGAGCAACAAGCGATGCTCGACAGCCTCGGCCTCGGCAGTCGCGCCGAACTGATCGAACAGACTGTGCCGCCGGGCATCCGCTTCAATCGCGCACTCGATCTGCCGCCGGCGCTGGACGAACAAGCGGCGCTGGCCAAACTGCGCGGTTATGCCGAGCAGAATCAGGTCTGGAGCAGCCTGATCGGCATGGGCTACCACGGCACCCTGACGCCGACCGTCATCTTGCGCAACGTGCTGGAAAATCCCGGTTGGTACACCGCGTACACGCCGTATCAACCGGAGATCGCCCAAGGCCGGCTTGAAGCGCTGCTGAATTTCCAGCAACTGACCATCGACCTCACCGGCCTCGAATTGGCCAACGCTTCGCTGCTTGATGAAGCCACGGCGGCGGCTGAAGCCATGGCCTTGGCCAAGCGTGTGGCGAAGTCGAAGAGCAATCTGTTTTTCGTCGATGAGAACTGTCACCCGCAGACCATTTCCGTGGTGCAGACCCGCGCCGAGGGCTTTGGCTTTGAGCTGATCATCGACGCTGTGGATAACTTGAAGCAGCACCAGGTATTCGGTGCGCTGCTGCAATATCCCGACACCCACGGCGAAGTGCGCGATCTGCGTCCATTGATTGATCACTTGCACGCTCAACAAGCGCTGGCGTGCGTCGCTACGGATTTGTTGAGTTTGCTGTTGCTGACCCCGCCGGGTGAGTTGGGCGCGGATGTGGTGTTTGGTTCATCGCAACGGTTCGGCGTACCGATGGGTTACGGCGGCCCGCACGCGGCGTTTTTTGCCAGTCGTGAGGAGTACAAACGAGCGATTCCGGGGCGGATCATCGGTGTGTCGAAAGATGCTCGGGGCAACGTCGCGTTGCGCATGGCCCTGCAAACCCGCGAGCAACATATCCGCCGCGAGAAGGCCAACTCGAACATCTGCACAGCGCAGGTGCTGTTGGCGAATATCGCCAGTTTCTACGCGGTGTATCACGGCCCGGAAGGTCTGAAACGCATTGCCCAGCGCGTACATCGGTTGACCTGCATTCTGGCGGCAGGCCTTGAACGGCATGGGCTGAAACGCCTGAACGCGCAGTTTTTCGACACGCTGACGCTCGACGTTGGTGGCGCACAAACCGCGATCATCGAAAGCGCTCTGGCGGCGCAGATCAACCTGAGGATTCTCGGCCGCGGCCGCGTCGGGCTGAGCCTTGACGAGACCTGCGATGAAACGACCGTGGCGAAACTGTTCGATGTCTTGCTCGGGGCTGATCACGGCTTGAGCGTCGACGATCTCGACGCCGAGGCGCTGACCTCGGGCATCCCGGAAAACCTTCAGCGCACAACGCCGTACCTGCGCCATCCGGTCTTCAACGCGCACCACAGCGAAACCGAGATGCTGCGCTACCTCAAACAACTGGAGAACAAGGATCTGGCGCTCAACCAGTCGATGATCCCGCTGGGCTCCTGCACCATGAAACTCAACGCCACCAGCGAGATGATCCCGATCACCTGGCCGCAATTCGCCAACCTGCATCCGTTCGTGCCGCGCGAGCAAGCCGTCGGCTATACGCTGATGATCGAGGAGCTGGAGCGCTGGCTCTGCGCGATCACCGGTTTCGATGCGATCTGCATGCAGCCCAACTCCGGTGCGCAGGGCGAATACGCCGGGCTGCTGGCGATTCGCAAATATCACGAGAGCCGGCAACAGGGCGCTCGGGATATTTGCCTGATTCCTTCGTCAGCCCACGGCACCAACCCGGCGTCGGCGCAGATGGCCGGGATGCGCGTGGTGATCGTCGAGTGCGACGCGGCGGGCAACGTTGATCTGGAAGATTTGAAAGCCAAAGCCGCTGAGGCTGGGGATAAGTTGTCGTGTTTGATGGCGACGTATCCGTCGACCCATGGCGTGTACGAGGAGGGCATCAGCGAAATCTGCGAAGTGATCCACCAACACGGCGGTCAGGTGTACATGGACGGCGCCAATCTCAACGCGCAGGTCGGGCTGGCGCGGCCGGCGGACATTGGTGCCGACGTCTCGCACATGAATTTGCACAAGACCTTCTGCATTCCTCATGGCGGCGGTGGGCCCGGCATGGGGCCGATCGGGATTCGTGCGCACTTGGCGCCGTTCGTTGCCAATCACCCGGTGGTGCCAATCGACGGGCCGCTGGCGCAGAACGGCGCGGTCAGTGCCGCGCCGTGGGGCAGCGCGAGTATTTTGCCGATCAGCTGGATGTACATCGCCATGATGGGCCCACAACTGGCGGACGCCAGTGAAGTAGCGATTCTTGCGGCGAATTACCTGGCGCAGCATTTATCCGGCGCGTTTCCGGTGTTGTACACAGGGCGTAACGGGCGGGTGGCGCATGAATGTATTCTGGATTTACGGCCGCTGAAGGCGCAGACCGGGATCAGTGAAGAGGATGTTGCCAAGCGGTTAATGGATTACGGTTTCCACGCGCCAACCATGTCATTCCCGGTGCCGGGAACGTTGATGGTCGAGCCGACCGAGAGCGAGTCGAAGGCTGAGCTGGATCGGTTTCTCGGCGCGATGCTGAGCATTCGAGCGGAAATCACCGAGGTGCAAAATGGTAACTGGCCGGCAGAAGACAATCCGCTGAAACGCGCGCCGCATACCTTGGCGGATGTCATCGGGGTGTGGGAGCGGCCATACAGTATCGAACAGGGCATCACCCCGGATGCGCACACCAAAGCGCACAAGTATTGGCCAGCGGTGAATCGGGTGGACAACGTTTACGGCGATCGCAACCTGTATTGCGCGTGCGTGCCGGTGGACGATTACCGCTGACATACAGACTCTATGCAGTCCTTGTGGGAGCGAGCTTGCTCGCGAAGGCGGAGTGTCAGGCGCCGCATATTGTGAATGTGACATTGTCTTCGCGAGCAAGCTCGCTCCCACAGGGTTTTGTGTTGGGCTTAGAAGACAGGCAAAAAAATGCCGCTCGATTGAGCGGCATTTGAGTTACTCGGAAGCCACGGCGTTTTTCGCCAGAATCGCATTCGCCAGTTCCATGTCCGTGGCCTGCAGGCCCGGGTTGTCGGCGCGTACTTTCTGCATCGCGGCTTCCAGGTACGGCCCACGAATGCTGCCGTCACTGGCAACGAAGCTGCCGGCATCGTCCTGTGCGGCGATGATCAGCTTGTGATCCTTGAAGGTCAGGTAGGTCGAACCGGTGGTCGCACCGGACGAAATGACGTTACGCCAAAAGCTGTCCGCCATGGCCGAACCAACGGGAAGGGACAGCAGGGCCAAGGTGGCGACAGCAAGTTTGAGACGCATGATGAGGTGACTCCTGGGGGTTAACTAGGGCGTTGGATTGCCAAGCCCCGATCCAGTTCCCTGACGGGCTACTTGAGCTCACTCTGCGGCGTGACCCGCAACACTTCCTCAATCGTGGTCAGCCCCGCCGCGACTTTCTGCGCGCCGGACAGACGCAAACTGCGCATGCCTTCCTTGAACGCCTGACGTCGAATCGCTGCCAGATCGGTGTCCGGCGTGATGAACGTTTTGAGGCTGTCGCTCAGTTGCATGATCTCGTAAACCCCGGCGCGGCCGTGATAACCAGTGTCGCGGCACTCCACACAACCGATTGCCCGTTGCGCATTGCCCGGCAGCGGCGCTTGCCACGGGCGGGTCAGGGTTTGCCAGTCTTCTTCCTCCAGCGTCTGCGGCGCCTTGCAGTGTGGGCACAGCGTGCGCACCAGACGCTGGGCCATAACGCCGAGCACGGTGGCTTTGATCAGATAATGCGGCACGCCGAGTTCGAGCAGACGGCTGATCGCGCTGGGTGCGTCGTTGGTGTGCAACGTCGACAGCACCAAGTGCCCGGTGAGCGCTGCCTGAATCGCCATTTCGGCGGTTTCCAGATCGCGGATCTCGCCGATCATGATGATGTCCGGGTCTTGTCGCATCAGCGCACGCACCCCGGCGGCGAAGCTCAGGTCGATGTTGTGCTGCACCTGCATCTGGTTGAACGCCGGCTCGACCATTTCGATCGGGTCTTCGATGGTGCAGAGGTTCACTTCCGGCGTCGCCAGTTTTTTCAGCGTGGTGTACAGCGTTGTGGTCTTGCCCGAACCTGTCGGCCCGGTGACCAGGATGATGCCGTTGGGCTGGCGGGTCATGTCCTGCCAGCGCCGCAGATCGTCGGCGCTGAAACCCAGTTGATCGAAATCCTTGAGCAGCACTTCCGGATCAAAAATCCGCATGACCATTTTCTCGCCGAACGCGGTGGGCAGCGTCGACAGGCGTAACTCAACTTCGCCGCCCTCCGGGGTCTTGGTCTTGACCCGGCCGTCCTGCGGTTTGCGTTTTTCGGCGACGTTCATCCGCCCAAGGCTTTTCAGGCGACTGACAATCGCCATGGTCACCTGCGGCGGAAATTGATAGACGTTGTGCAGCACGCCGTCGATGCGAAAACGCACGGTGCCTTGTTCGCGCCGGGGTTCGATGTGGATATCGCTGGCGCGTTGCTGGAAGGCGTACTGGAACAGCCAGTCGACAATGTTGACGATGTGCGCGTCGTTGGCGTCCGGCTCCTGATCGCTGGCGCCGAGGTTGAGCAGTTGTTCGAAGTTGCCGAGGTTGCCGCTCTGCGCATCGGCATTGCTGGCGCCGCTGACCGATTTTGCCAGCCGGAAAAACTCGACGCTGAAGCGCTGGATGTCCGCCGGGTTGGCCACCACCCGTTTGATCGGCAGTTTCAGCACGTGAGTCAGATCGGCTTCCCAACCAGTGACGTAAGGCTGGGCGCTGGCCACAGTCACCGCATCACGGTCGACCGCTACGGCGAGAATCTTGTGCCGTTGCGCGAAGGCGTAAGACATCAAGGGCGTGATCGCGGCGACGTTGATCTTCAGCGGATCGATGCGCAAATACGCCTGGCCGGCCTGTTGCGCCAGCCACAAAGTCAGGCTTTCCAGGTCGAGGTGTTTGCCCGGACGGCTGAGGTCGTCGAGTTGCTGGCTGGCGATGAATTCCAGCGGGTGCATCTGGCCGTTCGCCGCGTGACGGCGGCGCGCATTCAGCGCCTGCTCCGCCGCGTCCTGGCAAATAAAGCCTTGGGCGACCAGTTCACGCAGCACATCATTGAGTTCCAGCCAGCGGTCCTGAGTGGCGAATTGAACGGACATGCGGGCTTCCTTTTAAACGACAGTGCGCAAAAGGATAGTCGCGGCCGGGCAGACCGTTGGGCCACTACCCGACGAAGCCGTTGCCGGATTTGTCAGCCGGCCGCTTGTGCAGGCGCATCCCAAGCGTTGTCGGCGTTTTGCAGATCCACCGAGCAAACGCTGATCAGGTTACGAAGTTTTTCCGCGATCACTTGCGCGCGATGCCAACTGAGTCCGCCCATGACGATGTCGATCGACATTAGATCGTCCGTGCGCTGCACGTTGACCTGTTCGGGCGTGAGGAATTGCAGGGCGAACAGATTCAGCACCCGCACCAGCAAATCCGGCTCGGCTTCGGCGAGGATTTGATATTGCGCCAGGCAATGGGCGTTGCTGACGTTCCAGACGTCGGCGCGGGTGGGCGTGGTGGTGACGGCTTCGAGGTGCGGCATGACGAGTCTCCAAATTCTCTGGAGGAATTTTTACATTCGGTGCGGGGTATTTCTTGGCTATGATCGGCGTTATTGGCGATTGATCGAATGGATCAATTCGCAAGGCAGTTGATTAGAGGTTTTTCTATGCACAGTGAGCTGGACAGCTATGACCGCAAGATTCTCGCCCTGCTGCAAGAGGACGCTTCACTGTCCAGCGCGCAGATCGCCGAGCAGGTCGGCCTCTCGCAATCGCCGTGCTGGCGGCGGATTCAGCGGATGAAGGAGGAGGGCATCATTCGTGGCCAGGTGACCTTGCTTGATCGCAAGAAGATCGGCCTGAATACGCAGATCTTCGCCGAGATCAAACTCAACGCGCACGGGCGTTCGAACTTCACCGAATTCACCGAAGCGATTCGCGGCTTTCCGGAGGTGCTGGAGTGTTATGTGCTGATGGGCGCGGTGGATTTTTTGTTGCGGATCGTCGCGGCGGACATTGAGGCGTATGAGCGGTTCTTCTTCGAGAAACTGTCGCTGGTGCCGGGGATTCAGGAAGTGAATTCGATTGTGGCGCTGTCGGAGATCAAATCCACCACGAGTTTGCCTGTCTTGCGATAAAGCAAAAGATCGCAGCCTGCGGCAGCTCCTACATGGGGCGGGTGTACACCCTGTAGGAGCTGCCGCAGGCTGCGATCTTTTAGCGGTGTTACATGCGCAGCAGCATTTTCCACGCACGATTCTGGTAAACCGCAATCGCCTGCTGCTTGCGCGCATCAAGCAGTTCGTCAGTGATCGTCGGCTCGTTGGCCAGTTGTGCCAGTTTGTTCAGTTCGCCGTACAGGCGATCCATTTCCGGGATCTCCAGCACGTTGCGTGCGTGGTGCAGCCAGACCTGAATGCGCTCGATACGCGGCAGTTGCTCAGCCAGATCTTCCGGCTGCTGCTGATAACGCTGCAATTGCAGTGCCGTCGCTTCTTCGCCCAAGGTGCGCGGCAACCAGCTGTGCAACTGCGCGCCGCCCTGACGATTACCACGCACGTTACGCTCGGCGGTCCAGGTGCGAGCCAGCAACCAGCGCGAAGTGTTCAGCGAGAACAGGCCCCAACGCGGGTCTTCGAGTTCTTCGAGGAACTGCTCCGGCGCGGCTTTGCGCACGTCTTCGTCTTCGATACCGGCTTGCACCAGCGGGCGCCAGTCTTCCAGCAACGCATCCAGCGCAACGCGCAAGTCGTGGGTCGACTGACGCGGTGCCGCCTGGCCGAGGCTGCTGAGCAGGGCGCGCATTTCGGCGAGGTTCTCGACCCAGTCGAGCAGCAGGCGCCAGTGGCCGTTGAAACGATATTGCTCAGCCAGACGCTGGCTGCTGCCGAGCAGGTGCCAGCTCAGCGCGGCGAAAGCGTCGTCGAGTTGGGTTTCCGGGGTCAGCTCTGGCGCCGGCAGGCTCAGCGAGTAGCTGTTGGCGTCGTACAGACGATAACCGCGCTCAGCCTTGCTGATGTCGCACGGCATCAGCGCGAGGGTAGCGGCCAGTTCAGCGGCCAGTTCCAGCAGCGCAGCAGGCTCGCCTTCGCGCAGTTCCAGTTCCAGCTCGCAGATTTCTTCTTTCTGCTTGCCGACTACAACGTGACCGAGATCCAGCGCGGCTTCGATAACCACTTTGCTCTTGCCACGGCCCCAGGCAATTTCGGCGCGTTCGCGGACGAAATCGGTGGTGAAGATCGGCTTGAGGGTTTTCTTGTCCAGCTCGGCCAGCGACTCGGGCCAGCATTCGCCGTCGAGTTTCTTCACGTCGAGTTTGGCTTTCGGCAACTTCCAGTCGTATTCATTACGCTCGGACAGGCCGGCGACGCTCTGGCCACGGGTCTTGAGGGTCTGAATCACTTCGTCACCGTCCTTGCGCAGGCGCAGGGCAACTTTGGCCTGAGCCAGATCGCGCTCGGGGGTGTCGAAGTACTGGTTCATCAACTCACGGCGTTCCCAGCCACTTTTGTTGCGTTTTTTCAGTAACGGGTGCTCGCGCAGGGCGGCGAGGGTTTCGCGGCTGACGCGGAGTTTGATTTCGGTTTCTTTCTGCATGGCCGGAAAATCCAGGATCGGGAGCGCAGCCGGGGAATATGTGGCTGCCAAGGCCGTGCAGTGTACAGGACTGATTCGTCCTACGCCCTGCGGCGGTTTATTCCTGACGCCGGATGGTTCTATGATGGACTTCAAATCGGGAGTTGGAGTCAGCGATGCCTTTGCCGTCCATGCAAGACCAGTTCGCTGCGCTGATTGCCGCGCCGTCGGTCAGCTGTACCCAACCGAACCTTGATCAGTCCAACCGCGCGGTGATCGATTTGCTCGCCGGCTGGCTGGGTGATCTGGGTTTCAGCTGCGATATCCAGCAAGTCAGCCCCGGCAAATTCAACCTGCTCGCCAGTTTTGGCAGCGGCCCCGGCGGGCTGGTGCTGGCCGGGCACAGCGACACGGTGCCGTACGACGATGCGTTGTGGCAGACCGATCCGCTGAAACTCACCGAAGTCGATGGCCGTTGGGTCGGCCTCGGCAGTTGCGACATGAAGGGCTTTTTCGCGCTGATCATCGAAGCGGTGTTGCCGCTGCTCGATCAACCGTTCAAGCAACCGTTGCTGATCCTCGCCACCTGTGATGAAGAAAGCTCGATGTCCGGCGCCCGCGCGCTGGCCGAGGCCGGGCGTCCGCTGGGTCGTGCGGCGGTGATTGGCGAGCCGACCGGGCTCAAGCCGATCCGCATGCACAAAGGCATCATGATGGAGCGCATCGACATTCTCGGGCAGAGCGGCCATTCGTCGGATCCGCGCCTGGGCCACAGCGCTCTCGAAGCGATGCACGATGCGATCGGCGAACTGCGTGGTCTGCGCCTGTTGTGGCAGCGTGAATTCAACAACCCGCAGTTCAGCGTGCCGCAGCCGACGATGAACTTCGGTTGCATTCATGGCGGCGATAATCCCAACCGGATTTGCGGCCAGTGTTCGCTGGAGTTCGATCTGCGACCGCTGCCGGGCATGGATCCGAAGGTGCTGCGCGCGGAGATTCTGCGCAAGCTCAACCCGGTGGCCGAGCGGCATCAGGTGAAGATCTATTACAAACCGTTGTTCCCGGAAGTGCCGCCGTTCGAGCAGGATGCAGACGCCGAACTGGTGCGCATCGCCGAAAAGCTCACCGGTCATAGCGCCGAAGCAGTAGCGTTCGGCACCGAAGCGCCTTATCTTCAGCGCCTCGGCTGCGAAACCATCGTGCTCGGCCCCGGCGACATTGCCTGCGCGCATCAGCCCGGCGAGTACCTTGAAATGTCACGTTTGCAGCCTACCGTGCATCTATTACGGCAACTGATTGAACATTACTGCCTGAAGAATTGAACGCCTCCCTTGTAGGAGCTGCCGAAGGCTGCGATCTTTTGATCTTGGTTTTAAAGCGCAAAAGATCGCAGCCTGCGGCAGCTCCTACAGGGTAGGTCGTTAAATTTGTGGGAATTGAACCCGTATTCATGAGGAGAGCGCGCGTGTCGCCAAGCCTGTTCCGACGATAACCATCAGCCCGCTGTGCGTTTTCCGTTTCGCCCTTTTTCCGGCTGCTATTTATTACAGGCCCAGGTTCATGCCCGAATACGTCAATTGGCTTCGTCACGCGTCCCCTTACATCAATGCCCACCGCGACTGCACCTTCGTCGTCATGCTGCCCGGCGACGGCGTGGAGCATCCTAACTTCGGCAACATCGTCCACGACTTGGTCTTGCTGCACAGCCTTGGCGTGCGGCTGGTGCTGGTGCACGGTTCGCGCCCGCAGATTGAAACCCGCCTCGCCGCGCGCGGCCTGACCCCGCATTACCATCACGGCATGCGCATCACCGATGCCGCGACTCTGGAATGTGTGATCGATGCAGTGGGCCAGTTGCGCATTGCCATCGAAGCGCGGCTGTCGATGGACATGGCCTCGTCGCCGATGCAGGGCTCGCGTCTGCGCGTGGCCAGCGGCAACCTCGTTACCGCGCGGCCGATCGGCGTGCTGGAAGGCGTCGACTATCACCACACCGGCGAAGTGCGCCGGGTCGACCGCAAGGGCATCAATCGCCTGCTCGATGAGCGTTCGATCGTGCTGCTGTCGCCGCTGGGCTACTCGCCGACCGGTGAAATCTTCAACCTCGCCTGCGAAGACGTCGCTACCCGCGCGGCCATTGATCTGGGTGCCGACAAACTGCTGCTGTTCGGCGCTGACCTCGGCCTAATCGACGAAAACGGCAAACTGGTGCGCGAACTGCGCCCGCAACAAGTGCCGGCGCATTTGCAGCGTCTGGGCAGCAACTATCAGGCGGAACTGCTCGATGCCGCTGCCGAAGCGTGCCGTGGCGGTGTCGCGCGTAGCCATATCGTCAGTTACGTCGAAGACGGTGCGCTGCTGACCGAGCTGTTTACCCGTGACGGTGGCGGTACGCTGGTCGCGCAAGAGCAATTCGAATTGGTGCGCGAAGCGGCGATTGAAGATGTCGGCGGTTTGCTCGACTTGATCAGTCCGCTGGAAGAGCAGGGGATTCTGGTGCGTCGTTCGCGCGAAGTGCTGGAGCGCGAGATCGAGCAGTTCAGCGTGGTCGAACGTGAAGGCATGATCATCGCCTGTGCGGCGCTGTATCAGATTGCCGAATCGGACGCCGGTGAACTGGCGTGCCTGGCAGTGAACCCGGAATATCGCCACGGTCGTCGCGGCGATGAGTTGCTGGAGCGCATCGAGACACGTGCTCGGGCGCAGGGCTTGAAAACGTTGTTCGTACTTACCACCCGTACCGCGCACTGGTTCCGCGAACGCGGCTTCGAGCCAAGCAGCGTTGAGCGCCTGCCAGCGGCACGGGCGTCGCTGTACAACTACCAGCGCAACTCGAAGATCTTCGAAAAAACCCTGTAAAGCTCAGCGGGCGCTCTTGTGGTGAGAGCATTTATCTGTGGTGAGTGGGGTGACCTGTGGCGAGGGGATTTATCCCCGATGGACTGCGTAGCAGTCCCCGCTTTTAAAGCAGGGCCGCTGCGCAGCCCATCGGGGATAAATCCCCTCGCCACAGGGTTTTTCATGCAGCCAGTGAGAAATTTTGCATAAGCCAGCGATGAATTTTGGGTTCACTCAGCTATAAATTTCGCGCTCACGTACGGCGAATAATCCGGCAGCACCGTCTCAACTTTGCCCTGTTCCTTCAAAAACTTCGCCGTCTCGCCAATCGCCTTCGCCGTGCCGCCGTCCAGCAGCGCCGTGGTTTGTTGTGCCTTGGCATCCGGGAATGCGGAACCGGCGAGCAATTCCGGCACGTCGGCGGCATTGGCACCGGTCAGTTTGGCGATTTTCTGTACAGGCACCGAGTCAGCCGTCCAGCTGTCTTTGTGCGCCGCGTAATCAGCAAACGAGTCCAGCGTGACCTTGGCGAATTTGGCCACGACGTCCGGGTGCTTCTCGGCAAAGTCCTTGCGCGCCACCCACACTTCAAAGGTCGGCGCGCCCCACTGGCCAACTTGCGCAGCATCGGTCAACGTCTTGCCGGTCTTGCGGATTTCACCCAGCGCCGGCGACCAGACAAACGCACCATCAATATCGCCACGCTTCCACGCCGCGGCGATTTCTGCCGGTTGCAGGTTCACCACTTTGACTTTCGAAGCGTCCAGACCCCAATGCTTCAGGGCACCGAGCAGGCTGTAATGCGAGGTGGAAACGAAGGGTGTGGCGATGGTCTTGCCGACCAGATCCTGCGGGGAATTGATGCCGCTGCCATTGCGCACCACCAGTGCTTCGGCGGCGTTGATCTGCGCCGAAACGATGAAGGCGACGATCGGCAGATTACGCGAGGCCGCCGCCGCCAACGGGCTGGAACCGAGGTTGCCGATCTGCACGTCGCCGGAAGCAATGGCTGTCACAACTTCCGGGCCGCTGTTGAAGCGACGCCAGTCGATCTTCTCGCCGATGGTTTTCTCGTAGACACCGTCAGCCTGCGGGACTTTGCTCGGATCGATGCCGGTTTGGTAGCCAACCGTGAGGTTGGCCGCCTGTGCGGAAAAAGAAAATATCGCCGATACACAAACTGTAACAAATTGACTCGATAGTGCGCGTTTGGCCATGATGGCGTCGCCTTTTGGATAGGGTTTGACGTGATTTGATACGCCAAAGCTAATCGATCTAAAAAAAGGCTAACAAATACCATTTAGGAATGAGCTTAGTAGCCGATATCCTGTATCCCGCTGCAGGTGGCCATTAATGGGCCATATACTCGAATGGTATTAAAAAGAATGAAATAATTCTTTTTGGGGTTATCAGGAAATCAGTACTGTGCAGGGACCCAAATAACTGCGATTAGACCTTGGTCGTAGACACACGAGGTTACGATTGACTTGTCAGTCACGGTCTGGCGCTAATCGCGCATCTTAGGATCCAGGGCATCAGACCCCGGGCCAGGAACACAAAAATTAGAAACGAGAGGAGCTATACATGAACAAGTCCACCTTGGCCCTGGCTGTGGCCGTAGGGGTTATGGCGCAGCAGGCAGGCGCCGCCGGTTTCATCGAAGACAGCAAGGCCACACTGGGGCTGCGTAACTTCTACATCAACACTGATAACCGTGACTCCGGCACCAAAGCCGCTGGCGCTCAGAGCAAGAACGAAGAATGGGGCCAAGGCTTCGATCTGCGTTTCATCTCCGGTTACACCCAAGGCACCGTCGGCTTCGGTATCGACGCCATCGGCCTGCTGGGCATCAAGCTGGATTCGGGCGGCGGCACTAACGGCGCTACTGCTACCTCTTACGGCGGCACTGTGTTCCCGAGCAAGTCCAACGGCGAAGCGGTTGATAACTACTCGAGCCTGGGCCTGACTGCCAAAGCCAAGATCTCCCAGACCGAACTGAAATTGGGCACCCTGCAGCCAAAACTGCCGGTCATCGTGACCAACGACGGTCGTCTGCTGCCACAAACCTGGCAGGGTGGCCAGATCACTTCCGGCGACATCAAAGACCTGACCCTGGTCGGTGGTCAGATCGAAGCCGTGAAAGGTCGTAACTCCAGCAACAACGAGCAACTGTCGATTGGTGGCGCTAACAGCCCAACCATCACCGGTCGCGACAGCAACAAGTTCATCTACGCCGGTGGTGACTACAAAATCACCAAAGACCTGACTGCCCAGTACTACTACGGCAACCTGGAAGATTTCTACAAGCAACACTTCCTGGGTCTGGTTCACAACTGGGCAATCGGCCCGGGCGTGCTGAAGTCCGATCTGCGTTACTTCAACAGCTCCGATGACGGCGCCAACGGCGACACGCCTGCTTACTACAGCACCGGTAGCTACGCTGGTTTCGCCAACGGTCGCGGTAAAGTCGACAACAACCTGTACAGCGGCTTGTTCCTGTACACCGTTGCCGGTCACACCTTCGGTGGTGGCTATCAGGTCAGCAACGGCAGCAGCGACTTCCCTTGGCTGAACCAGGGCGACGGTTCGTCGAACTACACCATCACCGACATGCAAATCCAGAAGTTCGGCCGTGCCGGCGAGCGCACCTGGCAAGCACGCTACTCCTATGACTTCGCCAAAGTGGGCGTGCCTGGCTTGACCGCTGGCATGGTTTACCTGCGTGGCGACAACATCGATACCTACAACGCCGGTCGCGTTCAAACCTCGAATGGCGCTTCCGAGTGGGAACGCGATTTGACCGTCGCGTACGTGATCCCGGAAGGCCCGTTGAAGAACGTGGGCTTCATGTGGAAAAACGCTTCGTGGCGCAACGACATCGCCGGTCAGCGCGACCAGGACGAAAACCGTCTGATCCTCAGCTACTCGCTGCCGCTGCTGTAATAGCGTTTTCAAGTATCTGACGTAAAAAAAGCCCCGTCCGGCATCGCGCCGGACGGGGCTTTTGCGTTTTCGAGTCAGGCCCACCCCCGTAAGCCCTCCCCGAATTTCCCTCTTTACTGCAACTCAAGGCCTTCTCGAACCTTGCGACCGATGTTCGTCGGGATGCCGTTCAGCGTCCAGTGAACAGATGTTTAATATTCACTTATGATCTAGATATCTGATTATTTATTCTTTTTCAGAATGGCAAATCCCGAGCTACAGTTGAGGTCTCCAACAACTCATCAGGAGCAGCACCATGAGCCTCAGACTCGGCGACATCGCCCCCGACTTCGAACAGGATTCCAGCGCCGGCAAGATTCGTTTTCACGAGTGGCTGGGCAATAGCTGGGGCGTGCTGTTCTCCCACCCGGCGGACTTCACCCCGGTGTGCACCACCGAGCTGGGTTTCACCGCCAAACTCAAAGATGAATTCAGCAAGCGCGGCGTCAAAGCCATTGCGCTGTCGGTCGACCCGGTGGACTCGCACCACAAGTGGATCGAAGACATCAACGAAACCCAGAACACCGTCGTCAACTTTCCGATCCTGGCCGATGCCGATCGCAAGGTCTCGGATTTGTATGACCTGATCCACCCGAACGCCAACGACACGCTGACCGTGCGTTCGCTGTTCGTGATCGATCCGAACAAAAAGATTCGCCTGACCATCACCTACCCGGCGAGCACCGGGCGCAACTTCCATGAGATTCTGCGGGTGATCGATTCGCTACAACTCACCGACAACTACAAAGTGGCCACGCCGGCCAACTGGCAGGACGGTGATGAGGTAGTGATCGTGCCTTCGTTGAAGGACGAGGAAGAGATCAAGCAGCGCTTTCCGAAGGGCTATCGGGCGGTGAAGCCGTATCTGCGCCTGACGCCACAGCCGAACAAGTGATCTCACCGGGCAGATCGTTCCCACGTCGAGACGTCGAACCGTCCGCGTGGGAATGCCGCCCGTGACGCTCTGCGTCACAGTGGACGCGGAGCGTCCATGGATTCATTCCCACGCAGAGCGTGGGAACGATCAGTGGTAGCTACTAAGCAGGGGATTTCAGGCCGTTTCGACGGCCTTTTTTTTCGCCTGAAACAAAGCAATCCGCATATCTCCAAAACGCATAACCAAATGAATAAATATGATTTATGGATATATAAATCAGCTGGTAAGGTCACTCCCATCGAAGCGAGATCGCAACCCGCGAATCGCCTGTAATGCTTAAGGAATCGTCTCAATGCTGGTTGTCTCACTCGGTGGCAGTCCCAGCCTGCGCTCCCGTTCCGGGGTGCTGCTGGAGCGCTCGCAACGTTGGTTGCAGCAGCAAGGCGTGGGAGTGGTGAGTTATCAGATTCGGGATTTCCCGGCCGAGGATTTGCTCCATGCCCGCTTCGACAGCCCGAAGGTGCTCGACCTGCTGCAACAGATTGAAAACGCTGACGGGCTGTTGATCGCCACACCGGTTTACAAAGCGTCTTTTTCTGGCGCGTTGAAGACGCTGCTGGACCTGCTCCCAGAGCGTGCCCTGAATCACAAGATTGTTTTGCCGATGGCCACCGGCGGCAGCATCGCCCACATGTTGGTGGTCGATTACGCGCTCAAGCCTGTGCTGTCGGCATTGAAAGCCCAGGAAATGCTCCAGGGGATTTTCGCCGAGGACAGCCAGATTGCTTACGGCGAAGGCAGTGCTGCCGCGCAACTGGCACCGGCGCTGGAGCAGCGACTGCATGAAGCGCTGGATCAGTTTGTCGGCGCCATGGCCCGCCGCCCGAAACCGCTGGAACCGGGCCTGTTGAACGAACGTTTGTTGAGTGCTCGCTGGAGCATTTAAGCCTCACCCGCATTTGATGTACTTCACCTTACTCAGCCGCTAACGGCCAAGCAGGTGCAGCCAAAACCCAACAGCAAAAAGGAGAGCGCTATGCGCACTGTATTTTTGCGTCGTGGTCTGGTCGCTCTGTTTGCTGCGGCTGTCACCTTCGGCGCCATTACTCAAGCTCAAGCCGAGACACTTCGGATTGGTTATCAGAAATACGGCACGCTGGTGCTGCTCAAAGCCAAAGGCACGCTGGAAAAACGTCTGGCCGCCCAAGGCGTCGACGTGCAATGGACTGAGTTCCCCGGCGGCCCGCAGTTGCTGGAAGGCCTGAACGTCGGCTCGATCGACTTCGGTGTCACTGGCGAAACTCCACCGGTGTTCGCTCAGGCTGCTGGCGCTGATCTGCTCTACGTTGCCTACGAACCGCCAGCGCCCAACAGCGAAGCGATCCTTGTGCCGAAAGACTCGCCGATCAAATCGGTGGCTGATCTCAAGGGCAAGAAAGTCGTGCTGAACAAAGGCTCCAACGTCCACTACCTGCTGGTGCGTGCGCTGGAAGATGCCGGTCTCAAGTACACCGACATTCAAACCGTATTCTTGCCGCCAGCTGATGCTCGCGCTGCGTTCGAACGTGGCAGCGTTGACGCCTGGGTCATCTGGGATCCGTACCAGGCCGCCGCCGAAAAACAACTGCAAGCGCACACCCTGCGCGATGGCAAGGGCATCGTCGACAACCACCAGTTCTATCTCGCCACCAAGCCTTACGCACAGAAAAATCCTGAGGTGATCAAAGCCCTCGTTGAGGAAGTGCGCGCCGTCGGCGAGTGGTCGAAAGCCAACCCTGAAGACGTGACTCAACAAGTCGCGCCACTGCTCGGCCTGCCGGCGGACATCACCCTGACCTCGGTGAAACGCCAGGGCTACGGCGCACTGTTCCTGACCCCGGAAGTGGTCGCCGCGCAGCAAAAAATCGCTGACACGTTCTACCAGCTCAAGCTGATTCCGAAGCCGCTGAGCATCAAGGATGTGATCTGGACACCACCGGCCGCTGTGGCCAAAGCGCTGTAATTCGAATCCCCAAGGAGACCACTCCATGAGCCTCAATATCTTCTGGTTCCTGCCTACCCACGGTGACGGCCATTACCTTGGCACCGCCGAAGGCGCTCGCGCCGTCGACCACGGTTATCTGCAACAGGTCGCGCAAGCGGCGGATCGTCTGGGTTTCGGCGGCGTGCTGATTCCGACCGGCCGTTCCTGCGAAGACTCGTGGCTGGTGGCGGCGTCGCTGATCCCGGTGACCCAGCGTCTGAAGTTTCTTGTTGCGCTGCGCCCCGGGATCATTTCCCCGACGGTCGCGGCGCGGCAGGCAGCGACACTGGATCGTCTGTCCGGCGGCCGTGCGCTGTTCAACCTGGTAACCGGCGGTGACCCAGAAGAATTGGCTGGTGACGGTCTGTTCCTCAGCCACGAAGAACGCTATCAAGCCTCGGTGGAATTCACCCGCATCTGGCGCCGTGTGCTGGAAGGCGAAACCGTTGATTACGACGGCGAGCACATCAGCGTGAAAGGCGCGAAGTTGCTCTATCCGCCGATCCAGCAACCACGTCCGCCGCTGTACTTCGGTGGCTCGTCGGAAGCGGCGCAGGATCTGGCCGCCGAACAAGTGGAAATGGTGCTGACCTGGGGCGAGCCGCCAGCAGCCGTCGCCGAGAAGATTGCCCAAGTTCGCGCCAAAGCCGCCAAACTCGGCCGCACCGTACGCTTCGGCATTCGTCTGCACGTGATCGTTCGTGAAACCAACGCAGAAGCGTGGCAAGCGGCGGATCGGCTGATCTCGCATCTGGACGACGACACCATCGCTCGCGCTCAAGCGTCGCTGGCGCGTTTCGATTCGGTCGGCCAGCAACGCATGGCCGCCCTGCACGGCGGCAGCCGCGACAACCTCGAAGTCAGCCCGAATCTTTGGGCTGGTGTTGGTCTGGTGCGCGGCGGTGCCGGTACGGCGCTGGTCGGCGATGGCCCGACTGTGGCCGCTCGCGTGAAGGAGTACGCGGATTTGGGCATCGACACCTTTATCTTCTCCGGTTATCCACACCTTGAAGAGTCGTATCGCGTTGCTGAACTGTTGTTCCCGCACCTCGACATCGAGCGTCCGGAACTGCCGAAAAGCGCCGGTTACGTCAGCCCGTTCGGCGAGATGGTCGCCAACGACATTCTTCCCAAAGCAGCGTCGCAGAGCTGAGGCGCGCCATGAAAAAAATCATCCACAGCCTCGCGCCCTGGGCGTTGCCGGTGTTGTTGCTGGCGGTGTGGCAGTTGTCGGTGTCGGCGGGCTGGTTGTCGACACGGATTCTGCCGGCACCGGTGGCAGTGATCGAAGCCGGCGTGAACCTGGTGCGCAGCGGCGAAATCTGGACGCACCTGGCGATCAGCGGCTGGCGCGCGGCGCTCGGTTTCACCATCGGCGGCAGCATCGGTCTGGTCTTGGGTTTCATTACCGGCCTGTCGAAATGGGGCGAACGCTTGCTCGACAGCTCGGTACAGATGATCCGCAACGTGCCGCACCTGGCGCTGATTCCGCTGGTGATCCTGTGGTTCGGCATCGACGAGTCGGCGAAGATTTTTCTGGTGGCGTTGGGCACGTTGTTCCCGATCTACCTCAACACTTATCACGGCATCCGCAATGTTGATCCGGCGCTGGTGGAGATGGCGCGCAGTTATGGCCTGTCCGGTTTCAGCCTGTTCTGGCAGGTGATTCTGCCGGGCGCGCTGCCTTCGATTCTGGTCGGTGTGCGCTTCGCACTGGGCTTTATGTGGCTGACGCTGATCGTCGCCGAAACCATTTCCGCCAGCTCCGGCATCGGCTACCTGGCGATGAACGCCCGGGAGTTTTTGCAGACCGACGTAGTGGTGCTGGCGATTCTGCTTTACGCGGTGCTCGGCAAACTCGCCGACCTCGCCGCCCGTGGACTTGAGCGTGTGTGGTTGCGCTGGCATCCGGCCTATCAGGTTGCCAAAGGAGGTGCAGCATGACCGCTCAACAACCTCCACGCCTGCTGCGCGGGATTCCGCTGGCGGTGCGCAACCTGCAGAAAACCTTCGGCGCGCGGCAGGTGCTGCGTGACATCGATCTGCACATTCCGGCGGGGCAATTCGTCGCGGTGGTCGGGCGCAGTGGCTGCGGCAAAAGCACCTTGCTGCGCTTGCTCGCCGGCCTCGATCAACCGACTGGCGGCGACTTGCTCGCCGGTTCTGCGCCGCTCAGCGATGCGCGGGAAGACACCCGATTGATGTTCCAGGAAGCGCGTCTGCTGCCATGGAAAAAGATCATCGACAACGTTGGGCTCGGCCTTAAAGGCAACTGGCGTCCGCAGGCATTGGATGCGCTGGAAGCAGTCGGCCTGGCCGATCGCGCCAATGAGTGGCCGGCGGCTTTGTCCGGTGGGCAGAAGCAGCGCGTCGCACTGGCCCGGGCGCTGATCCATCAGCCGCGCCTGCTGTTGCTCGACGAACCGCTCGGCGCACTGGACGCGCTGACCCGCATTGAAATGCAGCAACTGATCGAACGTCTCTGGCAGCAACACGGCTTCACGGTGTTGCTGGTGACCCACGACGTCAGCGAAGCGGTGGCGATTGCCGACCGGGTGATTCTGATCGAGGACGGCGAAGTCGGCCTTGACCTGCACGTCGAACTGCCGCGCCCACGGGTACGCGGTTCGCACCGACTGGCCGCGCTGGAAACCGAAGTGCTCAACCGAGTTTTGTCCCTGCCCGGCGAACCGCCGGCGCCGGAACCTGTTTCACCACTGCCTACGCAATTGCGTTGGGCGCAATGAAGCAGCTGCGAGCTTCAAGCTACAAGCTACAAGTAGACGCGCTGTGCTTTTGCTTGCCGCTTGAAGCTTGCCACTTGCCGCTTATTTCGACCTCAGGAGAAATATCATGACTATTAAAGCCATCAACGTGCGCAACCAGTTCAAAGGCTCGATCAAGGAAATCGTCCTCGGCGACGTGCTGTCGGAAATCGACGTGCAAACCGCTTCGGGCATCGTCACTTCGGTGATCACCACGCGTTCGGTCAAGGAGCTGGAACTGGTGGTGGGCAGCGAAGTGATCGCCTTTGTGAAATCCACCGAGGTGTCGATCGCCAAGTTGTAAGCCAGTGAGTAAAAAACAACCCCGGAGGGCGTGAGCCCTTCGGGGTTTTTTGTGTCTGGCTTGAAATCGGCGGCGCGGCCTTCGCGAGCAAGCTCGCTCCCACAGGTTCTGTGTTGTTCACAGGTGTTGTGTTCAGCACAAATCACTGTGGGAGCGAGCTTGCTCGCGAAGGGGCCGGTAAGGGCGCTAGAGATCTCTTTTGGGCAGATAAGGTGGCAGATACAGGCCGATATAGGCATCAAACACGCGCATCCCTTCCTCGGCCATGCGCGGGGTGATCTGCCCATGCTGCTGCACCGAGCGCGCATACACCCGGTCGCCCAACTCCATCGCCAAGGCAAACACATCAACATCCTCCGGCAGCCTCGGCAACTCGAAGTGATGATTGAACAGCTTGTGCATCAGGTCGCCCAGCTCAATGTCGTGCTGGCGGTCTGCCTGAGTCACTTCGGTCAAACCGTGCTGAGCGAGAATCAACTGACGTGCGGCGGCGTCTTCGTCGTAGATCTCCAGCATCCGTTGCTCGACCAACCGCGACAGATCGCGCCAGTCGCGCAGCGCTTCGTGATCGATCGGCGCTTGCAGGCAGGCGCGAAACGCCGCATGAACATCCGCCGTCAGCGCTTCGAGCAAGGCCGGTACGCTGGCGAAAAAGTGGTACACGGAGGAGGGCGGAATCTGCGCGCGCTCGGCGACGCTGTAGATCGAAAGACTCGCCACACCCTCGGCGGCCAGCAACGTGCGCGCGGCGTCGAGTATCGAATCGATGCGCGCCTGACTGCGGGCACGGGGTTTGCGAACGGGGGCGGGACGCGTCATGAAAGTCTCCTGCGGGGCAGCGGGCATTGTACGAGCCGGCTTCCGTGTTGTCTGCCAGTACCCTGTGGCGAGGGGATTTATCCCCGATGGGTTGCGAAGCAGCCCCAAAGCCATCCCACTCGGTGTGTCAGGAGTATCCAGCTCTCAGGTTTTACGACTGCTGCGCAGCCGATCGGGGATAAATCCCCTCGCCACAGGGTTTGTGTTTGGCCATAAAAAAACGCCGTTGGCTGAATCAGCCGACGGCGTTCTTTTTGGTGCTACAACCGCTTAAACGGTATGCAAATACCAGTTGTACTCAAGGTCGGAGATGGAGTGTTCGAACTCCTCCAGCTCGCTTTCCTTGCAGGCGACGAAGATATCGATGTACTTCGGATCGATGTACTTGGCCATCACCTCGCTGTCGTCCAGCTCGCGCAGGGCATCGCGCAAGTTGTTCGGCAGGCTTTGCTCGTTTTGCTCGTAGCTGTTGCCTTCGACAGGCGCGCCCGGCTCGATCTTGTTGGTCAGACCGTGGTGCACGCCGGCCAGTACCGAAGCCATCAGCAGGTACGGGTTGGCGTCGGCGCCGGCCACGCGGTGTTCGATACGTACGGCATCGGACGAGCCGGTCGGTACGCGAATCGCCACGGTGCGGTTGTCCAGACCCCAGCACGGCGAGTTCGGCACGTAGAACTGTGCGCCGAAACGACGGTAGGAGTTGACGTTCGGGCAGAGGAAAGCCATCTGCGCGGGCAGGGTCTCGAGCACACCGCCGATCGCGTGACGCAGCGCGGCGTTCTGCTCGGGATCCTCGCTGGCAAAAATGTTTTTGCCTTCTTTATCCAGAATCGAAATGTGTACGTGCAGACCATTACCTGCCTGGCCCGGGTACGGCTTGGCCATGAAGGTGGTGTCCATTTCATGGTCGTAAGCGATGTTCTTGATCAGACGCTTGAGCAGTACCGCGTAGTCGCAGGCCTTGATCGGGTCGGCGACGTGGTGCAGGTTCACTTCGAACTGCGCCGGGGCACTTTCCTTGACGATGGCGTCGGCCGGGATGCCTTGCTCTTTCGCGCCTTCCAGAATGTCCTGGAGGCAGTCGACGTATTCGTCGAGGTCGTCGATCAGGTAGACCTGAGTCGAGTGCGGACGTTTACCGGAGATCGGCGAGCGTGGCGGCTGTGGACGGCCGTTCACGTTTTCCTGGTCGATCAGGTAGAACTCGAGTTCGAATGCGGCGCAGATGGTCAAGCCCAGCTCGTCAAACTTTGCAACAACTTGACGGAGCACTTCGCGCGGATCGGCGAAGAAAGGGTCGCCTTCGAGTTCGTGCATGGTCATCAACAGTTGCGCGGTTGGGCGCTTCTGCCATGGCTCGTTGCACAGAGTATCGGGGATTGGATAGCAGATTCGATCGGCGTCGCCGATGTCCAGACCCAGGCCGGTGCTTTCCACCGTGGAGCCGTTGATGTCCAGAGCAAATAGAGAGGCCGGCAGGTTGATGCCTTTCTCGTAAACCTTGTGGAGACTGGTGCGTTCAATGCGCTTGCCGCGCACCACACCATTCATATCCGCAATCAGAAGGTCAACGTACAGAACCTCAGGATGTTCCTTAAGGAACGCGTTCGCTTCGTTAAGCTGAACGGCACGCGGGGGTACCGACATGATGCAACACCTTTGTTGTTAAAAATATCAATCATTGATCTTTTCTGGTTTCAGTCAACCCGAACGGCCTGCCGAAGTCAAGCGAGGCCTTTTTTGCCCTAAAAAAGCGCTGCAAGGGCATTTATGGGGCACTTTGGGGCGCTTTTGAGACGCCGGGACGCTTGCCACCCGCGGGCTTGAGCAGGCCGTGTTGTATTTTTTACGGGGGTGTTGTGTAAAAAAATGAACAAGGCTAAGCTCGGATCAAACCCATAACAGCAATAATACCGGGGTGCTTCATGTCTCGCCTGCCGTTAATCGGCATCACCGACTGCTCGCAACAGTCCGGTCTGCATGCTTATCACATCAGTGGCGACAAATCCGTCCAACGCTCCGCCAATAAGGCGCGCAGCCTGTCGACGAGGTTCTCGTCAGCAGCAGGCAAAACGGCAGCGTCCGATATTCTGGACGTACGACAAGGCACTCTGTTTATGGCGTCCCCTTCCAATATAGATCTCTTTTACTCTCAAAGCCTGTGCCGGCTGCCAAGCCGTGCTCACGATTCTGCACGCCTGAACTGTGCACAGGAAATGCAACGCCAGCGTAAAGGGCAGGTAAGCTCCTCTTTCATTGTCTATGCGCGGTGCCTGGCGTAAGCCCGCACTGCGCACAAGCAAGCCCTTTATCGCGACGCCCCGGCGTCAAACTTTGCCTGACATAGCGTCAGGAGACTCAGCCCAGAGGCATCTATGAGTAACAACCTCGACCAGCTCACCGATTGGTTGAAAGACCACAAGATCACAGAAGTCGAATGCATGATCGCCGACTTGACCGGGATCACCCGTGGCAAGATTTCGCCGACCAACAAGTTCATCGCCGAAAAAGGCATGCGCCTGCCAGAGAGCGTTCTGTTGCAGACGGTGACCGGCGATTACGTCGAAGATGACATCTATTACGAACTGCTCGACCCGGCCGACATCGACATGATCTGCCGTCCCGACCAGAACGCCGTGTACATGGTGCCGTGGGCCATCGAGCCGACCGCGCAGGTGATCCACGACACCTACGACAAGCAAGGCAACCCGATCGAGCTGTCGCCGCGCAACGTCCTCAAGAAAGTCCTCAAACTCTATGCCGACAAGGGCTGGCAGCCAATCGTCGCGCCGGAGATGGAGTTCTACCTGACCAAGCGCAGCGACGACCCTGACTATCCATTGCAGCCGCCAATCGGTCGCTCGGGCCGTCCGGAAATCGGTCGTCAGTCGTTCTCGATTGAAGCGGCGAACGAATTCGACCCGCTGTTCGAAGACGTCTACGACTGGTGCGAACTGCAAGAGCTGGATCTCGACACGCTGATCCACGAAGACGGCACGGCGCAGATGGAAATCAACTTCCGTCACGGCGACGCACTGTCGCTGGCTGACCAGATTCTGGTGTTCAAACGCACCATGCGCGAAGCCGCGCTCAAGCACGATGTGGCTGCGACCTTTATGGCCAAACCGATGACGGGCGAGCCGGGCAGTGCGATGCACTTGCACCAGAGCATCATCGACATCGAAACCGGCAAAAACGTCTTCTCTAATGAAGACGGCACCATGAGCCAGCTGTTCCTGCACCACATCGGTGGTTTGCAGAAACTGATTCCTGAGCTGTTGCCGTTGTTCGCGCCGAACGTCAACTCGTTCCGCCGCTTCCTGCCGGACACCTCGGCACCGGTGAACGTGGAATGGGGCGAAGAAAACCGCACCGTGGGTCTGCGCGTACCGGATGCCGGCCCGCAGAACCGTCGCGTCGAAAACCGCCTGCCGGGCGCCGACGCCAACCCGTACCTGGCGATTGCCGCGAGCCTGCTCTGCGGTTACATCGGCATGGTCGAAGGCCTCAACCCGAGTGCGCCAGTGGTCGGACGCGGTTATGAACGCCGCAACCTGCGCCTGCCGCTGACCATCGAGGATGCACTGGAGCGTATGGAAAACAGTGCAACCATCGAGAAGTACCTGGGCAAAACTTTCATCACTGGCTACGTCGCGGTCAAGCGGGCCGAGCATGAAAACTTCAAGCGCGTGATCAGTTCGTGGGAGCGCGAGTACCTGCTCTTCGCCGTCTGATACGCCGGGCGCGGCGTGCAGACGCCGCGCCTTCACCGATAACAAGGAGAATTGGCATGACCAGCAACAACCCGCAAACCCGCGAGTGGCAAGCACTCAGCAATGATCACCACCTGGCGCCGTTCAGCGACTTCAAGCAGCTGAAAGAGAAAGGTCCGCGGATCATTACCAGCGCCAAGGGCGTGTACCTGTGGGACAGCGAGGGCAACAAGATCCTCGACGGCATGGCCGGTCTGTGGTGCGTGGCCATCGGTTACGGTCGTGATGAACTGGCCGACGCCGCCGCCAGACAGATGCGTGAACTGCCGTACTACAACCTGTTCTTCCAGACCGCGCACCCGCCGGCACTGGAACTGGCCAAGTCGATCGCCGACGTGGCGCCAGAAGGCATGAACCATGTGTTCTTTACCGGTTCCGGCTCCGAAGGCAACGACACCATGCTGCGTATGGTTCGCCACTACTGGGCGATCAAAGGCCAGCCAAACAAGAAAGTCATCATCAGCCGCAAGAACGGTTATCACGGTTCGACCGTGGCCGGCGCGAGCCTCGGTGGCATGACCTATATGCACGAACAGGGCGACTTGCCGATCCCGGGCATCGTCCACATCGCGCAGCCGTACTGGTTCGCTGAAGGTGGCGACATGTCCCCGGAAGAGTTCGGTATCTGGGCGGCCAATCAGCTGGAAGAAAAGATTCTCGAAGTCGGCGTCGACAACGTCGGTGCCTTTATTGCCGAGCCGATTCAGGGCGCCGGCGGCGTGATCATTCCGCCAGACACCTACTGGCCGCGCATCAAGGAAATTCTCGCCAAGTACGACATCCTGTTCGTCGCGGACGAAGTGATCTGCGGTTTCGGCCGTACTGGTGAGTGGTTCGGTAGCGATTTCTACGACCTCAAGCCTGACATGATGACCATCGCCAAAGGCCTGACCTCCGGTTACATCCCGATGGGTGGCCTGATCGTGCGCGACACCGTGGTGGCAGTGCTCAACGAAGGTGGCGATTTCAACCACGGCTTCACCTACTCCGGTCACCCGGTGGCGGCAGCGGTGGGTCTGGAAAACATCCGCATTCTGCGCGACGAAAAAATTATCGAGAACGCGCACAACGAAACGGCACCGTATTTGCAGAAACGTCTGCGGGAACTGAATGATCACCCGTTGGTGGGTGAAGTTCGCGGCGTCGGTCTGTTGGGGGCCATCGAGCTGGTGCAGGACAAGGCCACTCGCAAGCGTTACGAAGGCAAGGGCGTCGGCATGATCTGCCGTCAGTTCTGCTTTGATAACGGCCTGATCATGCGCGCTGTCGGCGACACCATGATCATCGCGCCGCCGCTGGTGATCAGCAAAGCGGAGATCGATGAACTGGTTACAAAGGCACGCAAGTGCCTGGATCTGACCCTCAGTGCGTTGCAGGGCTAAGTGCTAGGCTCTGAGCGGGGGAGCTGCGGCGCTCTCGCTCAAAGCTGTCAGAAAGGCTGGTCTTTTCTTGAAAGACCGCCTCGGATCTTGCCAGACTAGCCGCGGTTCCAGTTGTCCGGGTTCGGCCGCTGAACAAAGTGGTTCAAAAAAAGAAAATTTGGAGCATTACGCATGAAGGCATTAGGCAAAAAGCTCGCTGGCAAGACTCTGCTCGCCATGTCCCTGATGGGAATCATGGCGGCTGCGGCTCAGGCGGACGACAAGGTGTTGCACGTCTACAACTGGTCGGACTACATCGCTCCGGACACCATCAAGAAGTTTGAAGACGAGTCGGGCATCAAAGTCGTTTACGACGTCTTCGACAGCAACGAAACCCTCGAAGCCAAACTGCTCGCAGGCAAGTCCGGCTACGACATCGTCGTACCGTCGAACAACTTCCTCGCCAAGCAGATCAAGGCCGGTGTTTACCAGACGCTGGACAAGTCCAAGCTGCCTAACTGGAAAAACCTCAACACCGATTTGCTCAAAGCCGTGTCGGTCAGCGACCCGGGCAACGAGCACGCTTTCCCGTACATGTGGGGCTCGATCGGTATTGGCTTCAACGCCGAGAAGGTCAAGGCTGCACTGGGTGCCGACGCACCTGTCGATTCGTGGGATCTGATCTTCAAGCCGGAAAACGCGGCCAAGCTGAAATCCTGCGGCATCAGCCTGCTCGACTCGCCAACCGAGATGATTCCGGTGGCGTTGCACTACCTGGGCCTGCCAACCGACAGCCAGAAGAAAGAAGACATCGACAAGGCTGAAGCGCTGATCATGAAGGTGCGTCCTTCGATCGCTTACTTCCACTCGTCCAAGTACATCTCCGACCTGGCCAACGGCAATATCTGCGTCGCCGTCGGTTACTCGGGTGACATCTACCAGGCCAAGTCCCGCGCGGCTGAAGCCGGTGACAAGGTGAAAGTCAGCTACAACATTCCGAAAGAAGGTGCGGGCAGCTTCTACGACATGGTCGCCATCCCTAAAGATGCCGAAAACGTCGAAGGCGCCTACAAGTTCATGACCTTCCTGCAGAAGCCGGAAATCATGGCGGAAATCACCAACGCCGTACGCTTCCCGAACGGTAACGCCGCTGCAACGCCACTGGTTGATAAAGACATCACCAGCGACCCGGGCGTTTACCCACCGGCTGACGTACTGGCCAAGCTGTACGCGATCGCCGACTTGCCGGCCGCAACTCAGCGGATCATGACCCGCAGCTGGACCAAGATCAAATCCGGTAAATAAGCCGGTTTGAAGCAATAACCGCTGGCCGTCGCCCTCGCGATGGCGGCCAGCGGATCAATTAAATGACAAAAGTTTTGCTGGAACGGTTTTTCGAGGGTAAGTTGCGCGCCGGTTTTGTTGCCGGGCAGCCATGGCTGTCATGCAGCGCGGGGCAACTTGGGCCCAACTAATTTAGAGGACCTCCACTTGCCTATTTTTTCTTCTTTGCGCAATGCCCTGCTGGCCACTGCCGGCCTGACGATTGCTGTCGGTGCCCAGGCCGCCGGTACGGTGCATATTTATAACTGGTCGGACTACATCGGCGAGACGACCCTGGCTGACTTCCAGAAAGCCACCGGGATCAAACCGGTTTACGACGTGTTCGACTCCAACGAAACCCTGGAAGGCAAACTGCTGGCCGGGCGCACCGGTTACGACGTGGTCGTGCCGTCGAACCACTTCCTCGGCAAGCAGATCAAGGCAGGCGCGTTCCAGAAGCTCGACCGCTCACAACTGCCGAACTATTCGAATCTAGACCCGGCGTTGCTCAAGCGTCTGGAGCAGAACGATCCGGGCAACCTGTACGCCGTGCCGTACCTGTGGGGCACCAACGGCATCGGTTACAACGTCGATAAAGTGAAGGCTGTGCTGGGTGTCGACAAGATCGATTCCTGGGGTGTTTTGTTCGAACCAGAGAACATCAAGAAGCTGCAAAGTTGCGGCGTAGCGTTCCTCGATTCGGCGGATGAAATGATGCCGACCGTGCTTAACTACATGGGCCTGAACGCCAACAGCACCAATCCCAAGGACTACGAAAAAGCCACCGCCAAGCTGCTCGCGGTGCGTCCTTACGTGACCTACTTCCACTCCTCGAAATACATCGGCGACCTGGCCAACGGCGACATCTGCGTGGCCATCGGTTTCTCCGGCGATATTTTCCAGGCGAAGAACCGCGCAGCCGAAGCCAAGAAAGGCGTGAACATCGCCTACTCGGTGCCGAAAGAGGGCGGCGCGTTGTGGTTCGACATGCTGGCGATTCCGAAGGATTCGTCGAACGTGAAGGAGGCTCATGCCTTCATCAACTATTTGCTGAAACCTGAGGTGATTGCCCAGGTCAGTGATTACGTCGGTTACGCCAACCCTAACCCTGGGTCGGACAAACTGATGGAACAGTCCATCCGTACCGATGAGTCGGTGTACCCACCGCAGGCCGTTATCGACAAGGCCTACGTGTCGACCGAGTTGCCACCGAACATTCAGCGTCTGATGACCCGCAGCTGGACCAAGGTCAAGTCGGGGATGTAAGGCACACACTATCCTGGGTTCGCCTTGCGGGGCGGACTGCATTGTTTTTATCTGGGAGTTTCGTAAATGGCAGTTGCCTCCGGCGCCTATAAGAAAGCCCTCGAGGGCGACCAGACACCGAAACAGGTGTTGGTCAAAATCGACCGGGTCACGAAGAAGTTCGACGAGACGATTGCCGTGGACGATGTGTCCCTGGAAATCAAAAAGGGCGAAATCTTCGCTCTGCTCGGCGGATCGGGATCGGGCAAATCCACTCTGCTGCGGATGCTGGCAGGGTTCGAACGGCCCACGGAGGGGCGCATTTTCCTCGACGGCGTCGACATCACCGACATGCCGCCGTACGAACGTCCGATCAACATGATGTTCCAGTCGTACGCCTTGTTCCCGCACATGACCGTGGCGCAGAACATTGCCTTCGGCCTCAAGCAGGACAAGATTCCGGCGGCTGAAGTCGATGCCCGCGTGGCCGAAATGCTCAAGCTCGTGCAGATGAGCCAGTACGCCAAGCGCAAGCCGCATCAACTGTCCGGCGGTCAGCGTCAGCGTGTGGCACTGGCGCGTTCGCTGGCCAAACGGCCGAAGCTGCTGTTGCTCGACGAACCAATGGGCGCACTCGACAAGAAGCTGCGTTCGCAAATGCAGCTGGAACTGGTCGAGATCATCGAGCGCGTGGGTGTGACTTGCGTGATGGTGACGCACGACCAGGAAGAGGCCATGACCATGGCCGAGCGCATCGCGATCATGCACCTGGGCTGGATCGCCCAGATCGGCAGCCCGATCGATATCTACGAAACCCCGACCAGTCGTCTGGTCTGCGAATTCATCGGTAACGTCAACATCTTCGAAGGCGAAGTGATCGACGACGCCGAAGGCCACGCGACCATCACCTGCAAAGACCTTGATCGGCAGATCTACGTCGGCCACGGCATCAGCACTTCGGTGCAGGACAAATCGGTGACTTACGCGATTCGTCCGGAGAAGCTGCTGGTCACCGCCGATCAACCGACCTGCGAGTACAACTGGTCGAGCGGCAAGGTGCACGACATCGCCTATCTGGGTGGTCACTCGGTGTTCTACGTCGAGTTGCCGAGCGGCAAACTGGTGCAGTCGTTCGTGGCCAACGCCGAACGCCGTGGCGCACGTCCGACCTGGGGTGATCAGGTTTACGTGTACTGGGAAGACGACAGCGGCGTGGTACTTCGCTCATGAACATGCGCAAATTCAAACGCCGCATCAACCGAATAATCCCCAGTGGCCGGCAACTGGTCATCGGGGTTCCGTTCATCTGGCTGTTCCTGTTCTTCATGTTGCCGTTCTTCATCGTTTTGAAGATCAGCTTCGCCGAAGCCGATGTGGCGATTCCGCCGTACACCGAGATCTACACCTTCGTTGAGCAGAAGCTGCAACTGCTGCTGAACCTGGGCAACTACGCGATGCTGGCGGGCGACGAGTTATACATCGCCGCCTACCTCGGCTCGTTGAAGATGGCGCTGATCAGCACCGTCCTCTGCCTGTTGATCGGTTACCCGATGGCCTATGCCATCGCCACCGCCCGTAAAGAGATGCAAACGGTGCTGGTGCTGCTGATCATGATGCCGACCTGGACGGCGATCCTGATCCGCGTTTACGCGTGGATGGGCATCCTCAGCAACAACGGCCTGCTCAATGGTTTCCTGATGAGCATGGGCTTTATCGACGAGCCGCTGCAGATCCTCAACACCAACCTCGCGGTGTACATCGGTGTTGTCTATTCGTACCTGCCGTTCATGATCCTGCCGCTGTACGCCAACCTGGTGAAGCACGATCACAGCCTGCTGGAAGCCGCTTCCGACCTCGGTTCGAGCACTTTCAACAGCTTCTGGAAAATCACCATTCCGCTGTCCAAGAACGGGATTATTGCCGGCTGCATGCTGGTGTTCATCCCGGTGGTGGGCGAGTTCGTGATCCCGGAACTGCTCGGTGGTCCGGAAACCCTGATGATCGGTAAAGTGCTCTGGCAAGAGTTCTTCAACAACCGTGACTGGCCGGTGGCGTCCGCGCTGGCGGTGGTGATGCTGGCGATCCTGATTGTGCCGATCATTCTGTTCAACCGCAGTCAGGCCAAGGAAATGGAGGGTAAAGAATGAAGCGCATCCGTTTCTCCAGCCTGATGCTGGTACTGGGTTTGTTGTTCATCTACCTGCCGATGCTGATCCTCGTGATCTACTCGTTCAACGCCTCGAAACTGGTGACGGTGTGGGGCGGCTGGTCGATCAAGTGGTACGTTGGCCTGCTCGACAACACCCAACTGATGGGCTCGGTGGTGCGCTCGCTGGAAATCGCCTGCTACACGGCGGTGGCAGCGGTGGCGCTGGGTACGCTGGCGGCATTCGTGCTGACCCGTATCACTCACTTCAAGGGGCGCACGCTGTTCGGCGGCCTGGTGACTGCGCCGTTGGTCATGCCCGAAGTGATCACCGGTCTGTCGCTGTTGCTGCTGTTTGTGGCCATGGCGCAGATGATCGGCTGGCCGCAGGAACGCGGCATCGTCACCATCTGGATCGCGCATACGACGTTCTGTGCGGCGTACGTGGCGGTGGTGGTGTCGGCGCGTCTGCGTGAGCTCGACCTGTCGATCGAAGAAGCGGCGATGGACCTTGGCGCGCGTCCGTGGAAGGTGTTCTTCCTGATCACCATCCCGATGATCGCGCCATCGCTGGCGGCGGGCGGCATGATGTCCTTCGCCCTGTCGCTGGACGATCTGGTATTGGCGAGCTTCGTTTCCGGCCCGGGTTCGACGACCCTGCCGATGGAAGTGTTCTCGGCGGTGCGTCTGGGCGTGAAGCCTGAGATCAACGCCGTGGCGAGCTTGATTCTGTTGGCGGTATCGATCGTGACGTTCCTTGTCTGGTTCTTCAGCCGCCGTGCCGAAGAAGCGCGCAAGAAAGCCATCCAGCAAGCCATCGAAGAAAGCGCTGCCGATTCGTGGAAGCAACCGGACGTACGCCGCGCGCCTGCGCCGGAAGCGGCCTAACAGCAAAAGATCGCAGCCTGCGGCAGCTCCTACAGGGAACACATTCCAATGTAGGAGCTGCCGCAGGCTGCGATCTTTTGATTTTGCCCTCAGTTCACCCAAGGGGAATTGCGGATGACTTCGACGAAGTTCATCGGTTTGAACCCCGGCACCTGATCCTTCAGCACATCGGTCTTCACGTTGCCAAACGTGGTCTGCGGACGATGGCGCAAGCCGTCGGCGAACGCGCAGATGATGCATTCCTTGAAACCTTCCCCACGTGGATGCGCATGCACCACCGCTTCGCGCTGCACGGTGCTGAACGCCGCGTAATCCATGCCCAGCACGTCCATCTCGACACCCGCCGTCACCAGCGCCACGGTCGGCCGCAAGTGTTTCGGCACGCCCGGTGTGGTGTGCAAGGCGATCGATAACCAGACCTGCTCGATGTCGTCATCGCTCAAACCGTACGGCTTGAGAAACGCCGCCGCCGCGTTGGCGCCGTCCACTTCAAAACGCTCGTCAGCGCTGCGATGGCCTTCGACCAGCCCGAGGTCGTGGAACATCGCGCCGACATAGAGCAGCTCTGGATCGTAGGCCAGTTGCTGGCGTTCACCGCTCAGCGCGCCGAACAGAAATACCCGGCGCGAGTGGTGGTAAAGCAGATCGGATTCGATGTCGCGGATGTACTCGGTGGTGGCGCGGGCGAGGGCGCTGTCGGGGATTTTGATGCCGGCGATGGTCGTGCTCATGGTGCTTTCCTTTCTGAAAGCGCCGTCGTGGCGCTGATGGGGAAAGTCTGTTCCCGACGCTGCAAGCGAACAATCGGCGCATGGCTGCGATCCTTGCCAATCCACCTGCAAATCGTGCCAAGCTAAAAGATCGCAGCCTTCGGCAGCTCCTACATGAGAAAGCGGACACCTGTAGGAGCTGCCGAAGGCTGCGATCTTTTGCTCTTGAAAGGGAATCCACAGCCATGAACAAAACCGTCGCCATCGTGGTGTTCGCAGGTGTGCAGTCGCTCGACGTCACCGGCCCCATGGATGTGTTCGCCGAGGCTAACCGCTTCCTCGCGCCGGAAGATCACTATCGGCTGGAAGTGATCGGTCTGGAAAGAATACCGATGGCCTGTTCCAACGGCTTGATCCTCAACGCCCATCGCCATTTCAGCGAAGCGCTGGACGCCTACGACCTGCTGCTGGTCGCCGGCGGGCCGCAACTGCCGTTCATGGATTTCGGTGCGATGTTCGACACCTGGCTGCGCGACGCCTGCGGTCGCGCTGAGCGTTTCGGCTCGATCTGCAACGGCGCTTTCATGCTCGCCCGCGCCGGGTTGCTGGAAGGGCGCACCGTGACCACGCACTGGAACGATGCCGAAGCCTTGGCGCAGTTGTGTCCATCGACGCAGGTGGACGCGGATCGTTTGTACGTCGAGGACGGCACGCTCTACACCTCGGCCGGGGTGACGGCGGGGATCGATCTGTCGCTGTATTTACTGGCGCGTGATCACGGTGCTGAAGTGGCGCTCAGTGTGGCGAAGCGGCTGGTGGTGTTCACTCAGCGCTCGGGCGGGCAGTCGCAGTTCAGCCCGTTCCTCACGCCGCACGCGGAGCCGACGTCGGCGGTGGCGATGGTGCAGTTGTACGTGCTGGCCAATCTGACCGGCGATCTGACCATTGCCGATCTGGCCAACGCGGCGAACATGAGCGCGCGTAATTTCTCGCGCGTGTTTGCCCGGGAAGCGAAGGTGACGCCGGCGGAGTTTGTCGAGCGGGCGCGAGTGGATGCGGCGCGGGTGATGCTGGAGAGCACGGCGGCGCCGTTGAAGACGGTGGCGTATCAGTGCGGGTTTCGCGATGCGCAGCATATGCGCGGGGTGTTCAATCGACGGTTGGGCGTGACGCCGCAGCAGTTTCGGCTGAATTTTGCGGTGATGGTTTGACCCTCACCCCAGCCCTCTCCCAGAGGGAGAGGGGGCCGATTCGGGGATATTGGGGAGATACGCCGACGTGATGTTGCTGTATCGAATCCATAATCGACTCGATCTCTCAAGTCGGTGTATAGCGAAAGACACCTCGGTCAGTCCCCTCTCCCTCCGGGAGAGGGCTAGGGTGAGGGGCTTTTAAGGTTTCGCCCGCATCGGCAACAGCTTCAACGTATTGTGCGTATTCGCCGTCACCTCTTCCTCGCTGAAGTGCGCCTGCACATAAATCCCGTCAACATACGCCTCAGCCTGATCGTCATAGTGACTGTCAAACGGCACACCACTCTGCCCAACCGGGTTAATCGTCAATCCATGCGCCGGATCCGCAAAATCCACCAAGCGCCGCGTCGACGGCCCATACGTCACTGGCCACGGCGCCGGACCGATCTTCGCCGAAAGATTGTTTGGCACCTCATGACTGCCCGGCGCCGCAAACGGCCCGACGTTGAAAATCCGATCCAGCGGCTTCTGCTGCCCCAACGGATGGCCATGCGTGAGCGTATGCGCCGCGCCCCATTTCCACTCGGCAGTGTTGTCGCCGAGGGTCAGCTTCAAGTGCTGCATGCTCGCCTGCCACGCCGTGCGCACAACATCAGCGCGAGTCTCTTTGGCCGGCGTGTTGCGGTTATCCCACCACGGCGAATCAGCGTTCGCCGCCAGTCGTGGCAGCGCCGAATCGATCACCCGCGTCGACAACAGCGTGTCGAAAAACTCATTACCCAATTCATCACGCATCGCCGCATCGGCGAGGTCGTAGAGGAACTGGCTAAACACCGTCGCACTCACCGAATCCAGCGGATAGTCACCCGGCCACTGCGCCAGTTGCTCGACCAGTTTCAACTGCGCCGGATCGCTCACCACTTCACGCAGCACCGGCAGCAAAGGCGCCAACACGCGCGGGCCGTAACCGGTCGCCGTGCCGAGTTGCAGTTTCTGATTGGCCTCGTTCGTCCACTTGATGTTCTTGTCGCTGAGCTGACGATTGAGCTGCTGCCCACGATCGGCGAGGTTGTAGTAACCAGGAATCTCCATACCGGTCGGCGACAGCGGCTGGAAGTTGGCCGAGACGATGTAGCCGCGTGCCGGGTTCTCTTCCTGCGGGTTGGCGCTGAACGGGTAGTAACCGTCCTTGTCGGCCTGATTGCTGCTGCCGTCGAGAATGAATTCCGGCCTTACCCCGGCCGGGCGTTTGGGCAGCAACGCCGACGCCCACCAGGCGATATCACCCTTGGCGTTGGCGTAAACCAGGTTCAGTCCCGGCGCCTGCACTTTTGCGGCAGCCGCGCGGGCCTTGGCCAACGTGTCAGCGCGGTTGAGCTGATAGAAACCTTCGAGGATCGGGTTCGGCGTTTCGAGGAACGCCCACCACATCGCGATCGGCGTCTTGCCCGCTGCAGTGCCGAGCGCGTCGTTGACGATCGGGCCGTGGGGCGATTGGCGCAGGGTGAGGGTCACCGGCGATTGGCCCTTCACATTGATCTGCTGTTCGCTGACGACCATGTCCGTCCACTGGCCGCGATACCAGACCTGATTGGCATTGTCCGGATTGACCTTCTCGGCGATCAGATCCAGATCGTCGTTCTGGAACATGGTCAGGCTCCAGCCGAAATCGAGGTTGTGCCCCAGAAACGCAAACGGCACCAGCGCCTGATGATGGCCGTACAGCTCAAAACCCGGCGCCGACAATTGTGCCTCGTACCACACCGACGGCACCGAGAAACGAATGTGCGGGTCTCCGGCCAGCAGCGGTTTGCCGCTCTGGCTGCGGCTGCCGGCAATCACCCAGGCGTTGCTGCCTTCGAACTGCGGCAAGCCGTTGTCGATCAGCGCTTGTTCGCTGAGGCGGGCGAGGGTGTTGAGGTCTTTCCAGTCACCGGCGGCGAGGGTCGGCGTCGATGTGCTGTGGCCTTTGGCGAGCACGCCTTTGGGCTGCCAGTCGAGATCGAAGACGTTGAGGTAATCGGCGCCGAGTTGATCGCGCACATAGGTCAGCAGCGGCTCGGTACGAAACGCGGCGGCAAAGCTGTAAGCCATGTAACCGGCGACGCTGATGCTGTCTTCAGCGGTGAACGGCCGTTTCGGGATGCCCAGCACGTCGAACTCGATCGGCGCGGCGTGGGTGTCCTGATACTGGTTGATGCCATCCAGATAGGCTTGCAGGGCCTTCCACGACGGCGACTGTTTATCGAGGCTGGCGACGTAACTGGCAGCGCGCTCACGGATGCGCAGGCTGCGGAACAGCTTGTCGGTATCGAGCAGTTTTGGCCCGAGCACCTCGGCCAGTTCGCCACGGGCGAGGCGGCGCATGGCTTCCATCTGGAACAGACGATCTTGCGCATGCACATAACCGAGGGCGCGGTAGAGGTCGGTTTCATTTTCGGCGCGGATGTGCGGCACGCCGCGCTCGTCGTAGCGCACGGTCACCGAACCCTGCAGGTTGCGCAGTTCGACCTGACCCTGTCGCGTCGGTTGTTTGCTGTAGACATACCAGCCGGCGCCGGCGAGCAGAACAACGATGAGCAGGGCCAGTACGGTGAACACGCGCTTCATGGTGACTCCTTGTGCTTGCGGGATTGCCGCCCGTCGGGCTGCAAACAATTAGCACAGTCCATCTGTGCCGTGCAGTGCTGTCCTCGAAAAGTCCGGAATGCCTTACTGCGCTTCCACCGGCCACGGGCAATAACAGCCGACCGCCAAAGTGTGCGTGGCATTCACCGGGCGATCGTCGGTCAGCGCGTTGAGGATTGGTTCGATAAAACTGTTGCTGGAGTTGCAGGTCAGGCCTTCGCTGTACGGGCCGAAGTACGCCAGTTTGCCGCTGCGATCCCAGATCGCCACGGCCGGGCTGGCGGGCACTTGCTCGGAGCCGGGCAAGATCGTGAGGGTTTTCAAGCTGCTGAGCGTGGCGGGCAACTGGCCGTGGCTGCCGGCTCTTTGCACGGCAAAGAACTCGACGCCCTTGGCGCTGAATTGCTCGACCATCTCGGTCAGGTGCTGTTGATTGCCGACGTTGCACGGGCAGGCCGGATCCCAGAAATGCACCAGCCGAATCGGCCCGGGCCCGGCGAGATCATCGGGCAGGCGCAGCGGATCACCGGAAAACACCGCGGTGTGTTCGCTGAACGCGCGCAGGTAACGACCCTGAAACCAGTCGTACGCCGCCCACAGCACCCCGGCACAAATAAGCGCGAGCAGGCTGGCAAACAGTGCGGTGCGGTAGGGCGAACGCATGGTTTTCGATCCCAAAGAGGTGGGCTAGCTTGCCATGCTTGCCTCGACAGATGAATATCGCAGGCCGATAAAGTCTGTTTACCGTTTTGGAATCTTTGCATGCCTGCCACTTTCGACCCCGATCAAATACGCGCCAGCCTCAAGCCGTTGGCTGAGTGGCAGCCGTTGTCGGATGAGGCCAAGGCGTATCAGCGCTTCTATCAGACTGACTTTCCCGAGCGCGATTTGTGGTGCGGCATGGGCCGTTTCGAAGTCGATGGCTACGAACTGGTCAGCCATTGCTGGTGGCCGGAGAAGGTCAAGGCGACGCTGTTTTTGCTGCACGGTTTTTACGATCACGTCGGGCTCTATCGGCATGTGATCGAGTGGGCGCTGGATCAGGATTTTGCCGTGATCGCCTGCGACTTGCCGGGCCATGGTCTGTCGAGCGGGCCGCGCGCGAGCATTCGCGACTTCTCCGAATATCAGGACACCCTGCAAGCGTTGTTCGCCGAAGCGCGTTCGATTGCACTGCCTGAGCCGTGGCATTTGTGCGGGCAGAGTACCGGCGGCGCGATTGTGGTTGATCATTTGCTCAACCATGGCGAGAGCAGTCCGGCGCAGGGTCAGGTGATTTTGTTGTCGCCGCTGGTGCGACCTCGGGCGTGGGGTTGGTCGCAGCTGAGTTATTACGTGTTGAGGCCGTTTGTTCGAGGCATCGCGCGGCGTTTCAGCGAGAACTCGAATGACCCGGATTTCCTGCCGTTTCTGCTGAAAGATCCGTTGCAGCCAAAACGCTTGCCGACGGCGTGGGTCGGGGCGTTGTCACGCTGGATCGTGCGCGTTGAACACGCGAAAAAAAGTCCGCGTCGGCCGCTGATCATTCAGGGGCAGGCGGACATGACAGTGGACTGGCAGCACAATTTGCAGGTGTTGAAATGGAAGTTTGATCGGCCGCAGATTCTGCTGCTGGCGGAGGCGCGGCATCATCTGGCGAATGAGACGGTGGAAATGCGCGAGGAGTATTTCGAGTTTCTGAGCAAGCGGATCAGGGGGCGCAATCTGTAGTGCCTGTGAGGGCCTCTTCGCGAGCAAGCTCAGCTCCTACAAGGGGAGCGTAATCCCGTAGGAGCAAAGCTTGCTCGCGATGGCGGTCTATCTGGCGAAGAAGATCACTGCCCAACCGCCAACCCCGCCCGAATCGCCGCCAGCGCCGCCTGATAATAAGCCTTGCCCTCAGCCGATTCGGCAAACGTCGCAAACTCTTCCAGCTCTTCATCCGACAAGTCGCGATAAACGTAAAGCAGCGTGTTGTTCATGTCCGCGCCAATCTGATCCATCAGGCGCTGACGCTGACCGTTCAACATGCTCTGCGCCTGACCACCGCCGAGCAATCCCGGAATCATCGAACTCAAACTGTCTGCCGCGACGCCGGCAATCGCCAGGCTCACTTCGGCGCCCGCTTCACGCGCGGGCAAGGCTTGAGCGAGGTGGCCGATGATCAGCAGACGGCTGTCGCTGACCTGCATCTTCGGCAGGCCTTTGGCGTTTTTCGCCAGTTGATCGCGACGGGTCGCGAGCAATTCGGCGGCGACGATTTTTTTGCCCAGTGGCGATTGAAAGAAGGTCAGCGCCGGTTTCGGGTCGGCGAGGTTCTGCCGCAGTTGCGCTTCGGCGCGTTGATCCACGGCCTGCGGGGCAAAGCGCTGATTGCTGTTGTTCAGCAGCGCTTGAAACACGGCGGGCGGCAGGCTGTTTTGATAGCGCTGCTGGGCGGCCGTCAGGGCGTCGTTGAAATGCGCGCGTTGTTCTGGCCAGCCGGCGACCTTGTACAGCTGATCGTGGCCGTCCGCCCAGGCGGGCAAAACACAGAACATCAACAGTGAAAAAAGCAAACGGCGCATAGGGACTCCTGTCAGCAGCGGACTATTCTCCGTGCGGTGCCGGTACTTGTCGAGAATTCGTATCAAGCCGCTGCGTGGCTCTGTCGGATTTTTAGCCGGCGGCATACTATGCGCGCCATGCAAATATCCTCTGAACACCCGCTGCTGTTACGCATTGTCGACGACCTGGCCGATCACGGCTGGTCGCAGCAGAACATTTTCCTGCCCGCCGGTTTGACCCGCGAGTTGGCGGCCGAGTGCCGTAAACGCGAGGCCGAAGGTGAACTGGCGCCGGCAGCGGTGGGGCGTGGGCCGTTTTCAGAGATTCGCGAGGGGATTCGTGGCGATCATATCCAGTGGATCGACCCGGGTCAGGCCGAGTCCAGTGACCGTTATCTGAATCTGATGGAGAGCCTGCGCGAGGCGCTCAATCGTGGCTTGTTCCTTGGCCTCGAAGATTTTGAATGCCATTTCGCCCTGTATCCGCCGGGTGCGTTCTATCGCCGGCACGTCGACCGTTTTCGCGACGATGACAAGCGCATGGTCTCGGTGGTGGTTTACCTCAATGACGCCTGGCTGCCGGAGGACGGTGGGCAGTTGCGCATGTACCTGAGCGATGAACGCGTGCATGACGTGCAGCCCACTGGCGGTTGTCTGGTGGTATTTCTCTCCGGTGAAGTGCCGCACGAAGTGCTGCCGGCGAACCGTGAGCGTTTGTCGCTGACCGGTTGGTTCCGCCGTCGTGGCAACGAGCCGTTCTGATGGAAAAGATTCTGGTCAGCCGCTGCCTGTTGGGTCATCGCGTGCGTTACGACGGTGGCGCGAGCGGGCCGTTTGATTCGCTCGAGCAGTGGATTGCCGAAGGGCGCGTGGTGCCGTTGTGTCCGGAAGTCGCGGGCGGTTTGCCGACGCCACGGGCGGCAGCGGAGATTCCCGGAGGGCAGGGCGCTGAGGTGCTGGATGGAACTGCTGCGGTGATCACCACCGAGGGCGAGGACGTCAGTGCGCAGTTTCTGGATGGTGCGCGGCAGGCGCTGGCTCTCGTGCAGAAGCATGGCATTCGCGTGGCAGTGCTGAAAGCCAACAGTCCATCCTGTGGAAACCTGCTGACTTATGACGGGACTTTCAGTGGCGTGAAAGTCACTGGCGAAGGCGTGACGGCTGCACTGCTCAAGCGCCATGGCGTGCAAATCTTCAGCGAACTTGAATTGGCTGAGGCGGCGGTGGCTTTGGCTGCTTTGAACTGATCCGAAATCGTTGCCCTCACCCCAGCCCTCTCCCGGAGGGAGAGGGGGCCGACCGAGTTGTTCGGCGCCTTGCATCGACCTGAAAGACCTTATCGACTATGGATTCGACACAGCCATGACCAGTCGATTTCGGATTCGGTACATCCATTTCAGGTCGGCGTATCCCTTCAGCATCCCCCATTCAGTCCCCTCTCCCTTTGGGAGAGGGTTAGGGTGAGGGGCTTTTAAGGCTTCAACCACTTCTCGGTCAGCGCCGCCAAGCGCCCATCCGCCCTGATCCGCTGCATCGCGCTTTCAAGGCTGGCGTGAAACGCCGGGTTTCCCTTCTGAAACGGAATCGCCAATTCCACCGGCGCGCTCGCCTTCGGTTTGGCATCCGTCAACGCCTGCACCAGCACCATCGGTTGCGGCTGTGCCGGCTCATCCTTCTTCGCCAGCATCTGCGCCTCGACCTTGCCATAAGGCTCTACGTCGAAACGATCCTTGAGTTCGGCGGTCAGTGCTATGTGGTTGAGCGCAACGTCGTATTTGCCGCTTTCAACGCCCTGGTACAGGTCGGCTTCGTCGGTGACGATGAAGTCGGCGCGCACATCCAGCTCGTTGGCGAGCATTTGCCCCAGCTCGACCTCGAACCCCGTGAGTTTGTCGCCATCGTCCTTGTAATTGAAGGGCGGTGTATTAGCCTCAAGGGCTATGCGCAGCTCGCCGCGATCATTGACGTCATCTATAAGTTCGGCGTGAGCCAATGGGCTCAGAAGGGGTAGCAGGCAGATCAGGCCAGGCAGAAAACGCATGGTCACTCCTTTGAAATCATTATCGCGATGCTCTGATTCAGGCTCGCTTTGCTATGGTTGTCGAGTGCCTTCGACAACGAATGGTCATGAAGTTGTCATGACCGTGCGGATTTTACGGAAAAACTGGAGAAGAAAATGAAAAGCTTTATGTCACGTGCAGCATTGGCCGGTGTGCTGATGGGTGTTTCGGTGCTGGCCAGTGCTGCCACCCCTGCGCCAAAAGGTGCCGAAGTGTTCATCGTTTCTCCCGAGGACGGGGCCACGGTTTCCCAGCAGTTCAAGGTCAAGTTCGGTACCAAGGACGTCGCACTGGCACCGGCCGGTGACGTCACCGCCAACACCGGTCACCACCATCTGCTGATCGACGCCAAGGAAATCGTTCCGGCCGGCGCTGTGGTGCCGACTGACGCCAACCACATGCACTTCGGCAAGGCGCAGACCTTTGCTGAAATCAAACTGGCCCCGGGCAAGCACACCTTGCAACTGGAGTTGGGTGACAAGAATCACATGGCGTTCGACCCGCCAATCGTCTCGAAGAAAATCACCATCAACGTCGAATAAAAAAAGGGAGCCCTTTCGGGGCTCCCTTTTTTTATCAGCGGCGAGTTGCGAGCTACGAGCTTCAAGCAAAAGCTAAGCGAACATCACTTGTCGCTTGTCGCTCGCGGCTTGTAGCTGTTCTCAGAAAAGAACGCGGCTACGGATCGTGCCGTTGATGTGCTGCAGCTTCTCTTGCGCCAGATCCGAATACTCAGCGTCGACGTCGATCACCACGTAGCCAACCTTCTCGTTGGTCTGCAGGAACTGACCGGAGATGTTGATGCCGTTTTCGGCGAAGACCTTGTTGATCTCGCTCATCACACCCGGAATGTTCTCGTGGATGTGCAGCAGGCGGTGCTTGCCAGGGTGAGCCGGCAGGGCCACTTCCGGGAAGTTTACCGACGAAACCGAAGTACCGTTGTCGCTGTACTTGACCAGTTTCTCTGCCACTTCCAGACCGATGTTGGCTTGCGCTTCGGCGGTCGAACCACCGATGTGCGGGGTCAGAATCACGTTGTCGAGGCCACGCAGCGGGCTTTCGAACTCTTCGTCGTTGGAGCGTGGCTCCACCGGGAACACGTCGATGGCCGCGCCGATCAGGTGCTTGTCCTTGATCGCGTCCGCCAGGGCGTCCAGTTCGACCACGGTACCGCGAGCAGCGTTGATCAGGATGCCGCCCTTCTTGATGGCGCGGATTTCCTTCTCGCCGATCATCCACTGGGTCGCAGCGGTTTCCGGAACGTGCAGGGTGACGATGTCAGACATGCCCAGCAGCTCGGTCAGGTTACCGACCTGAGTGGCGTTGCCCAGCGGCAGCTTGGTCACGGTGTCGTAGAAATACACCTGCATGCCCAGGCCTTCAGCCAGAACCGACAGCTGAGTACCGATCGAGCCGTAGCCGACGATGCCCAGTTTCTTGCCACGGATCTCGAAGGAGTTGGCTGCGGATTTGATCCAGCCGCCACGGTGGCAGGAAGCGTTTTTCTCCGGGATGCCGCGCAGCAGCAGGATCGCTTCGGCCAGCACCAGCTCGGCAACGGAGCGGGTGTTGGAGTACGGCGCGTTGAACACGGCAATACCGCGCTCGCGGGCAGCACTCAGGTCAACCTGGTTGGTGCCGATGCAGAAACAGCCGACCGCTACCAGTTTCTTCGCGTGATCGAAGATCTCTTCGGTCAGTTGCGTGCGCGAACGAATGCCGATGAAGTGAGCGTCAGCAATCTTTTCCTTGAGCTGGGCTTCCGGCAGAGAACCGGTGAGGTACTCAATGCTGGTGTAGCCCGCCGCCTTGAGGACGTCGACAGCCGATTGGTGGACGCCTTCGAGAAGAAGGAACTTGATCTTGCTCTTATCGAGAGAAGTCTTGCTCATCTGCGTAAACCTGTATCCCGGAGAAAAATGGCAGGAAATGGTCAACAGACGCTGACCCGGACGACAAGAATGTCGTCTCCGCGGATCTGGCCTTAGGCACTGTCCTGCGGGGTCGATATGCTAGCATAGCCTCCCCGCTAAACACTCATTCCTGCGACGTGAAGCGTTCTCAGGATGACCATGAATTGTTCGAGAGTTCTGTCGATGACCAATCCTGCCCTGATTGATGAACTGAAGACCCTGGTTGAGCCTGGCAAAGTCCTCACCGACGCCGACTCCCTGAATGCGTACGGCAAGGATTGGACCAAGCACTTCGCCCCGGCGCCGAGCGCTATCGTGTTTCCCAAGACCATTGAGCAGGTGCAGGCGGTTGTCCGTTGGGCCAATCAACACAAGGTCGCGCTGGTGCCATCGGGCGGGCGCACCGGACTTTCCGCCGCTGCGGTGGCGGCGAATGGCGAAGTGGTCGTCTCGTTCGATTACATGAATCAGATTCTCGACGTGAACCTCACTGACCGCACCGCCGTTTGTCAGCCGGGCGTGGTCACCGAGCATTTGCAGAACGTCGCCGAAGAAAAAGGCCTGTACTACCCGGTCGACTTCGCCTCGGCAGGCTCCAGCCAGATTGGCGGCAACATCGGCACCAACGCCGGCGGGATCAAAGTGATTCGCTATGGCATGACCCGCAACTGGGTCGCCGGCATGAAAGTCGTCACCGGCAAGGGCGACGTGCTCGAACTGAACAAAGACCTGATCAAGAACGCCACCGGTTACGACCTGCGTCAGCTGTTTATCGGCGCTGAAGGCACGCTGGGTTTCGTCGTTGAAGCGACCATGCGCCTCGATCGTGCGCCGAAAAACCTCACCGCGATGGTGCTCGGCACCGCCGATTTCGACTCGATCATGCCGGTGCTGCACGCCTTCCAGGGCAAGCTCGACCTGACCGCGTTCGAATTCTTCTCCGACAAAGCCCTGGCCAAAGTCATGGGCCGTGGCGACGTACCGGCGCCGTTTGAAACCGATTGCCCGTTCTACGCGTTGCTGGAATTTGAAGCGACCACCGAAGAAGTGGCTAACAGCGCACTGGAGACCTTCGAACATTGCGTCGAGCAGGGCTGGGTGCTGGACGGCGTCATGAGCCAGAGCGAAACCCAGCTGCAGAATCTGTGGAAGCTGCGCGAGTACATCTCCGAGACCATCTCGCACTGGACGCCGTACAAAAACGACATCTCGGTCACCGTGTCGAAAGTGCCGGCATTTTTAAAGGAAATCGACGCGATCGTCGGCGAACACTATCCGGATTTCGAAATCGTCTGGTTCGGCCACATCGGCGACGGCAACCTGCATTTGAACATCCTCAAGCCGGATAACTTGAGCAAGGACGAGTTCTTCGCCAAGTGCGCGACTGTCAACAAGTGGGTGTTCGAAACCGTCGAGAAGTACAACGGTTCGATCTCCGCCGAGCACGGCGTCGGCATGACCAAACGTGATTATTTGACCTACAGCCGCTCGCCGGTTGAGATCGAGTACATGAAAGCGGTAAAAGCGGTGTTCGACCCGAACGGCATCATGAACCCGGGCAAGATCTTCGCGGTTTGATCTGTAATCTTTGATGAATCAATGAAGGCAGGAGTCGGTAAATGAGCTATCAGCACCAGTACGTCGACGGCACGCGCATCCACTTCCCGATCGGGAAAGTCGTGTGCATTGGCCGTAATTACGCCGAACACGCCAAGGAACTGGACAACCCGGTGCCTACCGAGCCGTTGCTGTTCATCAAGCCGGGCAGTTGCGTGGTTGAGCTGGAAGGCGGTTTCGCCATTCCGACCGAACGCGGTTCGGTGCACTACGAAGCGGAAATCGCCGTGTTGATCGGCAAGCCGTTGTCGACCAAGCCGAGCCGTGAAGAAGTGCTGGATGCGATCTCCGGTTTCGCCCCGGCGCTGGATCTGACCCTGCGCGACAAGCAGGCCGAGCTGAAAGCCAAGGGCCTGCCATGGGAAATCGCCAAGTCGTTCGACGGCGCGGCAGTGATTGCTCCGTTCGTGGTCGGCAGCACGTTTGCTGACCTGACCGACATCGGCATTCGCCTGACCATCAACGGTGAAGTCCGCCAGGACGGCAACAGCAGCGCGATGCTCAACCCGATCGTGCCGATGATCCAGCACATGGCCGGCTGCTTCTCGCTGCAGGCCGGTGACGTGATCCTGACTGGCACGCCAGTGGGCGTCGGCCCGCTGAATGTGGGCGACGACATCGTCCTGGAACTGGTGGGCGCGAGCAGCTTTAACAGCAGCGTGCGCTAACCCGCCATTTCCTGATGGTGTGAGCTTTTGTGGCGAGGGGATTTATCCCCGTTGGACTGCGCAGCAGGCCCAAGATCTTTGGGGCCGCTGCGCGACCCAACGGGGATAAATCCCCTCGCCACAGAGGCCTGGCCGGTATTTTTGTGTCTTGGCCCACAAACCCACACGGCAATCCCGCCATTTGCCGTTTTTTTCACATCCTGTCTGGATAATTCCGGAAAATCTGGCGTCTGAGCCGGCCTCTTTGTGCTATTACCCATAGCCTGAATTTTCGGAACGCGTCCCTCGATGTCATCTCAAACTCAGCTCAAATCCGCCCGCCGTTCACGTTTTGCCCTGCGTTGGTATTCCTGGCTGGTGTTGGTCCTTATCGCCGCCTATGGCCTGGCGTTCGCCATGCATTGGGATGACCGTGGCGTGCTGTGGGTGCTGGAGCGTTTCGAGAGCCCGACCGAGCAAAAGGAAAGCGTCTGGTTGCCGGACTACCACGCGGTGATCGACGCAAAGTTGCTGCCGGGCATGGAGAAAGACGAAGCCTCCGACCTGTCCTATAACCCGCAGACCAAAACCCTGTTTTCGGTAATGGGCAAAAATCCGTTCCTCGCCGAACTGAGCCTGCAAGGCGACGTGCTGCGCAAAATGCCGCTTAAGGGCTGGAGCAATCCGGAAGGCCTGACCGTGATGGAAAACGGCCTGATGGCCATCGTCGATGAGCGCGAGCACATACTCTCCATCGTCAAAGTCGACGCCGACACCCGCGAACTGAACATCGCCGACTTCCCCAAATACGACCTCGGCCCCTCGAAAGACCAGAACAAAGCCTTCGAAGCGATTGCCTGGGATCCGCGCAATCAGCAACTGCTGCTGGGCGAAGAGCGGCCACCGGCGCTGTTCACCTGGAAAAGCGACGGCACCCAGACGCTGACGGGCGACAAGCAAAAACTCGCCAGCGATGAGCTGGACATCCGCAACCTCTCGGCGCTGGCGGTGGATCCGCGCACCGGCCACACATTGGTGCTGTCCGCTGATTCGCATCTATTGCTGGAGCTGGATGAGAAGGGCGATCAAGTCAGCTTCATGACCCTGCTCGGCGGCTTCAACGGCATCAAAAAAACCATCCCGCGCGCCGAAGGCGTGACCATGGACGAGGCGGGCACGCTGTACATGGTCAGTGAGCCGAACCTGTTCTACCGCTTCGAAAAACAGAAATAACAGCCTCATTGATTCCTGTAGGAGCTGCCGAAGGCTGCGATCTTTTGACTGTGGGACGCAAAGCGTCCCCGGCTGCATTCCCACGCAGAGCGTGGGAACGATCAAATACAGGGTTGTCTTGTGGTTTGAGGCAAGTGGCCATTAAGCTTCAGTTCAGACGGGCGTGATATTTCATCCGCCTGTTTTGATTCCGAGCCTGCCCGAATGCGTCGACTTGCCCGTCCCAAACCTCTGGTCATCATCGTCTCGGTGATTGCCCTGTTCGCGTTGATTGCGATCGGCCAATACCTGCGCCTGTTCGAGCGTGCCTGGTTCAACCTGCACACGCTGTGGCAACCGCAGAGCACCGAATCCATTGGTCTGGATCAATATCGCGTGGAAATCGAAGCGCGGGTCATCGACGGTCTGGACGACGATGTGTCAGCGCTGACCTTCGATCCGGTGCGCAAAAGCCTGTTCACCGTGACCAACAAAAATGCCGAGCTGGTTGAGCTGTCGCTGGAAGGCAAGATCCTGCGGCGCATCTCGCTGATCGGCTTTGGCGATGCGGAGGCTGTCGAATTCATCAGCGCCGACACCTACGTGATCACCGACGAGCGTGAGCAGCGGCTGATCAAGATTCATCTGGAAGAAGGCACCACGTTCCTCGATGCGGCGGATGCCGAGCAGATGACCCTTGGCGTGCACATGAGCGGCAACAAGGGGTTTGAAGGTCTGGCTTACGACTCGGTGGGCAAGCGCCTGTTCGTGGCGAAAGAGCGCGACCCGATGCTGATCTACGAAGTGCATGGTTTTCCGCACTTCAACCCGGAAAAATCCTACGCGGTGCACGTGATCAACAACCCCAAGCGCGATGCCGGGATGTTTGTGCGGGATCTGTCGAGTTTGCAGTACGACGAACGCAGCGGCCATTTATTGGCACTGTCGGATGAATCGCGGTTGATTCTGGAGCTAGACGTCGATGGGCGGCCGTTGAGCACCATGTCCATCAGCGGTGGCCGGCAGGGTCTAAAGAAAACCGTGCCGCAGGCGGAAGGCATTGCGATGGATGACGATGGCACGCTGTACATGGTGAGCGAGCCGAACCTGTTTTACGTCTTCAAAAAACCAACGCCGAACTAACCAACACCACAAAACACTGTGGGAGCGAGCTTTTGTGGTGAGGGGATTTATCCCCGATGGGTCGCGCAGCGGCCCCAAAAAGCAGGACTGCTACGCAGCCCATCGGGGATAAATCCCCTCACCACAAAGTTAGCTCCCACAGGTTTCCATCCGCCCACAAAATCATGGGCGGGCTGATTACTCAGCTTTAAGGGTTTTCACGCCCTCAGATGTACCCAGCAACAACAAATCAGCCGGACGTGCCGCGAACAAGCCGTTAGTCACCACGCCAACAATCGCATTGATCTGCGCTTCCAGCTCCACCGGGTTGGTGATCTGCAGGTTGAACACATCCAGAATGATGTTGCCGTTATCGGTCAGCACGCCTTCGCGGTACACCGGGTCGCCGCCCAGTTTCACCAGTTGGCGGGCAACGTGGCTGCGGGCCATCGGGATCACTTCGACTGGCAGCGGGAATTCACCCAGCACTGGCACCAGTTTGCTGGCGTCGGCGATGCAGATGAAGGTCTTGGCCACGGCCGCGACGATCTTCTCGCGGGTGAGGGCTGCGCCGCCGCCCTTGATCAGGTTCAGGTGCGCGTCGCTTTCATCGGCGCCGTCGACGTAGAACTCCAGATCGCTGACGGTGTTCAGCTCATACACCGGAATCCCGTGGCCCTTGAGGCGCGCGGCGGTGGCTTCGGAACTGGCAACCGCGCCATCGAATGCGCCCTTGTGCTGGGCCAGGGCGTCGATGAAGCAGTTGGCGGTGGAGCCGGTGCCGACCCCAACGATGCTCTTGTCGTCGAGTTTCGGAAGGATGAAGTCGACGGCGGCCTGAGCCACTGCCTGTTTGAGTTGATCCTGGGTCATGCGGGCTCCGGAAGCGGGCAAGGTGAGAACGGAAAGGCCGGCATTATAGGCCCCATGTCTGGGAAGGTCATTGTCCTATTGGCAGATCAAAAGATCGCAGCCTGCGGCAGCTCCTACAGGAATCGCATGCATTCTGTAGGAGCTGCCGAAGGCTGCGATCTTTTAAGGCGCGGCTAAAACCTCTGGATTCGTGTGGTCGCCCGGGCAAAAGCCGGGTTAGACTCCTTGGCCCTGCCCAACCCGCTCAGTGATGCTTTCCGATGCTCGAACAGTACGTCAAAAAGATCCTCACCTCGCGCGTTTATGACGTTGCCGTAGAAACCCCGCTGCAGAACGCTCGCCAGCTCTCCGAGCGGCTGGGCAATGACATTTGGCTCAAGCGCGAAGACTTGCAGCCGGTGTTCTCGTTCAAGATTCGCGGCGCCTACAACAAGTTGACTCAGTTGACCGAAGAAGAGCGCGCCCGTGGCGTGGTCACCGCGTCGGCGGGCAACCATGCGCAAGGTCTGGCCCTGGCGGCGAAAGTGCTGGGCGTAAAAGCCACTATCGTCATGCCCAAGACCACCCCCGAGATCAAGGTCGAAGGCGTGCGTTCGCGCGGCGGCAAAGTGGTACTGCACGGCGACTCGTTCCCGGAAGCCCTGGCCTACTCGCTGAAACTGGTTGATGAAAAAGGCTACGTCTACATTCACCCGTACGACGATCCGCACACCATCGCCGGGCAGGGCACCGTGGCGATGGAAATTCTGCGCCAGCACCCGCAGCCGCTGGACGCGATTTTTGTCCCGGTCGGCGGCGGTGGTCTGATCGCCGGTATCGCCGCGTACGTGAAATACCTGCGCCCGGACATCAAAGTCATTGGCGTCGAGCCGGACGACTCCAACTGCCTGCAGGCCGCGATGGCTGCGGGTGAGCGTGTCGTTCTGCCAACCGTGGGCATCTTCGCCGACGGCGTGGCGGTGGCGCAGATCGGCCAGCACACCTTCGACATCTGCAAAAACTACGTCGATGAAGTGATCACCGTCAGCACTGACGAGATCTGTGCGGCAATCAAGGATATCTACGACGATACACGCTCGATCACCGAACCTGCCGGCGCCTTGGGCGTAGCCGGGATCAAGAAGTATGTCGAACAACGCGGTGTCAGCGGCCAGACCTTCGTCGCCATCGACTCCGGCGCCAACGTCAACTTCGACCGCTTGCGCCACGTCGCCGAGCGCGCTGAACTGGGTGAAGGCCGCGAAGCAATCATCGCCGTGACCATCCCCGAGAAGGCCGGCAGCTTCAAAAACTTCTGCGAAGCCATCGGCAAGCGCCAGATCACCGAATTCAACTACCGCTACAACACCGGCAGCGAAGCGCACATCTTCGTTGGTGTGCAGACCCACCCGGAAAACGATCCGCGCAGCGCACTGCTGGCAAGCCTGACCGAGCAGGGTTTCCCGGTCACTGATCTGACCGACAACGAACTGGCCAAGCTGCACATCCGCCACATGGTTGGCGGGCACGCGGCGCACGTGATTGATGAAGTGGTGTTCCGCTTCGAATTCCCGGAGCGCCCGGGGGCACTGTTCAACTTCCTTAATAAGCTTGGCGGGCGCTGGAATATTTCGATGTTCCACTACCGCAACCACGGTGCCGCTGATGGCCGTGTGGTCGCGGGTCTGCAAGTGCCGCACGACGAGCGTCATCTGGTGCCGGCGGCGCTTGAGGAAATCGGCTACCCGTACTGGGATGAAAGCGAGAACCCGGCCTATCAGCTGTTTCTTGGCTGAGCGGCTACGCTGATGGGCAAGTAATAAGGAATTTTGACAATGGAAACATTAACGGCCCTGAAAATGGCCCATGTGGTCGCCACCGTGGTTTTGCTGGCGAGTGCGCTGGGTCTGGCGATCTGGGTGTTTCTCGCAAAGCGCAAAGGTGATGCGACGGCGGGCAGCCGCACGTTGCAGCGGCCACGGGTGTTTGTCTGGCTGCTGATGGGCCTGGCGCTGCTGAGCATGCCGTTTACTGGCTGGTGGATGGTGCATCTCGTGGGCTGGCCGCTGGGGCAGACGTGGATTCTGGCGTCGAGCGTGCTGTACACCGTCGCGGCGCTGGCGTGGTTGTGGTTGCTGGTGCGGTTGAACCGGTTGCGCAAGGCGCCGGGCGGCGTCGGGCGGTTCAGCTTTGCTTTGGCGTTGTTCAGTTTTGTCTGCTTTGTAGCGATTGCTGGGTTGATGGGCGCAAAACCTGTTTAGGGCTTGAGACCGAGTCGATCCATTCGCGAGCAAGCCCGCTCCCACAGGGGGATTTGTGTACGACACAGATCCAATGTGGGAGCGGGCTTGCTCGCGAAGGCGTAATCAGCCGCGCAGACTGATCACCGGCCAGCCACGCTTCTCGGCCTCAGCCCGCAGATTCGGATCCGGATCAACAGCCACCGGATTCGCCACCTGCTCCAGCAACGGCAAATCATTCATCGAATCGCTATAGAAATAGCTGTCGTCCAACGAATACCCGGTCTCTTCCAGCCAACGATTCAGGCGCGTCACCTTGCCTTCACGGAAGCACGGAATATCCGTGCTGCGCCCGCTGTAACGGCCATCAACCATTTCACATTCGGTAGCGATCAGGGTTTCAACGCCCAGACGCACAGCAATCGGCGCGGTGACGAAACGGTTGGTCGCGGTGATGATCACCAGTTTGTCGCCGGCATCACGGTGCTTTTTCAGCAGTTCCAGCGCTTGCGGCAGCACGATCGGTTCGATGCAGTCGCGCATGTAATCGCTGTGCCATTGCTCGAGCACGGCCATGTCGGTGCGACCGAGGATCTCCAGGCAGAAGTTCAGGTACGCGGCGTTATCCAGTTTGCCGGCCAGGTAATCCTGATAGAACTCGTCGTTGCGCGCTTTGTACGCAATCGGGTCGAGGAAGCCGCGTTCACACAGATAGTCGCCCCAGGCGTGATCGCTGTCGCCGCCCAGAAGGGTGTTGTCCAAATCGAATAGAGCCAGGCGCATTGCAGTTACCCGCTGATAAGTCTGTAAAAAGGCGACAAGAATACGGTCTTTTCACAAGAGTGCACATAAGGTAGGAAGCTTCGTTGCCGCCTCATCAACCTTTGTGGAACAATGCGGCGACATGCGTTTGCGAGGTTGTGCCCGTGATCGACCCCGATGGTTTCCGCCCCAATGTCGGGATCATTCTGACGAATGACGCCGGCCAGGTGCTATGGGCTCGCCGTATCAATCAAGATGCCTGGCAGTTTCCGCAAGGGGGAATCAACCCTGAAGAGACGCCGGAAGACGCCTTGTACCGCGAGCTGAACGAAGAAGTTGGCCTGGAACGTGAAGATGTTGAAATACTGGCCTGTACTCGGGGCTGGTTGCGCTATCGTTTGCCGCAACGTCTGGTGCGTACCCACAGCCAACCGCTGTGCATCGGCCAGAAACAGAAATGGTTTCTCCTGCGCCTGATCTCCAACGAGCAGCGGGTGCGGATGGATTTGACCGGTAAACCGGAGTTCGATGGCTGGCGCTGGGTCAGCTATTGGTATCCGTTGGGCCAGGTGGTGACATTCAAGCGCGAGGTGTATCGCCGCGCCCTCAAAGAGCTTGCCCCGCGCCTTTTAGCGCGCGACTGACGACGGAGTTCGACCCCGAGCCATGCTCAATACGCTGCGCAAGATCGTCCAGGAAGTTAACTCCGCCAAGGATCTCAAGGCGGCGTTGGGGATTATTGTGTTGCGCGTCAAAGAGGCCATGGGCAGCCAGGTCTGCTCGGTCTACCTGCTTGATCCCGAGACCAACCGCTTCGTCCTGATGGCCACCGAGGGCTTGAACAAGCGCTCGATCGGCAAGGTCAGCATGGCACCCAACGAAGGTCTGGTCGGTCTGGTCGGCACGCGTGAAGAACCCCTGAACCTCGAAAACGCGTCTGTTCACCCGCGCTACCGCTACTTCGCCGAAACCGGTGAAGAGCGTTACGCCTCGTTCCTCGGTGCACCGATCATTCACCACCGCCGCGTCGTCGGCGTGTTGGTCATCCAGCAAAAAGAACGCCGCCAGTTCGATGAAGGTGAAGAAGCCTTCCTCGTGACCATGAGCGCGCAGCTCGCCGGCGTTATCGCCCACGCCGAGGCCACCGGTTCGATCCGTGGTCTGGGCCGTCAGGGCAAGGGCATTCAGGAAGCCAAGTTCGTCGGCGTGCCGGGTTCACCGGGTGCGGCGGTCGGTACGGCGGTAGTCATGTTGCCACCGGCCGATCTCGACGTGGTGCCCGATAAAAACATTACTGACATCGACGCTGAGCTGGCGCTGTTCAAGACCGCCATCGAAGGCGTGCGCGCCGACATGCGCGCGTTGTCCGCCAAGCTCGCGACCCAGCTGCGTCCGGAAGAGCGCGCGCTGTTCGACGTCTATCTGATGATGCTCGACGATGCCTCGCTGGGCAGCGAAATCACCACCGTGATCAAGACCGGCCAATGGGCCCAGGGCGCGCTGCGTCAGGTGGTCACGGAACACGTCAACCGTTTCGAACTGATGGACGACGCCTACCTGCGTGAGCGTGCCTCGGACGTCAAAGACCTCGGTCGCCGTCTGCTCGCGTATTTGCAGGAAGAGCGTCAGCAGAACCTGGTCTACCCGGAAAAAACCATACTGGTCAGCGAAGAACTGACGCCGGCAATGCTCGGCGAGGTGCCTGAAGGCACGTTGGTCGGTCTGGTTTCGGTACTCGGTTCGGGTAACTCGCACGTGGCGATCCTTGCCCGGGCGATGGGCATTCCGACGGTGATGGGTCTGGTCGACCTGCCGTACGCCAAGGTCGACGGCATCGAAATGATCGTCGACGGCACACGCGGCGAGGTTTACACCAACCCGAGCGAAGTGCTGCGCAAGCAGTTCGCCGAAGTCGTCGAAGAAGAGAAACAACTGGCGCTGGGCCTCGACACCCTGCGCGACCTGCCGTGCGTGACCCTCGATGGCCACCGCATGCCGCTGTGGGTCAACACCGGTCTGCTCGCCGATGTGGCGCGGGCGCAGAAGCGTGGCGCCGAAGGTGTCGGCCTGTACCGCACCGAAGTGCCGTTCATGATCAACCAGCGTTTCCCGAGCGAGAAGGAACAACTGGCGATCTACCGCGAGCAACTCGCCGCGTTCCACCCGCAACCGGTGACCATGCGCAGCCTCGACATCGGCGGTGACAAGTCGCTGTCGTATTTCCCGATCAAGGAAGACAACCCGTTCCTCGGCTGGCGCGGCATCCGCGTCACCCTCGACCACCCGGAAATCTTCCTGGTGCAGACCCGCGCAATGCTCAAGGCCAGCGAAGGCCTGAACAACCTGCGGATTCTGCTGCCGATGATCTCCGGCACCCATGAACTCGAAGAAGCCCTGCACCTTATCCACCGGGCCTGGGGCGAAGTGCGCGACGAAGGCACCGACGTGCCGATGCCGCCGATTGGCGTGATGATCGAGATTCCGGCGGCGGTTTATCAGACCAAGGAACTGGCGCGGATGGTCGATTTTCTGTCCGTCGGCTCCAACGACCTGACCCAGTATTTGCTGGCGGTCGACCGTAACAACCCGCGTGTGGCCGATCTTTACGATTACCTGCATCCGGCGGTGCTGCAAGCTTTGCAAACGGTGGTGCGTGATGCGCATGCGGAAGGCAAACCGGTAAGTATCTGCGGCGAGATGGCCGGTGATCCGGCGGCGGCGGTGCTGTTGATGGCGATGGGTTTTGACAGTTTGTCGATGAACGCCACCAACTTGCCGAAGGTGAAGTGGATGTTGCGTCAGGTGAATTTGAGCAAGGCCAAGGATCTCTTGGCTGAGCTGATGACCATCGACAACCCGCAAGTTATCCACAGCTCGCTGCAATTGGCGCTGAAGAACCTTGGGTTGTCGAAGATGAATCCGCCGGTGGTCGTCAAGGCCCTCTGAAGATCAAAAGCCCCTCATCGGAACGCCGCCCGCCTAACCCTCTCCCGGAGGGAGAGGGGACTGATTGGGGGATGCTGCAGAGATACGCCGACCTGAAAGTGCTTTGCTGAATCCATAATCGACCTGCACCGACCTGAAAGTTCTGTGTTGAATCCATAATCAACTCGGTCTTTCAGGTCGATGTATGGCCCAAGACGCCTCGGTCGGCCCCCTCTCCCTCCGGGAGAGGGCTGGGGTGAGGGTCAGCTCTTAGACACAAACCTCAACTTCCCCAAGATGCCCGCCATACGGCCCAAAACTCCGCTCGACCATCCGCCGCGTCCCATCCGCCTGCACCACCAACGCCGTACTCGCCCGCGTCCCATAACTCTGGCTGGCAATAAACACACTCGACAACAAAGTCTCCGTCGCCATCCCCACACCGGTATCCGGCAGCTCAGCCGACGGCGCAACCTGCGCATCACTCAACAACCCCAACAACCGCTCAGGCGTCGGATCATCCAGCGCCGCACTCAACGCAGCCTTGGCCTTGAGCAACTTCGGCCACGGCGTATCCAGCCCTGCATTGGATAACCCATAGACGCCAGCCGCCAACATCACCGGCTCCGACAACCTTGCATTGAAATGCCACAACTCATGGCTGTTGCCGAGCAGCAGGTTAAACCCGGCATATTCCGTCGAACGCCCAACCACATCGATCAAATAATCATCAATCGACAGATCACCGGTCAGAAACCGCGCCACCAGTTCCCCTCGCGATTTACGCGCCGGCGGCTGTTGCGGATCACGAATATTGGTCAGCGCCGCAAAGCGCCCATTAGCGCCAATCCCCAGCCAGGTGCCCCCAGCCTCAAGATCGCGCCCCGCGTGCACGTGCGGCGCTTCGGGCCATGGCGCCAGCGGCAGGCTCGGTCGGGCGTAGAATTCGTCACGGTTGGCCGCGACGATCAGCGGCTGGGCATGGCCCGGGCGCCAAGCGAAAACAATCAGGCACATAAGGTGATCCTTGTGTGTTTTTTGCTCACTCTACGCATCCAGCGCCCGTGCATCCATCGTAAGTGGAGCCGAAGGCCATGCATCCGTTACCATGCCGCTCCGGTTTTCGGGATGCGTCTGGGAGAGGGACATGGAATTTCTGCTCTATCTGGCGCTGGGCGCCTGTGCCGGCGTGTTGGCCGGGCTGTTCGGGGTAGGCGGCGGGATCATTATTGTCCCGGTGCTGGTGTTCAGTTTTACCTTGCAGGGCTTCGATCAGTCGATCCTCACGCATCTGGCAGTCGGCACTTCGCTGGCGACGATTATTTTCACCTCGGTCAACGCCGTGCGTGAACATCATCGTCGAGGTGCAGTGCGCTGGCCGATCTTCATGTGGATGGCCGTGGGTATCCTGCTTGGCGCCGGTTTCGGTGCAGTGACGGCCGAGGCGATTTCCGGGCCGCACCTGCAAAAGATCATCGGCGTGTTCGCGTTGGTGATCTCGGTGCAGTTGGCGCTGGACGTCAAACCCAAGGCCAGTCGAACCGTGCCGGGCAAATTCGGTCTGACCGTGGCCGGCAGTGTTATCGGTTGGGCCTCGGCGATTTTTGGCGTTGGCGGCGGATCGCTGACCGTGCCGTTCCTGACCTGGCGCAGCGTGCCGATGCAGCAAGCAGTGGCAACGTCATCGGCTTGCGGTCTGCCAATCGCTTTGGTCAGTGCATTAAGTTTCATGATTCTGGGGTGGCACGATCCGTTGTTGCCGGCCCATAGTCTCGGTTTTGTGTATTTGCCGGCGCTGTTGGGCATCGCCCTGACCAGCATGGTCTTCGCCCGTATCGGCGCGCGTTTGGCGCATCGGTTGTCGCCGCGCTTGCTGAAACGGCTGTTCGCCGCTTTGCTGTTCAGCGTAGGTGTGAGCTTCCTGATTTAACCGCGTCGCAATCCTGGCTTAATCCTGAGGTGGCAGCGTCGCCCGGGAATTCTGGTTTCAACTCTAACGAGGAGTCGCAATGCTGCCTTACCCGCAGATCGACCCGGTGGCCCTGGCCATCGGTCCGCTGAAAATCCACTGGTACGGTCTGATGTACCTGATCGGCATCGGCGGTGCGTGGCTGCTGGCGTCGCGCCGGCTCAACCGTTTCGACCCGACCTGGACCAAGGAGAAACTCTCCGATATGGTCTTCTGGATGTCGATGGGCGTGATCGTCGGCGGACGTCTGGGCTACGTGCTGTTTTACGATCTGAGCGCCTATCTGGCCAACCCGACGCTGATTTTCGAAGTGTGGAAGGGCGGCATGTCGTTCCACGGCGGTTTCATCGGCGTAATGCTGGCCGCGTTGTGGTTCGGCAAGCGCAACGGCAAGTCGTTTTTCCAGTTGATGGACTTCGTCGCGCCAATGGTGCCGATCGGTCTGGGCGCCGGGCGCATCGGTAACTTCATCAACGCCGAATTGTGGGGCAAAGCCACCGACGTGCCATGGGCCATGGTCTTCCCGCCATTCAGCGATCCGGCACAACTGCCGCGTCACCCGTCGCAGCTGTATCAGTTCGCGCTCGAAGGTGTAGCGCTGTTCCTGATCCTGTGGATTTTCTCGCGCAAGCCGCGCCCGACCATGGCCGTTTCCGGCATGTTCGCGCTGTTCTACGGCATCTTCCGTTTCATCGTCGAATTCGTTCGCGTACCGGATGCGCAACTGGGCTATCTGGCCTGGAACTGGCTGACCATGGGCCAGGTGCTCTGCGTGCCGATGATCGTCGGCGGGCTGTTCCTGATCTGGCTGGCCTATCGTCGCGCGCCGGCAGCACCGCTCGCGCCGACGGCTTAAACTACGAACCCCGGCGCGCGACGCCGGGGCTCAAAGGACACAGGTAACTCATGAAGCAATATCTCGAACTGGTCTCGCACGTTATTCAGAACGGCACCAAGCAGGCCAACCGCACCGGCATCAACACCATCAGCTTCCCGGGTGCGATGCTGCGTTTCGATCTGCAGGAAGGTTTTCCGGCGATCACCACGCGCAAAATGGCCTTCAAATCGGCCATCGGCGAGATGTGCGGATTTCTCCGTGGCGTCAACAACGCCGCTGAATTCCGTGCGCTGGGCTGCAAGGTCTGGGATCAGAACGCCAACGAAAACGCGCAGTGGCTGGCCAACCCGTTCCGTCAGGGCGACGACGACCTCGGCGAAATCTACGGCGTGCAATGGCGCAAATGGCCGGCGTACAAGCAGATCCCGCTGAGCAACACCGCCGCCATCGAACAGACTCTGAGCAACGGCTACAAGCAGATCGCTCAAGGCGAAGAAGACGGCCAGGCCTACGTGGTGTTGTACAAAGCCATCGATCAGGTGCGCCAGTGCGTCGACACGATCATCAAGGATCCGGGCAGCCGTCGCATTCTGTTCCACGGCTGGAACGTCGCTCAGCTGGATGAAATGGCCCTGCCGCCGTGCCATCTGCTGTACCAGTTCCACCCGAATGTCGAGACCAAGGAAATTTCCCTGACCCTCTACATCCGTTCCAACGATCTGGGTCTGGGCACGCCGTTCAACCTTACCGAAGGCGCAGCGCTGCTGAGCCTGATCGGTCGCCTGACCGGCTACACGCCGCGCTGGTTCACCTATTTCATCGGTGATGCGCACGTCTACGAGAACCATTTGGACATGCTCAACGAACAGCTCAAGCGCGAGCCGTTCGCCATGCCTAAGCTGAAAATCTCCGATCGTGTGCCGGAGTTTGCCAAGACTGGCGTGTACCAGCCGGAATGGCTGGAACTGGTCGAGCCGAGCGATTTCTCGCTGGAAGGCTACGAACACCACGCGCCAATGACCGCGCCAATGGCGGTCTAGTCGGTAGGATCGTTCCCACGCTCTGCGTGGGAATGAATCCCGTGACGCTCTGCGTCACTTTGGACGCGGAGCGTCCATGGCGGCATTCCCACGCGGAGCATGGGAACGAGCGTTATGCGGTGTTCTTTAGTGGCCGTGGCTGCGGCCTACGTGGGAGTGTTCGACTTCGGTGGCGACGACTCCGCCGCTGACCTCCAGCCGCTGCAATATCCCGCATTGCTCGGCCCCCGGCCCTTCGCCACAGCGTTGGCGCAGGTCGAGCAGTTGTGTCTGCAACGCCAACAACCCATCAATCCGTGCCTTCACATGTTGGATGTGTTCATCGATCAGCGTGTTCACGCTTTCACACTGATCCTGCGGACTGTCACGCATGGCCAGCAGGCTGCGGATTTCTTCGAGGGTCATGTCGAGGGTGCGGCAGTTGCGGATGAAGGTCAGGCGTTCGGCGTGCGCCTGGGTGTAGACGCGGTAGTTGCCGTCGCTGCGGGCCGGTTCCGGCAGGAGGTTTTCGCGCTCGTAGTAGCGGATGGTTTCCACGGCGCAGTCGGTGAGTTTGGCCAGTTCTCCGATCTTCATGACGGCAATCTCCAAAAGGGTGCTTGACCCTATAGTGGCTACAGGGTCTTTACTTGGCAACAGGCACCTTCATGGACGCGACCAATGAGCGATTCCCAGCACACCCACAAGCCCGGCGACGGCCACGATCACAGTCATAAATTGCAGCCTGTGCATAAGCATTCACAGGGCGGCGATTCTTGCTGCGGGTCGAAAGTCGCGGCGCCGGCACCGGTTCATGCGCACGAAGACTCTTGCTGCTCGTCGACAGCCGCCGCGCCTGCGTTGGTGCAACTGAGCGAGAAAACCAGTGCCGATGCGCGGCTGAGCAGTTTCCGCATCGAGGCGATGGACTGCCCGACCGAGCAGACGCTGATCCAGAACAAGCTCGGCAAACTCGCCGGCGTGCAGCAACTGGAATTCAACCTGATCAATCGCGTACTCGGCGTGACCCACAATCTGCCGGGCACCGAGCCGATCACCGAAGCGATCAAATCCCTCGGCATGCACGCCGAGCCGCTGGAGGCGGGCGTCGATTCGCCAGCCCCGGCGCCAGTGAAAAAACACTGGTGGCCGCTGGCGTTGTCCGGCATTGGTGCGCTCGCCGCTGAAGTCATTCATTTCACCAACGCCGCGCCCACCTGGGTGGTGGCGATCATTGCGCTGGTGTCGATCCTCAGCGGTGGCCTGACCACCTACAAAAAGGGCTGGATCGCCCTGAAGAACCGCAACCTCAACATCAACGCGCTGATGAGCATCGCCGTGACCGGTGCCATCCTCATCGGCCAGTGGCCGGAAGCGGCGATGGTGATGTTCCTGTTCACCGTCGCCGAGCTGATCGAAGCGCGCTCGCTTGACCGTGCGCGCAATGCGATCAGTGGCCTGATGCAGATGACGCCGGAGCAAGCCACGGTGCTGCAGGCTGACGGTTCGTGGGTCGAACAGGACGTGAAAAGCGTCGAACTCGGCGCCCGTGTGCGAGTGAAGCCCGGCGAGCGCATTGCGCTAGACGGCGAAGTGCTCAGCGGCAACTCGACCATCGACCAGGCGCCGATCACCGGTGAAAGCCTGCCGGTCGAGAAAACCGTCGGCGACAAAGTCTTCGCTGGCACCATCAACCAGGCCGGTTCGCTGGAATACGCGGTCACTGCTGCGGCGAACAACTCGACGTTGGCGCGGATCATCCACGCCGTCGAACAAGCCCAAGGCGCGCGTGCGCCGACCCAGCGTTTCGTCGATCAGTTCTCGAAAATCTACACGCCTGTGGTGTTCGTCTTTGCCTTGGCCGTGGCGATCATTCCGCCGCTGTTCATGGGCGCTGTGTGGTTCGACTGGATCTACCGCGCGCTGGTGTTGCTGGTGGTCGCGTGCCCATGTGCATTGGTGATTTCGACTCCGGTGACCATCGTCAGCGGCCTCGCCGCAGCGGCGCGCAAAGGTATTCTGGTCAAGGGCGGCGTGTACCTGGAGGGCGGTTTCAAACTCGACTATCTGGCGCTGGATAAAACCGGCACGATCACCCACGGCAAACCGGTGCAGACCGATTACCTGTCCCTCGATCCAACCGCCGATGCCACCGCACCGGCCATCGCCGCTGCCTTGGCCGGACGTTCCGACCATCCGGTGTCGCTGGCCATCGCCAACGCCGCTGTGGATAAAAACTTCGCCGCGCTGATTGTGGATAACTTCGAAGCGCTGGGCGGGCGTGGCGTCAAAGGCGACATCAACGGCCAGACGTATCATTTGGGCAACCATCGTCTGGTCGAAGAGCTCGGCCTGTGCTCGCCAGCACTGGAAGAAAAACTCTTCGCGCTGGAGAAACAGGGCAAATCCGTGGTGCTGCTGCTCGACAGCTCCGGCCCACTGGCGCTGTTCGCCGTGGCCGATACCGTCAAGGAAACCAGCCGCGAAGCGATCCGTCAGTTGCATGAACTCGGGGTGAAAACCCTGATGCTCACTGGCGACAACGTCCACACCGCGCAGGCGATTGCCGCGCAGGTCGGCATCGACGAGGCTCGCGGTGATTTGCTGCCAACCGACAAACTGCAAGCCATTGAAGATCTGTACAAGCAGGGCCATCGTGTCGGCATGGTCGGCGACGGCATCAACGACGCGCCAGCACTGGCCCGCGCCGAGATCGGTTTCGCCATGGCCGCTGCTGGCACCGACACCGCGATCGAAACCGCCGATGTCGCCCTGATGGATGACGATCTGCGCAAGATCCCGGCGTTCATCAGCCTGTCGCGCAACACCGCCAGCATCCTGAAACAGAACATCGCCTTGGCGCTGGTGATCAAAGCGATCTTTCTTGCGGTAACCTTCGCCGGACTCGCCACCATGTGGATGGCGGTGTTCGCCGACATGGGCGTGAGCCTGTTGGTGGTGTTCAACGGTTTGCGCCTGCTGCGCAAATAACGATGAGGGATGGTTGTGCTGAGTGCCGAGCTGAAAGCGTTTTACATGGTCGCCCGCCTGGGCAGCATCACGCTGGCGGCGAAAAAACTCGGCCTCAGCCAACCGACCGTGACCACCCAGATACGTAATCTGGAAAGTCAGTATTCGGTGGAGCTGTTCTACCGTGGCGGCCGGCGCCTCAGCGTCAGTGATGAAGGCGCCCGGTTGTTGCCGATGGTCAAGACGCTGTTGCAGCAGGAAGCCGACATCGAGTTTTTCCTGCGCAACAGCGGTCAGGTGCAGGGCACGTTGCGCATCGCCGCCACGGCGCCGTATTACATCCTCGATCTGGTAAAGACCTTTCGCGAGCGCTTGCCGCAGGTGGAAGTGTCGGTGGAAATCGGCAATTCGCAGCAGGTGCTGGAAGCGCTGGAGGACTATCGGGTGGACATCGCCGCGTCGTCGCAATTGCTCGATGACGCGCGGTTGATTCGTCGGGTACTCGGTACTGATCCGCTGGTGCTGGCGGTGCATCGCAATCATCCGCTGGCTGTGCAGGAACATGTGGCGTTGAGTGCGTTGGCCGGGCATACGTTGTTGATGCGCGAGTCGGGATCGACTACGCGGCGGTTGACCGAAGAATTGCTGGCGAGTGCCGGGGTGAGTTTCGGTCCGTTGCTGGAGATTGGCAGCCGTGAGTCGATTCGTGAGGCGGTGTTGCGCAATATCGGCATCAGCATTATTGCGCGGCAGGAAGTGCCGCATGACCCGCAGTTGCGCGTGCTGACGATCGAGAATGCGCCGCAGATTCCTGAGTATCTGTATTGCCTGAAAGAGCGCAAGGGCGCGCGGTTGCCCGCGGCGTTCCTGGGCCTGGCCCAGGAAATGTCCCCGGCCTAGCAGATGATCGTTCCCACGCTCTGCGTGGGAATGCCTCTACGGACGCTCCGCGTTCGGCTTTGGGACGCAGAGCGTCCCGGGCTGCATTCCCACGCGGAGCGTGGGAACGATCTCTTCTGAACCAAAATCCCTGAATACCACTATCAGCAGTTTTTGCCTCACTGCCACATGACGGACGCATTACAACTCTAGGATTGGCCCCATCTGCTTGATGAGGTCTGTCCATGAATCCTGCCATTGCAACTGCCCTGACCAACCCCGGTGCGCCGATGAAAGTGCGCGGCGTGCAGAAACGCTTCGGCGCTTTCACCGCGCTGGATAACGTCTCCCTCGACGTCGCTGCCGGTGAACTGGTGTGCCTGCTCGGCCCGTCGGGCTGCGGCAAAACCACGTTGCTGCGCTGCATCGCCGGTCTGGAGAAACAGGACAGCGGCGAGCTGTACCTCGGTGACCGCGACGTCTCGCACCTCGCCCCGCAGGCCCGTGATTACGGGATTCTGTTCCAGTCCTACGCGCTGTTCCCCAATCTGACCGTCGAAGCGAACATTGCCTACGGCCTCGCCGGCAGCGGTCGCGACGAAGTGCGCCGTCGCGTCGGCCAGATGCTGGAACTGGTCGGCCTCACCGGCAGCGAGAAGAAATACCCCGGCCAATTGTCCGGCGGCCAACAGCAGCGTGTCGCACTGGCCCGTGCTCTGGCACCAGCTCCCTCGCTGCTGTTGCTCGATGAACCGATGTCTGCCCTCGACGCCCGCGTCCGCGAGCATCTGTGCACCGAACTGCGCCAACTGCAACGCAGCCTCGGCATCACCACCCTGATGGTCACGCACAATCAGGACGAAGCCATGCTCATGGCCGACCGCATCGCGGTGATGAACAATGGCCGCGTCGAGCAGTACGCCACCCCGCAGGAAATCTACAACCGCCCGGCCACGCCGTTCGTGGCCGAGTTTGTCGGGCAGGGCAACTGGCTGCCGTTTCAGCGCAGCAGCGACAGCCACGCGCAGGTCGGCGGGATGAACCTGCGCCTCAGCGACGGCAGCGTCCAGCGCGCCTCGGGCCGTTTGTTCTGCCGCCCGGAAGCGATCAACGTCAACCCGCCGGTGCACGAAGAGAACCTGTTCCCGGCCAAAGTCCGCGAGATCACCTTTCTCGGCAACCGCTGCCGCATGAGCTTCGAACTCGATCAACTGCCGGGCCACGCGCTGCTCGCCGAACTCGCCCCGGAAGCCATGCCACGCCTCGGCGCCCAGCAAATCATGGTCGCCTTGCCGCCGCGCAGCCTGCAGGTGTTTGCCTGATGAACAGCAACCTCGCGCTGCCGCTACCGCACAAGCAGGTGCGACAGTCCTCGAAAGCCGAGATCGGCGATCGCATTTTTGTCGTCGGCGGTAAAGTCCTCTTGCTGCTGTTGCTCGGCGTCGCGGTGTTGCTGCCGTTGCTGGCGATCTTCTGGCGTGGCTTTAGTAATGAGGCCGGGCAGGGCGGTGGCTGGATCGCGGCGAAGGAGATGGTCACCAGCGAGAATTTCCACTGGCTGCTCGGCAACAGCCTGAAAGTTTCCCTCAGCGTTGCGGCCATCGTCGTACCGCTGGCCTACCTGTTTGCCTACGCGCTGCAACGCACAATGATTCCGGCGAAGGGTATCTGGCGCGGGATTTCCTTGTTGCCGCTGATGGCGCCGTCGATGCTGCCGGGGATTGCACTGGTCTATCTGTTCGGCAACCAGGGCATGTTGCGCGGGCTGCTCTCGGACAACATCTACGGGTTCTGGGGGATTGTGCTGGGCGAGGTGATTTACACCTTCCCCCATGCGCTGATGATTTTGCTCTCAGCATTGTCTCTGGCCGATGCGCGCCTTTTCGATGCCGCGTCGAGCATGGGCGCCAGTCCGGCGAAGGCGTTTCGCAGCATCACTTGGCCGGCGACGCGGCAGGCTGTGTTCGCTGCGTTCTGTCTGGTGTTCACCCTGACCATCACCGATTTCGGCGTGCCAGTGGTGGTCGGTGGTGACTATCAAGTGCTGGCGCTGGAAGCCTACAAAGCCGTGGTCGGCCAGCAACAATTCGGTCGCGGCGCGTTGATCGGCATGGTGCTGTTGCTGCCAGCGCTGTTCAGCTTCGGCGTCGATGCCTGGTTGCGTCGGCGTCACGGTGACTCCATGAGCGGTCGGGCGCAGGTGTTCAAACCGGCGCCGTCGAAGCTGCGCGATGGCTACTATCTGGCGATTGTTGTGTTGATCAGCGCGGCGTTGATTCTGGTGTTCGGCATGGCAGTGTTTTCGTCGCTGGTTAAGTTCTGGCCGTACAACCTGTCGCTGTCGCTCAACCATTACCAGTTCAACGAAACCGCTGGCGGTGGCTGGCTGGCTTACAGCAACAGTTTGAAAATGGCGCTGGGCACGGCGTTGATCGGCAGCGTGCTGATCTTCACCGGCGCTTATCTGATGGAGAAAACCCGCGACCAGCGCGGCCTCAACCTGGCGTTGCGCATGCTCAGTTTTGTGCCGATGGCGGTGCCGGGGCTGGTGCTCGGTCTCGGTTACGTCTTCTTCTTCAACCTCACGGGTAACCCGCTGCATGTGCTGTACGGGACGATGACGCTGCTGATCGTCTGCACCATTGCGCACTACCTGACCACCGCACAAATGACCGCGACCACCGCGCTGCGCCAACTCGACGCCGAGTTCGAAGCCGCCGCGCTGTCGCTGAAGGCGCCGCTGTACCGCCACTACCTGCGCGTCACCGTACCGATCTGCCTGCCGGCGTTGCTCGACATCGTGCGCTACCTGTTCGTCTCTGCGATGACCACGGTTTCTGCCGCGATCTTCCTCTACAGCCCCGACACCATCCTCGCGGCGGTCGCAGTGCTGAATATGGATGACGCCGGCAACGTTGGCGGCGCGGCGGCGATGTCGACCCTGATTCTGTTCACCTCGGCGGGCGTGTCCTTGCTGCTGGCGTGGGCGTCGCGCGGCTTGCTGCGCCGTTCTCAAGCCTGGCGGCAAACCGCGCCCGGTCACTGATTCACACCCTCAACTCAAAAGACAGGATACCGATCATGTTCAAGCCTTTGGCCCTGGCCGCTGCTGTGCTCGCTACTTTCAGCCTGAATGCCTTCGCGGCAAAAACCGAGTTGACGGTGTACACCGCCCTCGAAGCCGAGCAACTGAAGTCCTACAAAGAAGCCTTCGAAAAAGCCAACCCGGACGTCGAGATCAAATGGGTGCGCGATTCCACCGGGATCATCACCGCCAAACTGCTCGCCGAAAAGGCTCGCCCGCAGGCTGACGCGGTGTGGGGCCTTGCGGCTTCCAGTCTGGCGATTCTTGATCAGCAAGGCATGCTGCAAAGCTACGCGCCGAAGGATCTCGGCAAGATCGGCGCGAATTACCGCGATGCCGCCAACCCGCCAGCGTGGGTCGGCATGGACGTCTGGGCTGCGACCATCTGCTTCAACACTGTCGAAGCCGAGAAGCAGGGTTTGACCAAGCCAGTGAGCTGGCAGGATCTGACCAAGCCTGAGTACAAGGGCAAGATTGTTATGCCGAACCCGGCGTCGTCCGGCACCGGTTTCCTCGACGTCAGCGCCTGGCTGCAAACCTTCGGCGAGAAGCAGGGCTGGGCGTACATGGACGGTCTGCACCAGAACATCGGCCAGTACGTTCACTCCGGTTCCAAGCCTTGCAAACTGGCGGCGGCGGGCGAGTTTCCGATCGGGATTTCCTTTGAATACCCAGCGGTACAGCTCAAGCGTCAAGGCGCGCCGCTGGACATCATCCTGCCGAAGGAAGGTCTGGGCTGGGAGATCGAAGCGACTGCGGTGATCAAAGGCACGCCGCATGAAGAAGCGGCGAAGAAACTGGCGGACTTCTCGGCGAGTGCTGAGGCGATGGATCTGTACAAGGAGAACTTCGCTGTTCTTGCGCAGCCGGGGATTGCCAAGCCGCAGACTGAATTGCCGGCGGATTATGAGCAGCGTCTGATCAAGAACGACTTTGCCTGGGCCTCGAAGAATCGCGACGAGATTCTGACTGAGTGGCGCAAGCGTTATGACGGCAAGTCCGAGAAAGTGGCTGCCAAGTAAGATCTTTATCGACTGACAGGGCCCCTTCGCGAGCAAGCTCGCTCCCACACTGATCGTTCCCACGCTCCGCGTGGGAATGAATCCCGTGACGCTCCGCGTCACTATGGACGCAGAGCGTCCTTGGCTGCATTCCCACGCGGAGCGTGGGAACGATCATCGAGGTAGCCTCATGACACACCACAAAGACCTGCTCATCGTCGGCGCCGGCATTCTCGGCCTATCGCACGCATACGCCGCTGCCAAACGCGGCCTCAAGGTCGCCGTTTTCGAACGCACCGCCACGCCCCTCGGCGCCTCGGTGCGCAACTTCGGTCAGGCCTTGGTCACCGGCCAGCCGCCCGGCCCGATGCTTGAACTGGCCAAGGCCAGCCGCGAGATCTGGGGCGATTGGGCGCAACTCGCCGGGCTGCAAATCAAGCGCAACGGTTCTTACCTGTTCGCCAGAACCGAAGCCGAAGAACACCTGCTCGAAACCTTCTGCGCCACTCGCGCCATTGAACACAACTACAACGTCGACCTGCTGCGCGGTGCCGCCCTGCGCGATCTCTACAACGGCCAGTTCCGCCATCACCGCGCCGCGCTTCATGGCATCGACGATCAACAGCTGTATTCGCGCGAAGCGATCCCGGCGCTGATTGATTACCTGCGTCGCGACCTCGGCGTCGAGTTTCACTTCTCCACGCTCGTACGCGACGTCGAGCCGGGGCGCTTGCACAGCACCGCCGGCAGCTTTACCGCCGAGCAGATCATCGTCTGCTCCGGCCACGATTATCAAACCCTGCTGGCCGAACCAATCGCCGCGCTCGACCCGCAAATCTGCCGTCTGCAAATGCTCCGCGCCAAACCTGCGACCGAGCTGAATCTGCAACACGCCTTGCTCACCGGCCTCAGCTGCGTGCACTACGGCGCCTTCGCCGATCTACCGGAAGCGGCGGCGGTGCAGGCGCAGATCCTGCGTGAACAACCGCACCTGCACGACAACGGCATCCACCTGCTGATCAGCCCGACGCCGTACGGCGAACTGATCATCGGCGACTCGCACCATTACGGCAGCGACGCTTCACCGTTCAACGCCGAGCAAGTGGACAACTGGATGATCGAATTGGCCGAGCAGACCCTGGGCTGCAAGGTGCAAGTGGTCGAGCGCTGGCAGGGCGTCTATGGTGCTCGGGGGCCGGGGCCATTTTCGTTGCTGCGCCCGGCACCGGGGTTGAGTGTGGCGCTGATGCACACCGGCGTCGGCATGAGCGTCGGCCCGGCGATGGCCGAACGCAACGTTGCACAGTTGTTGGAGGAAATTTGATGACAGGTCACGAACAAACCGTCGCCACGGTATTCGCGCTGTATGAGCGTTTTGGCACCAGCGATTACATCGGCGAACCGGTGTCACAGATCGAGCACATGTCCCAGGCCGCTGAACTGGCGATCGCCGAGGGTTTTGATGATGAAGTGGTGCTGGCGGCGTTCTTCCATGACATCGGCCATTTGTGTGGCGAAGGCGCGGAGAACATGGGCGGCTATGGCGTGGTCAGCCATGAACGGCTGGGTGCGGATTATTTGCGCGAGGCCGGTTTCAGCGAACGTATGGCGCGGCTGGTGGAATATCACGTGCAGGCCAAGCGGTATCTGACGTTGCGTGAGCCGGGGTATTTCGAGCGGCTGAGTGAGGCGAGTCGGCGGACGCTGGAGTATCAGGGTGGGGTGATGACGGAGGCGGAGGCGGAGGTGTTTGAGCGGGATCCGTTGTGTGCGGTCAGTCTGCGGATGCGGCAGTGGGATGAGCTGGCCAAGGAGAGGGCGGTGCCGGTGATGGATTTGGCGGTGCTCAAGCGCAAGGCTGAGGTTTTGTTGTCGGCAGGGTGATTGTCGCCCTCACTGTAGAGACCGGTACATCCTTTACAAATTAGACCGGGGACATCGTTTACACCTTTACAGGCTTGAAACGCGTTTGGCGCCCCTTTCAAGCCTGCCTAAACAGTGGCTGCAAAGATACAGTTCCCAAGCATCATCAGCCACCTCCTTCAGCGCGATGTCCTCTCCAATCAGAGCCTCTCCTAGAAAAATCAGCTGTCCTTTCCATTTGATTTCCCCATTTGACCGAACCTTGCGCACTTCAACATCGGAACCATATTCAAGCGCAGGCAAGTAACCCGGATAAGCGCGTATCGACGGGCTATAGACAGATGCCGGTGGTTTCATGCCCAGCGCGGTATGCGGTCGGTGGTGGTTGAAGTCTTGGATGAAATCCTGAAAAGCCAGCTGCTGGCGCACCAAGTTTTCCGCCGG